>NZ_JBXWOP010000007.1:0-208804 GCF_059610965.1 Ruegeria sp. CDSB136
CCCCGCGCCCGAGGATTTGGCGATCCTGAAATTGGTCTCGTTCTGGAAATGAACCTGTGGGTGCAGAGAGTCGAAAACCGTGACGTCATGCCCTTGCTGAACAAGTTCAGCGCTCAGCCGCGACCCGATAAAACCCGCGCCCCCCGTGATCAGAATCTTCATTAAGCTATCCACCATGTCTACAGATGGCGCGTCACTAGTTCATTAATACTTCGATTGCAATCGGGGCGCGCATTGCAGCCTGCCGTTCTGCCACGGTGGTTGCAGTATATCTGGCATGTCCCGAGGGGTATGTTTTTGAGGTTCGAAACCGCTGTTCGCCACCGGTTCTTCTCGCTCTGTTCTACCCTCGCCTAACACGCCTTAGACCCAACAGGGTCAAACACCGCGCTCTAAGATGTCGTATTCTTATTGCTCTCCCGAGGCGCGGCGACGTATCGGGCACCATCAGACGATCAGCTCGATCAAGAATGGACCGAGTCTTGCGAAACTGGCCTGCATCAGATCGCCAAGCTGGTCCAGATCGGTGGCCACTGCGGCCTCGACCCCCATGCCGTTGGCCAGATTGACCCAGTTCAGATCCGGTTTGCCAAGGTCCAGCATGTCCATCGCCGTAGGGCCCGGCGTTGCACCGACATTGCCGTATTCGCCGATCAATATCTGGTACTTGCGGTTCGAGATGATGATCGTCGTGCAGGGCAGCCCTTCGCGCGCCTGTGTCCAGAGCGACTGAAGCGAATACATCGCCGAGCCGTCGGCCTGCAAGCTGATCACCCGGCGTTCACCTTTAGCCGCGATGGCGGCCCCGGTGGCCACCGGCAGGCCATCGCCAATGGCCCCTCCGGCCAGATGCAGCCAGTCATGGGCTGGGGCCGCGAAGGTGTGCGGATAGAAAGCCCGTCCATAGGACACGCTTTCATCCGAAATGATCGCATTCTCGGGCATCAAAGCCGCAACTGCCTGCGCCAGACCTTCCGGGCTGCAAGCGCCCGAAGGGGCCTCGGGTCGAGGGCCAGGATCAGGGATCGCGACGGCGGGCGCGTTCAGTTCATCCACCAGTGCCTGAAGCGCGGCTTCGGCGTCCTGATCCGGGCGCGACAGACGAATGAAACGTGCGTCGTCGGCATATTGGGTCGAGGATTTCCCCGGATACGCAAAAAACCCCACCGGAGGTTTGGCACCGACCAGAATGATGGTCTTGAAATTCGCAAGCGTTTCGCGCGCCAGGTCGGTGTCATAGGGCACCCGCACCAACGGCAGACGCCCGCGTCCCCGCGCCAGATGCGGCGTGACGAAATCTGCCATCAGCGCCGCGCCGGTCGCCTGCGCCACCCGCCAGGCCAGGCTCTGCGCGGGGGTCAGCACACCGTGGCCTGCCAGCAGGATCAGGACATTTTCGTCATCCCGCAGGGTGCGGGCGGCCTGAGCGACAGCCGCAGGATCGATCTTTGCCGGGACTGGAACCGGCAGCGGATGGGCAACCCTGCCGCCCTTATCCCAGCTGACATCCGAAGGCAGGATCAGTGTGGCGATCTGCCCCGGCATAGTTTTTGCTGCCTGAATGGCACGGGCCGCATCGGCCCCGACCTGATCGGATCGCGAACTGGTATGCACCCAGTTCGACACCGTGCGCGCCATACTGTCCGTGTCGGCCTGTAACGGAGCATCGTGCCTGGCATGATAGGTGGCCTGATCGCCCACGATATTGACTATCCCCGACCGCGCCCTGCGGGCATTATGCAGGTTGCCCATTCCATTGGCCAATCCCGGACCGCAATGCAGCAAGGTCGAGGCTGGCTTGCGCGCTATCCGGAAATAGCCGTCTGCCATGCCAGTGACGACGTTCTCCTGCAGGCCAAGAACGCAGTGCATCCCCGGGATCTGATCCAGAGCCGCCACGAAATGCATCTCGCTGGTGCCGGGATTGGCAAAACAAGTGTCCACACCCGCCCCAAGAAGTGTTCTGACCAGGCTTTCTGCACCATTCATTCTCGCTCTCACCGTTCGAAAAGTCTCGTCTGCACATCAGCCTAGCGGTCTCAGCGGCCGATCAGAACCCGTTATGTGCCTTCAGTAATGCCTTTCCTAACTCCTGAACATGACAGCTTGTCGCCTGAACCGGCAGAGCACGATGAAGAGAAAACCGGCGTGATCGTCGCAAGGTATCTCGACGCCCGCCTTTGATGATCACGATTATTCAGTCTTGCTTGCCTTCGGTTTCATCAACCCATTCTGCACGGGGATTGGCCCCCACTTCCTCCAGTTTCTTCAAAACTTCGGCTTTCCAGCCTGCCTTGATGTTGAGCGCGAGCTGTGACGCCGGTCGGTGGTCAGGCTGAAGGATCGCGTATTCATATCTGAGCGGGTTTTCAAACGGCAAAAACGCAACCTTCCCCTGAGACAGCCCCAATTCACGTTCGGTGGCAAAGGTCAGCGGATCAACGATGGTGCAGCACTGACCCGAACTTACAAAGGGGATCAACGGAAGAAAGTACTGGCAGGTGACCGTCGGTTTGTAGTTTGCAGATTCGTCCTGAAACTCTTGCCGGATCTTACGCTGGAACGGATGGGTTTCGTGCAACCCGCCCATGGGGATCCCGTCCAGATCAGAAATCGTTATGCTTTTCCGGGACGCCAGAGGGTGTGCGCTGTCTATGGCGCAAAAACAGTCAGCCCGGATGAGTTCGGCTGAATACTGCGGTTTTCTGCCGGCAGAGTGTTCAAAATCAGCGAAACCAAAATCGATATTCTGGGTACCTGCAAGCTCCATGATCTGGGGCGAACTGCGTGTGGACAGCGTGATGCGTATATTGGGGTTTTCCCCGACCGACTGGCTGATGAACCGCGGGAACAGAAACGCCGAAGGACCAGGCATTGTGGCGATGTTCAAACTGCCGGAATGCCCTTTGATCAGCCCTTCCATGGTACTGGAAATCGTCGAAAGCCGATCCAGGATACCCGTAGTTTCCGCCAGAAGGTAATGCGATTCCGGAACCGGCACCAGACGCCGCCCTTTGCGTTCGAACAACGTAAGACCCAAGTTCTTTTCAAGGTTCTTCAATGCCAGGCTGATCGCTGGTTGCGTGCGGTTCAGTTTTTTCGCCGTCTGAGAAATGGAACCGGTTTCCATCACTTCGCGAAATACGGCCAGTTGGGTAAGATTCATGCGCTATATATAAGCTAAATTTAAGTTTTGTGAAATATAACAAATTTGTATTTATGTGAATTCCCTCTACGCTGGCGGGATCAAATTTCGGGCAAACCGAATCCGATGATCCACAACTTGGAGGAAACGATGAGACTATCGAAATGCCTGGCAGGCATCGCTCTGGCTGGCGCGCTGGCCGCACCGGCGCTGGCACAGGACCCGACCTTTTTCCGCATCGGTACCGGCGGGGCTGGCGGAACCTACTTCCCCATCGGCGGCACAATCGCAAACGGGATTTCTGCCCCTCCGGGTTCGCGCCCGTGTGAAGAAGGCGGCCAGTGCGGCGTGCCCGGTCTGATCGCGATTGCGCAATCCACCACTGCGTCTGTCTTTAACAATGCGGCCGTTCAAAACGGCGAGTTGGAGGCCGGCCTGGCCGCCGCCGACGTCACGCGCTCGATGTTTCTGGGTGAAGGCAAGTTCGAAGGCAAACCGCATCCTAACCTGCGCATCGTAGCCAATCTCTTCCCCGAGGACCTGCATTTGGTTCTGCCGGCAGGTCAGACGATCAATGATCTGGGCGATCTGGAAGGCAAACGTGTTGGTATCGCGCAGGCGGGTTCGGGCACTCAGGTGGCCGTTCTGCAGATGCTGGACGCCTGGGGCGTCAACCGCGACAACATGGACGAGGCCGAGTTGAACAACAGCCAGAGCGCGGAGCGTCTGGCTGATGGTCAGTTGGACGCCTACTTCTATGCCGCAGGCTGGCCGGTCGCCGCGATGGTGCAGCTGTCCTCGACCAAAGGCATGAACCTGCATTCCTTCTCGGACGAGGATCTGGCGAAGATCAATGAGATCATCCCGGCCTATATCCCCTCGGCCATTCCGGGCGGCGTGTATGAAGGCATCGACGCCGAGACCAAAACCCCTGCGGTCAGCGCGATGCTGGTTGTATCCTCGGACCTGTCTGAAGATCTGGTCTATCAACTGACCAAGGCCCTGTGGAACGACAACACCCGCAAGTTGCTGGACAACGGCCATGCCAAAGGCAAGCAGATCACACCCGACACGGCGCTGGACGGTGTCGAGGCGCTGGGTGTTCCGCTGCATCCAGGTGCTGAGAAGTTCTACAAAGAAGCCGGACTTCTTCAGTAATCCGATCTCAGGAAACACAAACACCCGGTGCCCCGCAAGGGACACCGGGTTCTCGAAATACGCGTAATCAGGGGGGCCATCATGTCCGAGACACTGAAACTTGATGACCACGAGCTGACAGCCGAGGAACTGGCTGCCATCGAAGAACAATTCGACGAAGGCGCCGCCGTCCGGCAAGTGTCGCCCGCAACCGCCAAGGTTCTGCGAGTCGTCGCTCTGATCTTTGCATTCTATGAATTCTTCACCGCCGGTTTCGGCCTGCCCGCCGATCACTGGCACATGGGCATCTACCTGGCGCTGCTGTTCATTCTGGTCTATGCAACAATCCCGATTATCGGGGCCAAAAGCCTCTATGCGCTTAAAGTAAGCCGCTTCCGCATCGGTAACATCCCACTCTACGACTTGGTCTTCATGGCGCTGGGGATCATCGCTGCGCTGTATGTCGGACTCGCATGGCGCGGCATTCCGTTTCTCGGGATCGAGGAACAGACGTTCCGCATGGGCAACCCCAACACGTACGACGTGATTTTGGGCGTAATCATCATCCTGCTGGTTCTGGACATCGCGCGCCGTACTTTGGGCTGGGTGCTGCCGCTGATCATCTGTGTCTTTATCTCATACGCCCTGCTGGGTCCCTATTTCCCCGGCCTGCTGCAGCATCCCGGCGTGAATTTCAAAACTTTCGTATCGTCGATGTACTTCCCGCAGGAAGGCATCTACGGCGTCACACTTTGGGTTGTTTCCACAATTGTGTTCCACTTTGTGCTGTTTGGCGTCATTGCCCAGCGCACAGGGCTGGGACAGCTTTTCATCGACAACGCAACCATTTTGGCGGGCCGTTATACCGGCGGTCCGGCAAAAGTGTCGGTGGTATCCTCGGCGTTCTTCGGCACGATTTCGGGTTCTTCGGTGGCCAACACCGTTTCGACCGGCGCGCTGACAATTCCCAACATGAAGCGCCTGGGATACCCCGGCCATTTTGCAGGCGGGGTCGAGGCCGCGTCCTCGGCCGGTGGCCAGATCACTCCGCCGATCATGGGGGCGGCCGCCTTCATCATGGCCGAGTTCCTCGAGGTTCCCTATACAACCATCGTGATCGCGGCGATCTTCCCGGCCATCCTGCACTATGTCGGTGTCTTTGCTGTCGTGCACCTGATGGCGCGCAAGCTGAACCTGAAGGGTCTGGCGACAGAGCAACTGCCGCAGCTCAAGGCTGTCTGGGCCGAAGGCTGGGCCAACATCGTGCCTCTGATCGGCCTGTTGGTAGTGCTGTTCACGGGCTACACGCCGTTCATGTCCGCCTTTTGCGGTATCTCCCTTGCCGTGATCGCGGGCATGTCGCGCCTGAAGCAACCTCCGACACTGATCTATGCGGCGGCGTTCCTTGCCTTCGTGCTTTGGAAGTTCTCGGATGGTGGCTTCGATCTGACCATGACGGCCATTCTTTGCGGCCTGTCAGTGATCGCTACACTGAACCCCCAGAAACGGATCGAAATTCCCGAGATGCTGGCCGCGGTCGAACTGGGCGTGAAATACTCGCTGGCCGTGGGGGCCGCTGCGGCCGCTGTCGGCATCGTGGTGGGTGTCATCAATACCACCGGCATCGGGTTCCGCATCGGTTTCATGGTGACGCAGGGCGCGGGCAACCTGGCGGCGGATCTGTACAACATGATCTCGTTCGGCAGCTTCCAACTGTTTGCTATGGAAGACCTGCAGCTGTTCATCTCGCTGGTGTTCATCGCCATCGTCTGCATCCTGATGGGCGCAGGCATCCCGACCACAGCGTTATACATCATGCTGGTTTCGGTCGCACAGCCCGCGCTGGCGCAATTGGGCGTGCCGCCCATCGCCAGCCACCTGTTCGTGCTATACTACGGTGTCGTGTCCGAGATCACGCCGCCGGTCTGCACTTCGGCCTATGCGGCCGCGGCCATTGCCAATTCCAACCCGTTCCGAACCGGGCTGTCCGCCTTTACACTTGGGCTTGGCAAAGTCATCGCGCCCATGGCCTTTGTCTATGCACCGGTTCTGCTGTTCGTGTCGTCAACCGGGTTCAATCTGTGGGAGTTCACCTACACTGCCGCCAGCTGCATTGCAGGGGTCATCGCCCTGTCCGCCGCCGTGGTGGGATATTGGCTAAAGCCGCTGAACATAGCCTCGCGTATCTTGATGGCATTGGCAGGCGTTATCTTTGTCGCGCCCAGCCTGACCGCTGATCTGATCGCGCTGGCCGTGGCCTCTCCGGTCATCGTCACTCAGATGATCGCCCGCAACCGCAGTCATTCCCCGGCATAACAACATGGCGAAAGAAGTCACCATCATCGGCGCTGGCATCGTCGGCATCTGTTGCGCGTTGTCCCTGCAGGAGCGCGGCATTCCCGTCCGGCTATTGGACAGAAGCGAACCGGGGCAGGAAACCTCGTTCGGAAACGCGGGCGTTGTCTCTCCGTGGTCGATCATCCCGCAAGCCGTGCCGGGGATCTGGAAAAAGCTTCCGGCAATGCTGCTGAACCCAAAAAGCGCGCTGTCTGTCCGGCTTTCGTTTTGGCCAAAGATGGTTCCCTGGGGGATGCGCTTTCTGGGTAACTCCGGCGAAAAGACGGTGCGTGAGATCTCGGATGCGATGGAGCTGTTGTGCCGTCCTTCCATTGATCTGTACCGGCGGCATCTGCAGGGCACCGGTCACGAGGATCTGATCACCGACAGCCTCTATGTCCACGCGTTCCGCCATCCGGAACAGGCCAACCTGGATGGGCTGGACTACCTCATTCGGCGGGAAAAGGGAGGCGACCTCGACCGCATCGATGGCGTCGAATTGCGGCGTATCGAACCTGCGCTGAGCCGTGATTTCAAGGCTGCCATTGTGATCAAGGGTCAGGCACGCGTCACATCTCCGGGACGGTTGGCTGCGGTTCTGGCCGACAAGGCCAGAATACAGGGCGCAGAAATCGTCCAAACCGAGCTAAAAGGGCTGAGCCGTGCGCAGGATGGCGGCTGGCAGCTTGCCACCGCGCAAGGGCTCCTTCATGCCGACAAGGTCGTTCTGGCCGCCGGAGTCTGGTCAGCCGAAATCCTGAAACCCCTTGGCTTGTCGATCCCGCTGGTCGCCGAGCGCGGATATCATGTCGAGTTTCCAACGCCTTCCGCCAGTCTGAACAATTCGGTCATGGATGTGGACGCAAAAGTTGTCGCAAGCTCGATGCAGGGTGGCCTTCGTGTCGCGGGAACAGCCGAGTTCGCAAGCGTCGACGCGCCCGCCGATCCCGGAAAGGAAAAGACACTGACCGCGCAAGCCAAGTCCATGGTTCCGGACCTTGATACAAGCGGCGCAAGGTTCTGGATGGGGCGGCGTCCGTCCTTTCCGGACAGCCTTCCAGCAATTGGACCTTTGAACGGAAAAGATGGCCTCTACACCGCGTTTGGCCATTCCCACTATGGGTTGATGATGGCACCGAAAACCGGCGAGCTTGTGGCCGACATCATCTCCGACCGCAGCCCAAATATCGACCTGGACCCGTTTTCACTGGCCCGGTTTTGAACCTCTGATCCGAAAGGAGCTGACGACCATGCCAATTTACGAAGGCGGCCAGAACATCTGTGGGGCCTCGATAGGCGTTTTATGCCTAGAGAGCTATTTCCCCAAACCTCCGGGTCATATCAAGAACCCGTCCAGCCTGCCGTTTTCGGTGCTGTACGAAATGATAGATGGCGTTACCGTCCCGACCCTGTTGAAAAACCCGACCCCTGAACTGCTGGACCCCTTTATCGCCGGGGCACGGCGCCTTGAGGCCGAGGGTGTACGGGCCATCACCGGCAGTTGCGGTTTTCTGGCGCTCTTTCAAAAGGAACTGGCGGCTGCTGTTTCCGTCCCGGTCTTTGCATCCAGTCTGATACAGGTGCCATTGGCGTTTCACATGACCGGCGCGAATGCCCCAGTGGGCGTGCTGACCGCAGATGCGTCGGCACTAACGCCGAAACATTTCGAAGGTGTAGGTGCCGCGGGCATCCCCGTCGCGGTACAAGGGTTGGAGGACAGTACCGAATTTGCCGAAGTGATCCTGCGCAACACGCGAACGCGTATGGACACTGATCTGATCGATGATGAAGTCATGCAAGCGGTTCGCAACCTGAAGCGGCGGGACCCGGGCATCCGGTCATTGGTTCTGGAATGCACCGATCTGCCGCCCTATGCCGCGCGGATTCAGGAAGAACTACAGCTTCCCGTTTTTGATCTGACGACACTGGCACAGATGGCGCATTCCGTAAGCACGCGCAGTTCGTATTCAGGGATCATGCCCTGGTCTTAAAAGTCAAAAGGCACGCTGTTGGACGTGCCCAAAAGCACGAGATGGCGACGTTACAAGTGTCGGCTGCTTTCGCTGAAACACAAAAGTAGTCGCGCACATCAGGACGGTTATGATCCTGACAGATGGGCAAAACCTGTTTGCGTGTTCACGGCAGGCCCTCGGAAACAAATCCGGTCTGGAGGGGCCACCCCACCCCGAAAGAACACCTGGCCTCAGCAGAGACAATCGAAGTCAGAGTGTCCCACAGAGCGGATTTGCATCGCTGCAAGGCGAACAATCGGCTACCCTGAACGCAAAGCTGCCGAACCTTGGAGACCTTCTTGCGGAGACGAATGCCAAATCTGACGTGTGACAAGACCCCGCAAAGACGAGTTTCAACTCTGGCCTATGCCCTGCTGCTTTGGGTTTGCTTTCATGGGGTATCCACCGCTCAGGTTAACGACCCCACGCAGTTGGCGGCCGCTGCGGATTGCATCCGAAAAGCGATCTCAGGGAATCCTCAGATCGGCGTTGAGATTGAATTCGAAGTTGGTCCAGCCGGCGACATCGTGGGACTGCCGGTGATGACCGCGCCGGCGGCTGCCCGGTCCGCGCATCGTCAGTTCTACTTTTTCTTCGCGTCTGCGCTGGAGGGTTGCGCGCCGTACCGTGACGGCCTAGAGGGCAAACAATACAAAGCCACGTACAGCCAGGGCAACCTGACCATAACCGGTGCGCCAGCCGCACAGTCCGCATTGCTCCAGGAAACCCCGCCTGCGTTGAAACAACTTCCGCCGCTTAGACCGCTGCCACCGCTGAAACCGGTGCCGGAAAATGGTACAGCTGAATCGGAAACTGCTTTGGCGCTGGACAAACAGGCGATCCGCGACATTCAGGCCCGGCTGAGTGTTCTGGGCCATGATCCGAATGGAATAGACGGTGTTATGGGTCGTGGGACCAGAGGGGCAATTCAGGCATGGCAGGCAAGCCGGGGTTTTCCGGCAACGGGTTACCTTTCAGCCAGCCAACTGGTAGCACTCAGGATCCAGTCGGAAGCGCAATTGCAATCCTGGCTGGCGTTTCCCGACAACAGCGACCTCTACAACCCTCCGCCCCCGATTCCGATTGGGCCAACGGAAATGTCGGGGAACTGGCGTTTCACAACAACTTGCGGAACCCGCAGCAAAATCGGACAGCAGAAAATAACGGGCGCAATGAAGGTCAGGCATGTCGGTGGCGGCAATTACACGGGTCAGGTGAAAACCTCGCAAGGGTTTACTGGGCGATTCAACGGCCGACTGTCGGGGCGTCGAATGTCGGGTGAGATAAATTATGGCTTCCTGCTGGGGCGTGTTCGCAGCAACGGCGTTGTCGCGGACCAAAAACTGGCAATCAGCGGACGCGATTCAAATGGTTGTTCGTTCTATGCGGCAAAAACCAGTTAGTATTGTTTTGACTTGGACTGGTTTCAACCGTCTTCACCAAACTTGACATGCCTTGCCTTGCTACACGTTCTCGCACTGACATTTGGGTCGCAAAGGCTGTCGTCTGACACAGACGAGATACCGGAAACCGCACCGATATTCCTGGATGTCTGGTTGTTTACACATGCCGATCAAGGCGGACGCGCATCCCTGGCAGCCATGAAGGAATGGCTGCCGGGTATTCCGTGGTCAAATCCGACATAACAACCGCCGTTGGTCAGCGTTCAGGCCGTCATGTTAATTGCCCGGCTGAACGTCCGGAAGTCGCAGAGATTGCCCAATCGGACACCGTCCTTTGCAACGTCGTCCACTGCGTACTTGGCAAGCGGCGTGTTCGAACCGCCAGTCTGCAACAGGGTCGCAAACCACTCCATTCATCGTCCAAAGCAAAACGACGGCGATATAAGCGGTATTTGCGGTGGCTGATCGAAGCCGGCGATGAAAACCGAGTTCGCTTCCGAGCTTTTGGCGTGACTTACGCGTCTATAAGGCAAGAGATTTCAACAAAGGTCGCCCAAAGCCGTGCCGTACAGAGTGAACGACTTCACGAGGGTTTTCGTCACCCCAGCCCGTCCCCATCAACCGGAATACCTAATCCGATTTTTTTCCGTCCCATGACCACAGATGTTCGAAAGCGACGGACGTTTGAATTGTCGAAAAACAGGCGCTTCGTAAGTTCTTGAAAATCATCCATGTCCTTTGCAGTGCAGACCAGACAGAAGTCGGCGTCTCCTGTGATGTAATAGCACTGCTGGACCATGGGCTCGGACTGCACCTGTCGTGAGAACGCGTCTATCTGATCCTGACGTTCCCGCTCCAGTTCAACCATGACAATGAAGCTCATCGCGACGCCAAGTTTTTTAGCGTCAACAATCGCCACTTCGGACAGAATGGCCCCCGAGGATCTGAGCGCCTTCAGACGCCGTTGTACGGATGCGACAGACAAGCCCGTCTCTGACGCAAGGGCTTCGAGGCCCATCTTTGCATCGGCCTGCATCAGTTGAAGCAGCTTTCGGTCAAACTGATCGAGTTTCACACCACACCTTCATCATTTAGAGAAAATTTCCCGCAAATTTGGCAAATTTGACCATAATAGATCATCGTTTGCGCGTACAACTCTCTCCATGAAAAACTCAAAGATACTCGACGTCGCAAAACCGCTGGCTCTGCTTGCTGCATGCCCTGCCTACAGACCAAGCCCCTTGGAGACCCGCAGTTTCCAGGGAAGACCGATGCTGATCAAGGACGAAACCGGCAGAATGGGCTTGGGCGCGTTCAAAGCCCTCGGTGGTGTTTATGCTGTCGCCAAGCTGATCGAAGCGCGCGTTGGCCACCCCGTAGAAGCAAACGCCTTTCTGGACGACATTGTAAAGGACATCGCACGCTCGATGACTTTTGTTTGTGCCAGCGCAGGTAATCACGGCATGGCTGTGGCCGCTGGCGCGCGTCTGTTTGGAGCAAAGGCCCGCATTCACCTCGCCGAAACGGTGCCCGAGGACTTCGCCATTCGTCTACGGGACAAGGGCGCAGAGGTAGTTCGGTCCGGCGACGACTACGAGGAAAGTGTTGCGGAAGCCATTGCCGATGCCGAGGCAACCGGCGCCATCCACCTCGCCGACGGCTCCTGGCCCGGATACACCGAACCTCCCCGGCTGGTCATGGAAGGTTATACCGTCATTGCCGAAGAAATACAGCACGCGCTGGAAACTGCCGGAACCTGGCCCAGCCATGTATTTTTGCAGGCTGGCGTTGGCGGCCTGGCCGCAGGGGTCGCTTACATGATCCGGTCCAACTGGCCGGTTCAGCCAAAGATCATAGTCGTCGAACCGGATGCCGCGCCTTGCCTCAAGAAAAGCGTCATGGCGGGTGAGATCTTCACTGTCGAAGGACCCGTGTCAAACATGGGGCGGCTGGATTGCAAGACGCCGTCCATGTTGGCCCTGGATATTTTGAAACAGTGCGCCGATGATTGGGTTACGGTCAGTGACCAACAGGCTTTGGACGCCGTAAAACAGGCCCAGGACCTGGGTTTCTCTACGACACCTTCCGGTGCGGCAGGTTTGGCAGCCTGCTTGATGGTTGAAGCCGACCTGCCGCTGATCATCCTGTCCGAAGGAAGTGTGGCCGATGCTTGACCTCACCGCATTTCGTCGGGATTTGCATGCCAACCCGGAAACCGGTTTCGATCTTGACCGGACCTCTGGACAGATCGCAGCAGCGTTGGAAGACGCAGGGCTTGAAGTCACCCGTGGGGTTGGCCGGGCTGGTCTCGTCGCGACCCTGCGACGGGGTCCCGATGAAACTGCGATCGGCTTTCGTGCCGATATGGACGCCCTGCCGATACATGAGGCGACAAACTTGCCCTATCGCTCGCAAGCGGACGGCAAGTTTCATGGATGCGGGCACGATGGTCACAGTACCATGCTGCTTGGGGCCGCGCTGGAACTTGCGGCGGATCCCAATATTAGTCGGACCATTCACTTCATCTTTCAGCCGGACGAAGAAAATGGAAATGGGGCCGCCGCGATGATTGCGGACGATTTGTTCGACCGCTTCCCCATGGCCGCAATCTTCGGCCTTCACAACATGCCGGGAATGGAGCTTGGTCATTTCGCCACGCAGGCAGGGCCATTCTGTGCGTTTGAGGATAATTTCGAAATCCATATTCAGGGTCGGGGCGGGCACGCTTCCATGCCCGAAAAAGGCATCGATCCGATTGTGGTCGGGGCCGCGATTGTGCAGCAATTGCAATCGATCGTCTCTCGCTCGCTTCCAGCCAGCGAACACGCCGTGGTTTCCATCACCGAATTCCTGACCGATGGTGCGCGCAATATCCTACCCAGCAATGTAACACTGCGCGGGGACTGCCGAGGGTTCACCGGGGATGTGTCTGAAAGCATAGAACGCAGAATGCGCGCGATTGTGGCCGGTGTCAGCGCGGCGCATGCTGCAGAGGCGCAAGTTGATTACTCGACTTCATTCCGGCCGCTGGTGAACGACGACAGGGCAACCGATTGTATTTCAGGCGCGGCCCGTGACGTTGGTAGAATAAACGATACTTATGGCCGGGTCGGTTTTTCGGAAGACTTTGCCGGGTTTCTTGCACATCGTCCGGGGGCATTCATCCTGATGGGTAACGGGGTTGAGGGGAACAATGCGATGCCGCTTCACAACCCGTCATATGATTTCAACGATGATGCTATCCGCCATGGAATTGCGTTTTGGACCAACCTTGCACGGCGGGACTTCTGATACGGAAGCCTGTGTTCAAGCACACGATCTGAACGGCGGCATTGTTTCGCCGATCCTATATTGGTGATACGTCAGGCCTATGAAACGCTTCCGGATGAAGCGCAGGCATCCAATGATTACGGCAACCATTACAAGGGCCGCCAAAGCGCGCCGCCGAGAAGTTTATGTTGGGCCGGGTTAAAAAGGCGCATCGAAGCCCTTGACCCGTTAACAAAGTGGGCTTCTTCATTGAAAGAATATTTCCTAGGATGTCACCGTAAATTGTAACGAGTGTGTTGAAAGCTAAGCTAACAGGGAGATGCCTGTTGTTGGAGCGCAGACATTGCGCCCTGCCAAGACGGCAAGTGAAACCATCGAATGTCCGATATTGCGCTTTGGCTTGAGAAACACAGTTTGACCAAGTACGCCAAGGCGTTTGCCGAGCATGAAATCGAGCTAAGCGATCTATCCGAATTAACGGACCAGGATCTTGTCACGATCGGACTTCCCCTTGGTCCGAGACGGCGTTTCCTGAAAGCGGTTCGTGTCGATGCAGAGGCCGGGCAAAGCCAGCCCAAGGGTCCTGACGGCCCGACAATCGTGGCCGAGCGCCGGCAGCTTACCGTAATGTTCATCGATCTGGTCGGGTCAACTGAAATTGCCCAGCGCGTCGATCCCGAAGATCTGGCGGAGGTACTTCGGCTTTTCAAGGAAACATGCGCTGCGTCCGTTGCGGCCTTTGACGGCCATATTGCAAGTTATTATGGCGATGGAATCATGGTCTTTTTCGGGTTTCCTCACGCCCATGAAGATGATGCAGAGCGTGCCGTTCGTGCGGGGCTTCGCATTATCCAGGAAGTGCCGGATATCCGCACCCACGCGAAACTGAATGTCAGAATAGGGATAGCGACCGGATTGGTCGTCGTTGGTGATTTGCGCGGCGAAAAAATGTTTGAGGATGGAACCGCCATGGGCGAGACGCCCAATCTGGCCGCCCGTCTGCAGACTATGGCGGACCCGGGAACGCTGATCGTCGCTCCTAGCACGCAACAATTGGCGGGCGACGCTTTCAACTACGTTCTGCGCGGCGCATTCAAACTCAAGGGTTTCGCCAGGGAGGTTGAAGCCTGGCAGGTTACCGGAACGCGGGAAACCGTCAGCCGCTTTTTGGCCTTGGATGACGAGTTGCTCAAGCCTTTGGTCGGCCGCACCGCAGAGTTTGAGACCCTGAACGAAAAGTGGCAGTTGGCCAGGAACGGTCAGGGACAGGTTGTGCTGGTGTCAGGCGAGCCTGGAATTGGCAAGTCGCGATTGGTTGAGGAATTACGACAGAGTATTGCGGGGGTGCCGCACACTCAAACTCGATACCAGTGTTCGCCTTACCATTACGCAAGTGCATTTTATCCCCTCATTCGCCAACTCGAAATTGCGGCGGGACTCCGTTCCCACGATTCAAGCGACGTAAAATTGAAAAAAATCTCTGCCGTTCTTGGCGATCAGACTGACCATGCCTTGAAGTTGGCAGCATCGCTTCTGTCCGTTCCATTTGAAGATCAATTGGGCCCGTTGAATCTGACTCCGCAGCATCTCATGGAGCAGACGCTGGAAATGCTGCTGAGCAATCTGACGGCAGTGGCCGGAGAAAAACCGCTGCTGTTCCTGTTCGAGGATGCGCATTGGATTGATCCGACGACCAAGCTGTTGCTGGATCGGATCGTGTACCGGATTTATGACCTTCCGGTGCTGGTTGTCATGACATTCAGACCCGAGTTCGACCCGGGCTGGGCGCTGCAATCAAATCTTTCGAAAGTGGTTTTGAAGCAGTTGGATTTCCATCAGGTCAAGAACATTGTGGATGAAGTCGCCAAAGGCCAGCCGATCTCGGACGAGATGTATGAGGTGGTTGCGGCCAGATCCGACGGTGTGCCTCTATACGTGGAAGAAGTAACCAAAGACCTTCTGGAATCCGGCGGTTTGACCGAAGGAACAGACACGTATTCAATGGGTCTGGTTTCTCCGGCGAACTCGGTTCCCAGTGCCTTGCACGATGCGTTGATGGCGCGCCTTGACCGGTTGAGTTCGGCCAAGGAAGTGGCCCAGATCGGAGCTGTCATCGGACCTCAGTTTTCGTATCCGTTGATCGCCAAGGTGGCCCGCATTGAAGATACCGCGTTGCGCGCGGGTTTGGAGCTTTTGTTGGATGCAGGGATAGTCACGGTTTCTGATGCCGATGATCATGAAACCTTCAGCTACCGTCACGCGCTTATTCGCGACACCGCCTACAACAGTCTTCTGAAAAGCGAACGCCGTGTTTTGCACGCTCGTGTTGCCCGAAGACTGGAAGACAAGGAGGTTCATTCGGGTGATGCCAGCCCGGAAATTCTGGCACACCACTACACGATGGCGGGCATGAACAAGGAAGCAATCGACTACCGGCATCTTGCGGGCCAGCGCGCGGTTCAACGATCCGCCAACATCGAGGCAGGTACACAATTGTCCCTGGCGATTGAGCAGTTGGCGGAACTGAGCCAAAGCACCGATCGGGACCGAAAAGAAATCGAGATACAGGTTCTCAGGGCAGGTGTTTTGCGATCAACGGCTGGTATTGCCGCTGATGAAACCGGTTCTGTCTACTCAAGAATACGCGACCTTTGTGAACGCGTTGAAGAGACAGAACACTTGTTCCCGGTTTTGAACGGTTTGTATTCCTTTCATTTGGTGCGTGCCGAGTATGATTTGGCCAGAAATGTTGCCGGGCAATCGCTGGATCTGGCGCATTCGACTGGCCAGACGCAACATCAAATGGTGGCGCACCGGGCGATGGGCGCGGTGCTGTTCCATATCGGGGAACTGGACCCGGCCTACACGCATCTGAGCAAGGCGCTGGAACTCTACAGCCGGGAACGCGATGGGCATCTGGCATTCATTTACGGATCGGACCACGCCGCGATTACCTCATGTTTCCTGAGCCTTGCGATCTGGATGCGTGGTGCGCCGGACAAGGCGCTTGAAGTCCAGAAAAAAGCGGTCGCTGCCGCAAAGGACCTTCAGCACGCCCACAGCATCGCGCAGTCGCTGACCTACCTGTGCATGCTGCATCTTCTGCGCCGCGAACCGGAACAGGTTATCGAGGTTACTGATCAACTTGAGCAGCTTTCCTCCAAGCACTCTTTCACATTCATGTCTTTGACGGCATCCCTCTGGCGAAGCTGGGTGGATGCCCATATTTCACCCCAGCCGGAAACGATCCGCGCATTACGCAAGGCATCAGAAGCATGGTGGGCCAGCGGCGCGGGAAACTACAAGCCGTTCTTTCTTACCTTGGTTGCGGAGCTCACGCTGAAATCCGGCAACCGGGAAGGTGCGCTGGATTGCCTCGCCGAAGCACGCAAACACCACGGACTGACCAATGAGGGATGGGCCCAAGCTGAGACGGAACGGGTCTATGCCCTCGCATCTTCAGAGAATGGGGTCGCTGAAAACGAGTTTCGTGTGGCTTTGGACGTGGCGCGACAACAGAATGCAAAGATGTTCGAACTTCGAACGGCATTGGACTATGTCAAGCACTGCCAAATAAACGGACGAGCTGGCATTCCCACTTCCGATCTTCGTGCCGTTTTGCAAACGGTCACGGGCGGAGAGCATACAATTGACGTGAGCGATGCCTTGAAATGGCTTGATGAAACAACCGTCGGCTAACGCTCATCTGCTCAAGGTGACACGGACGGATAACCCGTCCCTTGCGCCTCCTAGGTTCGAGAGGCTTCAAACGCCACCCACGCTTTTTCAAAGGCGTTGAAATCGAACCCAGATTGACGCGCGGGCACCAGGATCAGCTTCTCAGTTTCAAGTAACTTGATGATCGCCTGCTCAAGCACGTCCACCACCTCGGGCGGAACCACCAATGCGCCATGCCGGTCTGCATGCACAAGGTCCCCGTCCCTGATTGAAAGTCCGAAGATCGACACCTGCGTTCCAACCTCTTTCACGTGCACGAAACCGTGGCTTGGCCCGACCGAGCCCGCCACAACCGGAAACCCGTCGGGCAAATCGCCGAGGTCGCGCATAACCCCGTTGGTTAATGCGCCACTGATGCCAAAACCCTTGTGGATCGTGGTGTTGATCTCACCCCAATAGGCGCCGATGCAATGCGGGTAATCCGTATCCTCGACCACGGTCACGACCGGACCGGTCCCCGAAGCCATGTGCCGGTAGTAGTCCATCCGGCGCTTTCGGATCACCTCCGGAGCCTCGGTCGGCGGGTTCACGGCGGCAATCTTCGCGGTGCGTGCATATCCCACCATCGCGCCCGCACCGGGATCAGAGCACAACATCGTGCCCCGGGTGAAATCATTGAACCCACGTTTGCCCTGCGCCACTTCGATGGCGTTGCAAACCGTGGGGGTATCGACCTTTTTCAGCAGGTCCAGCAGGGACTTCTTCATATCGCCTCCAGCCAGCGGGTCAGAGCCGCCGTGGTTTGTTGCGGTTGTTCCAAAGTCGGCAGGTGACCAGCCCGTTCGATAACCTCGAGCCGGCTCTGCGGCATCAGCGCGTGCATCATTTCGTGCCGCGATACCGGACATAAGGCATCGTCGCGCCCACACAGAACAAGGGCTTCACCGTGGAAGTTTTGCAGCGTTTCGCTTTGGTCTGGCCGATCTCGCAACGCTTTGGATTGATTGACAAAGACATCGGGACCAAGACCCTCTGCCATATCCATGCAAAGGTTCAGAATTGCAGCTTTGTCCGGGCCATCGGTCAGATAATTGGGTTTCATCTCGTCCGCCATCACGATGCGCAGGTCTCCTCGTTCGACAGCGGCTATCTGCGGACCGCGCCTGGCTTTGACCTCATCCGTTTCGGCCAAATGGTTGGTGTCCATCAGCGCCAGGCCCACCACACGGTCCGGTGCCTGCCGCAGGATTTCCATAGCCACGATACCGCCCATTGAGAGCCCTGCCACAGTAAACCGTTGCGGCGCGCAGGCCAGCACGTCTTTGGCAAGAGCCGCCATCGTGTCACGGCCCCCGATTGGCGCAGTCAGAATTGGAACCCTGCCCGACAAAGCCGCGATTTGGGCGCTGAAAAGTCGCGCGTCACACATCATTCCGGGCAACAGAACAAGCGGTGTCATTTGACCAATGCGGCCCCTTCGGCAAGCGCGCCCAGCTTGGCATAGGCTATGTCCGGGTCGACCGCACCGAAGCCGGCAAAAGTGCCAAAGCCGCAATCCGATCCCGCAATCACCCGGTCGCCCCCTACGATATCCGCAAAGCGTTCAACCCGCTGCGCGATCAGTTCGGGATGTTCGACAAAGTTCGTCGTGGTGTCGACGACGCCCGGCACCAGAATCTTGTCGGCTGGAATTTCGGCTTTGCGGTCACGAAACACGGTCCATTCGTGGGCATGGCGCGGGTTCGAGGTTTCGAACAGCACATAGCGCGACTTTGTCGACATCAGTGTCGAAAACACCTTGTCCATGCCGATATCGCAGCAATGCGGACCTTCGTAATTGCCCCAGCAAATGTGAACACGCACCTTGTCGGCCGGCACATCTTGCAACGCGTGGTTCAGCGCCTCGACATGCATGTTGGCGATTTTCAGGAACTCATCGTCGGACAGACCGGTGAACAGCATATGCCGCGACAGCGCAAGATCGGGGCAATCCAGTTGCAGATCAAGACCGGCACCAACTATGGTTTCGTATTCCGCCTTCATCGCGTCGGCCAGCGCTGCCAGATAGGCCTCGCGCGTTGGGTAAAAGTCGTTTTGCAGGAACAGGGATATCACCCCGGGGCTGGCCGCGTTCATGAAGCCGCGCGCCACCCCGTGTTCGGCCATCGCCGCCTTGAGATTGGCAATATCCTTCTGCAACTCATCCTGGCCTTTTGAACGCACCTCGCCCACACACATGGGCCGGGCATATTGCGGGGTTCCGCCGTCATTCGCCAGCCGCTGCAGAAAGCCCGGAAACATCTTGAGGTCCGCTGGCGCGTTGCGCGGGCTGTCACCGGCAAAGCCGGTGTAGCGGTCCTTGACATAGGTGGCGTACGAGATTTTCGAGGTTTCACCGTCCGATACGATATCAATCCCGGCCGCCGCCTGTTTGCGCACGGTATCGGACACGGCTGCGGTCATGCAGGTGTCAAATTCGGTCTGATCGAACGGCTCCTCCCGCTCGCGTGCGAAGATGAAGTCCACGACCTCCTGACTACGCGGCAGGCTTCCCACGTGGGTGGTCAATATGCGGGTCATTTGTTCATCTCCCTTCGAAACTCCGTCCCGCGCCGGGACGGATGCCCGACGCAGGTTCTATTTGGCGCGCCCCAACCGGAAGGGGAACGCGCGCTGGCACCATTAAGCACCCGTCCAGGTCGCCCCGGCCGGATCATCGGTTGCAGTGATCCGGTACAGGCCCGCTTCGCCGGTCATCGAAGGCTCGGCGCTGTAGCTTTCGCCAGGCAAGGCCAAGGCAGTGTCGCCGTTCGACAGGGTGGTCTCAACATCGTTGATCCGGATGCGCCAGTGACCGCTTGCGGGCATCAATACGACCGGTTTTTCAGCCACGACCGCCTCGGTCACGGCCGAGCCGCGTGTCAGAAAATCAACCTCGAACCCGGGCTTGTCCTTGATCAGACCCTTTTCGCCGATCACAACCGCCGGCTTGTGCGCCGCCAGTGCCATCAGGTCCCAGTAGCGGGCGACATACTTGCCGATCACCGCGTCGACGGGAACCTCGGGGTACGCTTTCAGTTCTTCTTCGGTCAGCAGCGGCATAGGCTGGACGTTGTGCGGCAGGTCCTCGCCCTTCTTGCGGTCGTACAGAACACCGTTATTGCCCAGCATCAAACCGTGTGCCTGCGCGTCCTCGATCACCTGCGGTGCCCAGGTCACGCCGCCACCGGCATCGTCGCCACCCAGCATCGACATGATCATCCCATAGTCCTGGCCCACATTCTCGAAGCCGCGGAAGATGCCCGTCGGGATGTTGAAGATGTCACCTTCCTCGGCGATGAATTCGCCTGCAGTGCCATAACGGCCCCAGAAGAACCGCCACCGGCCTTTGGCAACAAAGAAAACCTCGGCCGTGGTGTGACTGTGCAACGAGTTGCGGCATTTCGGGGGCTGCCCAGCCGCGCCGATGTTGAACCCGATCTTGTCGGTTATGTGGACGTGCTGGTCCGGGCTTTCGCTGACCCCGCCGCCGATGATGGTAAAGTTCTCTTTCTGGTCCGAGCCCGGCGTATGGGCGTCGATGAACGGGGTTTTACAGGGTTTCAGCTCGCCATAGCGGACAATGCGGCTTTCGATGGTACTCATATCTTTGTTCCTTTTGCGGTGGGTTTGATCGGATCAAACCGTTCCACCCGGCGGGCGATTGTTCAGCCGCCGGGCGCGCAGGCTGGCGCGGTGGGCGTGGTAACGCCGCATCGCCTGCCCGGCATCCAGATTTGAGATACGGCACGGCATGCTAGAGATCGCCGGTTTTCAAAAGGATCTGTTTCCAGATCGATGTTTCGTCAAAAAGGGTGTATTCCCTGCGCAGACCCCAGGGGCCGAACTCGGCCTGGCTGATACCCAGAACAAAGACCTCGGCCCCGGTTGGAACGCCAAAGACACCCCAGCCGTCGTGCTTACCGTGCAGCGTCCAGCGGATCGCGGCGCGCGGCGGCATCATCGGATCGTCGCGGCCAATCTGATGGTGAATCTTGAATTCTGCATTCGGGAACGAGGCGCGCAGGCCCATCCAGAACCGGTCCACCGGACCCCAGCTATGTCCTGTGGTGCCGCCGGGATATTCCGACAGGACGGCGCGGTCATACTCTGCTTCGATCACACCCATGTCGGCATTCATGATACGGTTCAGGATATCAGCATATTTCTGACCCCACTCGTTGTCATTTCCACGCCCTTTGTAAGGGCCGGGCTTGTCGTTTGAGGGCGTGTAGGGTTGCACGCAGGCGTCTGGCCCACCTTCACGGGCGATCAGGTCTCGGGCGTATTCCTTGGGATCCCAGCCCATCTGCTGGACAATCGCGCTCTGGTCGCGGATCAGCCATTCGTCGTTGATCTGGTTGTTGATGGCGTGGCAATCGGCAAGAATTCGGTAAACCAGCTTTTTCCCGGTCGCTTTACCGTAAACGCCATCGCCCAGATGGGTCGCCGTTGACAGCAACCGGTGCGAGGACAGCATCCCTTCTTCCGGGGTTCCGGACCAGATCACATCCTCGCCCAGAAGCGTACGGTCGGGAAACTCGGCAAGGGTGGCCATCGTGGCCGCGATAACACCCTGATTGCCAACCACGACCGATCCCGGCGAGCGTACCACGATGTCCGGCGCGTAATAGTGATGCAGCGTGGCTATGCCGCGATCCTCCCAAATCTCCTTGGTGATGCCAATGATGTAATCGGGAAAGTCTTTGAATTTGGGATCAAACCCCTTCATGTCTTCCATCCTTCAGGTATGCGGGCCGAGCCGCGAACAATAAGAGGTCCGTCAATCTCGACCCGGCGCGGACTGACATCAGGATCTTCGATTTTGCTGAGCAGAATATCGACGGTCTCAGCGACCATGCGGTTGGCGGGTTGGCGAATGGTGGTCAGGTTGTACGCCGGCCATGACGCCACGGCGACATCGTCATATCCGATGACCGAAACGTCGCCCGGAACATTCAAACCCAACTCGAACCGCAGCGTGTCCATCACGGAAATGGCCATGTGATCGTTGGCGACAAACACCGCATCAGGCGCATCGGAGTTGAACATCTTAAGCGTCGCTTGCCGGGCTTCTTCGGCCACAAAATTCCCGACTTCGCGGGCGTGCAGCGTGACCCCAGCCTCCTTCAAGGCCGCCACGAACCCTGCTTCGCGATCCCTCTGGGTCGAAGCACCTTCCCATCCGGCGATGTAACCAATCTTTTGGTGCCCGCCGGCCAACAGGAACTCGGCGGCCTTTCGTCCTCCGGCCACGTTGTCGGACGTAACTGACGACATGGCAGTATCGTCTTGCGCCCGATTGAAAAGCACCATCGGTACGCCTGCGGTTCGGCAGCGGTCGGACAGATCCGACGACAGTGCAACCGAGGCCGCGATGATCCCGTCGACCTGAAAGTCGAGTATTTCCTCGACCACGTTGTCGATATTTCCAGCCTGATGCGAGGCCATGAAAATCAGCACGTGGTACCCACGCTCCTGCAGCGTGTTTGTCAGTTTTTCAAGCGCTTCGGGGTAGAACTGATTGTTCAGATAGGCGACAACAAGCCCGATGATCCGGCTTTTCCCAGACACCACGGCGCGGGCCAGAACGTTCGGGCGATACCCCAGTTCCTTGGCGGCCTTGCGCACCTTTTCCACGGTTTTCTTTGATGCCGATGCACCAGGGGTGAAAACCCGGCTGACCGCAGACTGGCTGACCCCTGCGAGGCGGGCGACTTCCAGTGATGTAACCTTGTGTGTCGCCATCAGTCCGCCGTCCAACCCCCGTCAACCATCAGCGCCGTGCCGGTCACCAAGGCCGATGCATCCGACGCCAGGTAGACCACCGCCCCCATAATGTCCTCAATCTCACCCGGGCGGCCCAGCTTGATCTTGTCCAGAATCCAGGTTCGTTTGTCCGGATCGTCGAACGTGGACCTGGTCAGGTCGGTCAGTATGAATGTGGGGCAGATGGTGTTAACGCGGATTTTTGCGGCCCCGAACTCCAGTGCCATCGCCTTGGAAAACCCCTCGACCGCGAATTTCGACGCGCAGTACACGGCGCGTTCGCGGCCCCCGACATGACCCATCTGGCTTGAGATGTTGATCAGCGAACCGGGGCGGCCGGCTTCTAACAACCCTTTGGCAACGGCTTGGGTCAGGAAATAGGCCCCTTTGACATTAACGCCCATGACGGCGTCAAAATCATCCGGTTGCGTGTCCACAGCCTTGCTGTGGCGGGCAAGGCCCGCCGAGTTCAGCAAAATGTCGAAAGGTCCGTTTTGCGCCACGGCCGCTGCAGTGGCTGCAACGTCCGAGACGTCCAGCTCAAGTGTCTTGGCTGCCCATCCGCGCGCTGACATCTCATTCGCGATGTCTTGCAACGCGCCAACGCGGCGCGCTGCTAATGTGACCTCAGCACCATGTTCCGCAAGGGCTACAGCGCAGGCCATGCCGATGCCAGATGAGGCGCCGGCGACCAGAGCGCGCTTGCCGCTCAGACTGAAACTTGGGGTGCTGGGGAATTGGGGCATATCAGACCTCGCCGACCGGGAACGGAATTGTGCCCGGAACACGTGCCTTGTTGAACTCGCGCAGGCGGGCAAAGACATCTACGCCCAGTTGGCGGTAGGCGTCCAGCAGATCGACCATCACCCAGTTTTCTCGGATCAGGCCATCCTCGAGCCGCCAGAAATCAAGGCTGCGCATGGTGATACGTTTGCCGGACGGCGCAATTCCCATCCAGCCATCATGCGTGACGGTCTGGATCATGTCCGGCCAACCGGTCACGGCGGCATAATCACCATCGCCAAAGAAGTGGTAGGTGATTTCATCGACGTATTTGCCGCGGTCGGGCATACCGTTCAGAAAGGGGATCTGGTGCCAGTTGCGGAAACCCGCGATGCCGCGCCCGGTTCCAATCCCGGCGGGGCCGTACCAGTTCATGCGCGGATGCCAGAACTTCTCCATCTCCATCACTTCGGGTCCACCCTGGCTGGGGTGTTTTTTCAGATGGTCCAACATGTCGACGATATGGGCGCATGAGGTGTTTGACTTCGCTTCATCCCACGGACCTGGCACCATCCCGTCCAGCGTCGCTGGGCCGGGAATACAGAACTCCAGCCCCAGTGACGGAACCATCGGCCAGGCCTTGGCCTGCATCATCACTTCGGGGATGTCCCAGAGCGTCTGGATTTCCACAACCTTGTCGCCTTCGAAGCGGTAGAATTCGTGGAACCGCATATGGGTCAGATGCCCCGTCGGCGGGATGTCCAGCCAGGGGGCGACGAAGGTACCAACGTAGTGGCCGCCACAGCCGACCCAATCATTGCCCTGTTCGGTCCCGCCACCCATGACGATCCAGTCACGACGCTCCAGATCGGGCATGGATCTCAGCAGCGGCGCATAACAGGTGTCATAGAGTTCCTGCGGTCCGGTTAGGTCACCAAACGGGTGCGGCATGTGAACGATGGCATTCGGCGCGATCACCGCACCCAATGCCGCGCGAACGCCGGTTTCATCGAAGTTGTACATGGCCTCGCGCAGAGGCGCGATCAGGGCCTTGTGGGTAGAGTGTTTGTCCATTGCGAAATCTCGCATTGCTTCTACTGCTTGCTTCAGAAATTCCGTGACGCCCGAGCCAACCCCGGGCGCTGGTTTGACAGCGATTTCCGCCGCGCCTTTCAGGAGGCCTCGGCAGTCTCGCGATACACAGCACCCTCGCCATATGGCACGTTGACGCCGCCAAAACGGCGGACGCGGACGTTGCACTGTTCGGCGTGGCCGACAAAACCTTCCAGCATGCAAAGCCGCGAACCGTATTCGCCGACCATTGTTGCGGCCTCGTCCGTCAGAACCTTCTGATAGCTGTGGGTTTTCAGAAACTTGCCCACCCATAAGCCACCGGTATATCGACCCGCTTTTTTGGTCGGCAGCGTGTGGTTGGTGCCGATTACCTTGTCGCCATTGGCCACGTTGGTGCGTGGCCCGAGGAACAGCGCGCCGTAGCAGGTCATGTTTTCCAGGAACCAGTCATCGCGGTCGGTCATGACCTGAACATGCTCGGACGCGATGTCATCAGCCACTTGCAGCATCTCGTCATAGGTATCGCAGAGGATGACCTCACCATATTCCTCCCAACTGACCTTGGCGGTACAAGCGGTGGGCAGGATGCCGAGGATACGGTCGATCTCGCTCAGCGTGTCTTCGGCCAGCTTGCGCGAGTTGGTGACCAGAACGCAGGGGCTGTTATAGCCATGCTCGGCCTGCCCCAGCAGATCGGTGGCGCAAAGCTCGGCATCGGCTGCGGTTTCATCGGCGATGACCATCGTCTCGGTCGGACCCGCGAAAAGATCGATGCCGACGCGGCCAAACAGCTGGCGCTTGGCTTCGGCAACAAAGGCATTGCCGGGTCCAACCAGCATGTGAACCGGATCGATGGTTTCCGTACCAATCGCCATAGCGCCAATCGCCTGAATGCCGCCCATGACATAAATCTCATGCGCACCGCCCAGATGCATCGCCGCGATTACGGCCGCGTTCGGCTTACCCTGAAATGGCGGCGTGCAGGCGATGATCCGGGGAACACCCGCAACCTTTGCCGTTGCTACCGACATATGCGCCGAAGCGACCATCGGGAACTTGCCACCGGGCACGTAGCAGCCCACAGACTGCACCGGGATATTCTTGTGCCCCAGAATCACGCCGGGCAGGGTTTCAATCTCGATATCCAGCATCGAGTCGCGCTGCGCCTGTGCGAAATTCACCACTTGCTTCTGGGCGAATTTGATATCGGCCAGTTCACGCTCGGACAAAGACGCAATCAGTTCGTCGATCTGTTGCTGGCTCAGGCGAAAGCTATCGGGCGAGTAGCTGTCGAATTTCTCCGACAACTCGCGAACCGCGGTATCGCCTCGGGTTTCGATGTCCTTCAGCGTTGCCTCGACAACGGCGCGGGTTTTGGCATCGTCGTCGGCCCGGTCAGCCTCGGGTTTGCCGCGTTTCAGGTGTTCAATTGCCATTGTCCTAATCCTCAGTTTTCGGGCCGGGGCGGAACCTTCTCTCCCCGGTCAAATGCTTCCCAGCCTTCGCCATTGAACAGATCAACGCCCAGCTGCGCGGCAACGTGGGCAAAATCGACATTCACCCAATTGTCGACGATCTTGCCGTCAACGACTTTCCAGAAGTCCATGTAGCGGATCTCGACCCGCTTGCCGGTGGGAGCGATGCCCAGAAACTCGCCCGAATGTGTCGCCTCCTGCCGGCCAAAGGCTGCGGCCCACTCGCCCATATACAGCCGGGCCTCGTCGATGCAGGTCTTGTCGGAAAACGCCGCCTGAAACGGGCGCTGCCAGTTTTCCTGAAATTCCTTCAACCCGGTCTTGGTGCCGCAGCCCTGGTTGCCCAGCCAACGGAACCCTTCCGCGAAAAACTCGCCGATATCGTCGATGCGATGGTCGTTCAAACCGTCGACCATACCCTCGATCACGGCCCGGGTTTGTTCGGTTTTGCTCATGTCCGTGTCGCGTGTCAGCACGGCCTGTTCAGGGCGGGAACCCTTCATGTCTCTATTCCTTATCTGGTTGCCAAGAGGTTTTCTGTGTGGACGGGGAGGGTTAGTCGGCCGTCAGAAAATCCCTTGGCATCCGGTTGAGCGCCGGGTGGCGCGCAATGGCGTTATGTCTTGCAGATGCACTCATCAGCCCTTGACCGCCCCTGCTGTCAGACCGCTGACGATCTGACGCTGGAAGAACAGGATCAGGACGAACAACGGGGCAGTGGCCGAAACCACGGCTGCGACGGCATACATGACCTTGCCTTCAACCTGCGTGGTGCCCATGAAGCTGTTGATGGCGGGAATGATGGTCTCGTTCTCTTCACTCAGCAGCATTACGGCCACGGTAAAGTCGTTATAGGCCAGCAGGAAACTGAACAGGCCTGTGGTGATCACGCCGGGCCACATGACCGGGACAATAACATGCCGGAAGGCCTGAAACCGGGTGCAGCCATCAACCATGGCGCTTTCGTCCATGTCCTTGGGAATGTTCTTGAAGAACGAGTGCAGCATCCACAGGGTAAAGGGCTGGTTGATCGCCACAAGCACGATGATGGTGGTCGGCAGGATGCCCCAGACATTCCACTCGAAGAACCACAGCAGGTAACCCGAGACCAGCGTCATATGCGGCATCGCGCGAAACACCAGCGCTGCCATCAGGATCCAGAACGCATAGCGGAAACCGGACCGCGCCAACGCATATCCCCCCAGCGTTCCGAAGGTCAGCGAGATCAGCACGGTGAAGAAGACCACAATGCCGGTGTTCTTGAAGTTGAACCAGAAATCTTCCAGAACCCACGCCCCATGATAGCCAGCACCGGTAAAGGCGCTGCCGGTTTGCTCAATCGTGTTGGCGCCAGTCAGGGCGTTCATCCAGTTGGCCTTGGACAAGAAGTCGGCCTGTACCTTGAAGCTGCCCCAGAAGGTCCAGAAGAACGGGAAGGCAGCGATCAGCAGCCAGAGGGCCACGAAACCGTAAGAGAACAGCTTTAGCGGGGTCATGCGGGATTGTGCTTTGGTCGCCATGTCGTGTCCTCAGTGAGATTTACGGGTAAAGTCGCGCCAGGTGCGAACAAGCACCGGTGACATCAGGATGACCGCAAGGATGATAGTTATCAGCGAAGTCGCACCTGCTGAGGCATAGAGCGGATTGCCGCTTTCGCGCAGATCATTGTAGATGATCCAGCTGAGCGACTGTGCGTGGGCCTCGGCTTTGAAGCTGACGATCGGCTCAAAAACGCGGAAGTTATCCATGATCAGCATGAGCGTCACAAACGAAACCAGCGGCATCAGGTGTGGAACGATCACATGGATCAAGCGCTGCCACTTCGTCGCGCCATCGATCTGTGCCGCTTCCATCGTATCATCGGGGACGGTTTGCAAACCCGCGTAGAAGGTGATGAAACTGAACGGCAGGGTATGCCACACGCCGTAAACCATCAGCATGGTCCATGTCAGCGCCGTCGACGCCTTCAGACTGAGTGTCGGATCATTGAATATGCGTTGAATGGTGGCGCCGATTACACCATCACCATCGACCATCCAGAACAGAATCAGCGAGCCGACAAGCGGTGTAACAAGAAACGGCAGAAGCGAAATGAAGATCGCAACCCCTTTGAGCGCGCGGGGCAGATTGTTGACGCCTACGGCAATGGCCAGCCCAAGGGCCAACACCAACGGCGTGACAATAAAGGTATAGGCCAGGGTGAATGTCAGGGCGCTGTAGAACGGCAGGTTATACACCTTAGCCCAAAAATCACCCAGGCTTTCAGAGCTTGCCCACGCTTCTCCGATCTCGGCAAAAGCCAGGTGTGAACGGTTGATATATGTGCCCAGACCGTTGAACCGCCCAAGGGGTTGTTCTGCGCGCAGCTTTGCAGTGGCCTCGGTGTCGACCGTGGTGGTCGGGGTACACCCAAATGGCCCGCAGCTTTCGGAAACCAGCAGAACCTGCTCATGCTCGACAAAGAGCGATTGGACGAAAACCGAGACGATCGGCAGAGCGATGAACAGGATCATCGCGGAAAGCGTGGGCAGAATGAACCAGAAAAAGGTGCGGTGCTTCATGGCGTACGTCCCAGTCTTTAGTCCGGAAAAAGATGAGGGGGGCAGATTGCGCCCCCTCAAGTCGGGGAGTGTTACTTGAGAAAGCCGGCTTCTTTGGCCGACGTCCGGTAGGCGGCTTCAACATCCGCCAACGCCTGTTCAGCGCTTTCGTCACCCTTCAGAAAATCCGCCAGCTCCGCACCAAGTGCCGCATGCAGAAGGCCTATTTGCGGGATCATCGGATAGGGTTTCGCACCACCGCTAACGGTCTCTGCAACCCCTGCTGCAGCCGGTCCGGGCTGGAAGCCGTCAATCAGCCAGACGGCATCATCGTTGTTTGCTGCAACCATTTCCGGGGTCAGGGCGCTGATCAGTGCAGCAAAGGATGCCTCGGCCTCTTCATCCGACACGTTGGATGCGATCGTTATACCGTCCCACCACAGCGTGGCAGATGGGATCGATCCGCCGCCAACGGTTGGTGCAGCCGACAAAACAGTATTCGAGGTCACCTCTTCGGTGGACCCTTCATCATCCAGAATTGGCGCGCCGCGCGAACCCCACATGACGGCCAGAGCCGCCTGACCAGATTCCCAGAGGCCCTGCGTTTCGTTTGACGCGTGGGTCAGGTGGTCGGGGTGGGCGTATTCCGCCAGAGCCTTCATGACTTCCAGTGCGGCCACGCCTTTTTCGTTGTTGATCGACGGCTCGGCCGACCCCGGTACAAAGAACTCACCGCCATGACCGAGATAGATCATGTTGAACACCTCGGCCAGGTTCCATCCGGTCTGAAGGTTCATTGCGATCGGATGTTCCATAATACCGGCAGCACGGATTTTCTCAGCGGCTTCAAGAACCTCTTCATAGGTGGCCGGGATGCCGTCGAAACCAGCTTGTTCCAGGATATCCTTGCGCGAGAACAGGTGCTGCGAGTTCGCCATGAAGGCCACAGCCATGACATTGCCATCGATGGTGATCAGCAGGTTCGGCGGGATGCTGTCTTTGTATTTTTCGACCAGATCGTTCAGCGGCCGCACCAGACCGTCGTTCATCAGCTGGGTCAAAGTCGAGTTGGCCAGGATCACCGATGTATATTCCGACGGGTTCGGGGTCAGAGCGGCGTTCATGATCGAGCGCGCTTCGGTGGTGTGGTTGGTGTTGAATTCAGCCGCGGCCCCACCACAATTGGCTTCGGCGGCTCCCGCGACGGCGTGGATCGCCGGAAAGTCACTGGCCAGAATGCGGATCGATTGCCCCTCGGGGCCGCAATTGGCGGCATAAGCTGCCGAGCTCATCAGGCCCACAAAGGCGGTTGCTGTAGCGATTTTTCTTAGGAACATTTCTGTCTCCCTGTTGTTTTGAGAATTTGAGCGCGAGGCCCGTTCGCGCATGAAGTTTTGTTGCCGGGGTTCGCCCCGATCATTGAGCAGGGCCGTGTTCAGATCCGGGCACCGGTTTTGCCATCAAACAGATGGCAGATTTCGGCCGGAACCGAGATTGAAACCATGTCGTCGATCTCTGCCCGGAAATTCTTGTCTGCCTTCACCGAAATGAGGGCACCGCCAACGCGAACCGAAATCATAGTGGCGTCCCCCAGCAATTCCTGCGTGTAGATCGGGGCGTTGATCTGCCCCTGCCCTTCGGCAGCAAGGCCGGCATCTTCGGCCCGGAAGCCTAATGTCAGCGGGCCGTCCGGCGCGTTCAGCCCGGAAATTTCAACGTTTTTGGCCGTGAAGGTGCCGCCCCGTGCCTCACCTTCCATCAGGTTCATCGCAGGGTTGCCGATGAAGCTGGCGACAAAAGTGTTGGCCGGAGTGTCGTAAATGTCGGTCGGGCTACCAACCTGCTGCACCACGCCCTGTTTCATGACCACAACACGATCGGCCAGCGTCATCGCTTCGATCTGGTCGTGGGTCACATAGATCGTGGTCACCGCCAGTTCGTGGCTGAGGTTCTTGATCTGTGCCCGGGTGGACACGCGCAGTTTGGCGTCAAGGTTGGACAGCGGCTCGTCCATCAGGAATACGTTCGGCTCGCGCACGATGGCGCGGGCAAGCGCGACGCGCTGACGCTGACCACCGGACAATTCCGCAGGCTTGCGATGCAGGAAGTCGTCCAGTTCCACCATCGCCGATGCACGGCGTACTTTTTCGTCATGCGTGGACGGGTCGATTCCGCGGACCTTCAGCGGGAACCGGATGTTCTCGTAAACGTTCATGTTCGGGTACAGTGCATAGGACTGGAACACCATCGCCACGTCACGATCCTTGGGCTCCATGTTGTTCACGCGGGTCCCGTCGATCAGAATGTCGCCCTCGCTGGCATCTTCCAGACCGGCGATCATGCGCATGGTTGTCGTCTTGCCGCAGCCTGACGGGCCAAGAAGAACCAGAAACTCCTTGTCGGAAATCGTCAGGTCAAAATTATCAACCCCCACAAAAGAACCCCAACGCTTTCCAACATTGCGAAGTTGAATTTCGGCCATTCTGACCTCCCAGCTGGACCCAACGTGCATACGTTTGCAAAAAGCATAGACAGCAAAAGAAACATCTGGCAAGTTTTTTTTGCATGCGCATGCAAAATCACCCCTTGCCATCCGTGGCATACAGCTCCATCCCAGCGCTTAGAGCACTGAAAGAAATTGAAAATGTCCTACGAAGCCCAAAAAGCCGTCGTCGTCGAGTACTACGAAGCACTCAGCAAGAACGGAGAATCGGCCGCCGCTGACGCGATGTCCGAGTTCTGCGCAGAAGACTACGTGTGGCGCGGATTTCATCCGTTTGATGAATTGCATGGCACGGACGCAGTGGCACAGAGATTCTGGCAACCTCTAAGGCACAGCCTGCGGCATATGCAGCGACGGATGGACGTGTTCATGGCCGGCCGAAACGAGATGGACGGATTTTCCTCGGTTTGGGTTGTTTCCATGGGCCATCTGATGGGGCTGTTCGACAATGCGTGGCTGGGCATCGCCCCCACAGGCAAGATGGCGTTTCTGCGATATTGCGAGTTCAACAAGGTCGAGAACGGCAAGATCACCGAGACGGCGATGTATTTCGATATTCCTCATCTCATGATGCAGGCCGGGTTGCAGCCATTCCCGCCGCAGACCGCAGCTCAGCTTGTCCAGCCCGGGCCGATGACGCACGACGGTCTGATGTTCGGACCCCAACCCGCCGAGGAAGGAGAACGGACCCTGGCGGCCATCAACGCAATGATTTCCGATCTGGGCCAATGGGATAGCGGTCTCAGCCTTGAGGACGAGCTGCGGCGCACATGGTGCGAAGACATGATCTGGTGGGGTCCGTCCGGTATCGGTGCAACCTACACAATCGAACGCTACGCACAGCAGCATTCAGGCCCCTTCCGCGCAGGCTTCGCGGACCGGTCGAAAACCAAGCACATTTGTCGGATGGCGGAAGGGTGTTATGGCGGGTTTTTCGGATGGCCGAATTTCACGGCCCGTCCCACCGGCGGGTTTATGGGGATGCCTGCCACCGACAAAGCTGCCGAGTTCCGGGTGATCGACATCTATCGCCGCAAGGGGGATAAACTTGCCGAGAACTGGATTTTCATCGACCTTCTGCATTTCTGGAAACAACAGGGTGTCGACATTCTGGGGCGCATGGCAAGGGTACCGCGAACATGACCGGCTGGATTGACGCGCATCACCACCTTTGGGATCTTACCGCGGTGCATTACCCATGGCTGATGGCGCGCGGGGTGGACAGGTTCTTTGGTGACCCGACACCCATTCAGCGGGATTACCAGTTGACCGAATTTCGCGCAGACGCCGCAGCCTGCGGCACCCGCGCTTCGGTGCATATCCAGGTGGGGGCCGAGAACGGTCTGGACGAAGCCAGATGGGTTCAATCCGTCGCCGACGCCTCCCCGGACTGGCCGATGGCGCAGGTTGTGTTCTGTGACCTGACGTCGTCCGATCTGTCTGACCGACTGGACACATTTCAGACCCTGCCGACTGTGCGCGGCGTGCGCCAGATCGTCGGTCGCGCGCCCGGAGAGGACGCGCAAACCGGCACCAATGCTTTGCTGGACGATCCACACTTCCTGGCTGGCTTGCAAGAAGCCGGACAACGAAAGCTCAGCTTCGATCTGCAACTTATTCCTGAATTGATGGAGAAGACCGCCCGCGTTCTTTCGCAGGCGCCGGAGACGCCGATTGCGCTCTGCCATGCCGGATCGCCCCATGACCGCAGCCCAACGGGCCTGAAAGACTGGGCATTACAATTGCGCGTCCTGTCCGACTTGCCGCATGTAACCTGCAAGCTGTCCGGTCTGGGCATGTTCGATCACACCTGGACCACCGACAGTATTCACCCCATCGTGGAAGTCTGTCTTGAACAATTCGGACCAGAGCGGGTCATGTTCGGATCGAACTTCCCGGTCGACAAACTCTACAGCGATTACGCGACGCTGGTGCAGGCTTACCGTGATCTGATTCCGGCTGAGGTTCAGGCGGCCGTATTCCATGATACTGCCGCGCGGTTTTATGACCTGAAGGCCCCAACGGCATGATATTCATCTTTGAAACTACCGTGAGGCCCGAGTGGATCGACTACAACGGCCACATGCGGGATGCCTATTACGGGCTGGTCTTCAGCCTTGCCGTCGATGCAATGCAGGATGAGGTCGGCTTTGATGCCGATTATCGCGCGCGCACCGGATGTACGATCTACCTGCTGGAAGATCACAAGTTTTTCCTGCGAGAAGTCAAGGAAGCGGACCGGCTTCGCATTGAAACCCGAGTTCTGGACTGTGATGAAAAACGCTTTCATCTGCACATGAAGATGCTTAACAAAGGTGAGCTATCGGCCGTTTGCGAGTTCATGGAGCTTCACGTCCGGCAAATACCAAGCCCTCATGCTGCACCGATTCCGGCAGACATCCTGCAGCGATTGCAGAAGGCGAAATTGCCAGATCGGGAAGCGGCAGAGCTTGAGTTCCGTTCACGCCCGATGACAACTGGGCGCATCCCCCGATCAACATGACTGCAAAATCAGTAAATCAGCTTGCAGGAAACTGAGGATTGGCGAACGATCCCGATCCTAATGAACGAGCACGCATAGTCATATCCGCGGACCTGCGCAAGTCGTCCCGAAGAGAACAGCGGGAAGACGCCGCTCGATTGACAAGACAGGCACATCGGCCTCATGGCAAAGGCATCAGCCTATCCACGCAGTCGTGTTCAAAGTCAGCTCCGCGAAAGCTGACCAAGTGATTTAAGCTGACCGATTTCAAAAAAACATCTGTCAGGATAAATCAATATGATCTAAAGCACACATCCTAGGTGCACCTTTTTTGGTCCGTCCCAAGGCAAGCATTGGGGGAGAAGGTCAGATAACAAACGCGTCTCATGAACCTGTCACCCCGACGGATGTGATCGTGTGCCCGAACTGTGATGCCGCATTTCGGCTGGTTAAGCCCGAATTCGCCGAGCGTGCCAGATGCGCCAGATGTCACACTGTGCTCATTACTCCGAAGCGGAAGGCCGGTATGCAGATCATTGCCCTGGCTATTTCGGTCGCTGTACTTGTGGTCGCTGCAATGTTCTTTCCGTTTCTCACCGTCCGGGCGGGTGGCGTTCACAACTCGGTGTCGATCATGAGCACCGCGCTGGCGTTCCGAGGCGGCATTTACGGCCCTCTCGTGTTGGCCATGATCCTGCTGATCGTTCTGATCCCGCTGGCCCGCGCAGTCCTCAGCATCTATGTACTTCTGCCGATCGTGCTGGAACGCCCTTTGCTTCCCGGGGCAAAGCCCGCGTTTCGATGGGTCGAAGCGCTGCGCCCCTGGTCCATGGCCGAGATCTTTGTGTTGGGCTGCGCCGTTGCGCTGACCAAAGTTGCTGACGTCGCCGAAATTCAGTTCGGCGCCGCCTTCTGGATGTTCACCGCACTTGTCCTGCTCGTCATCGTGCAGGACAGTCTTCTGTGTAGATGGTCTGTATGGAACTCTCTGATTCATCCCAGAAAATAGTCAGCGCGCGCGAGCTTGGGCTGGTCGCCTGCCGATCCTGCACAAAGGTGCATCGCATGGGCGAAACCCGCACCTGTCAAAGATGCGGGCGAAAACTCCGGTCGCGTGATGAATTGGCGATCCAGCGTGTTTGGGCATGGTGGTTGGTCGGCGTCATGGCGTACATCCCGGCCAATCTGTACCCGATGCTGGAAACACGCACGCTTTTCACCCGGCAAGCAGACACCATCGTGGGTGGGGCCGTGGATCTGATCCATCACGGCGCATTCGGAATTGCGGCCATAATCCTGCTGGCCAGCGTCGCCATTCCGTTGGGCAAGTTTGCCGCCATCGCCCTATTGGCGCTCAGCATATCCCGCCGGTCTTCACTCTCCATGACGCAGCTCCGACTGGTGCACGAGGTCGTGGAATACGTGGGCCGCTGGTCGATGATCGACATTTTTGTAGTTGCAATCCTGTCCTCTCTGGTTCAGCTCAGCAGCCTGGCATCGATCAGACCCGGCACCGCCAGTCTCTTTTTTGCACTCTCGGTGATATTCACCATGCTCTCCGCCCAAAACTTTGATTCAAGGTTGATCTGGGATTCACGCCAACGTCAGGAAGCCAAATGAACGATATTCCCGATGTACCGATCGAACAGCAACCGCGCCGGATATGGGACCGTGTATCGCTGATATGGGTCATCCCGATTGCCGCGGTTGCGGTCGCGCTGGCGGTTGCCTGGCAGTCTCTTTCCAGTCAGGGCCGGGTAATTCATGTCACATTCGAGGACGGCGCGGGCCTTGTCGCAAATTCGACCGAGCTGCGCTTTCGGGACGTGGCTGTCGGGTTGGTCGAAAAAGTCGGCCTGACCGAAGGGCTTAAGGCCGTCGAGGCGCAAATCCGTCTGAGCAAGGAGATTTCGCCATATGTCGATGCTTCTGCCCAGTTCTGGGTGGTTCGGCCTGAACTCACCACCCAAGGCGTGTCTGGACTCGAAACGGTTCTAAGCGGCGTCTACATTGAAGGCAGCTGGGATGCGAATCCGGGCGAGCCGACCAAACTCTTCAAAGGCAGACCGCAGCCGCCCTTGTTCCGGGCAGACAAGCCCGGATTGCAGCTGACCTTGCGCAGCTCGGCCCGTGGCCAGTTGACGGATGATGCGCCCATTCTTTTTCGTGGCATCGAGGTTGGACGGGTCGGCAAAGCCTCGATCGATCCGCGCGGAAATTTTGCCGTGGCCGAGGCGATCATCTACAATCCGCACCAACGTCTCATCAATGACACGACGCGGTTCTGGGACACGTCCGGTTTCAGCATTTCTGTCGGCGCGGCCGGTGCATCTGTCGATTTCACTTCCATAGCCAGCCTCGTGGCAGGAGGCATCACATTCGACACGTTCGTGTCAGGAGGCTCGGCCGTATCTGACGGTACGTTGTTCCAGGTCTATGAAGACTCCGAAGCCGCACGGGACAGCATCTTCAACCAGTCGCAGGTCGATGAACTGTTTGTCAGTGTGATCTTTGACGACAACATCTCGGGCCTCAGTGTGGACGCCCCCGTCGAACTGGCGGGTCTGAGGATTGGAACGGTGAACAGCGTCATCGGTCTTATTGATGAGGAGGCCTTCGGGGACAACCGGGTGCGCCTGAATGCGGTCCTGGCCATACAACCGACGCGTCTTGGCCTGCCAGATGAAGTTTCACCCGCTGCCGCGCTTGAGTTTCTGAAAACGCGGGCCGATGAGGGGATGCGCGCGCAACTGGCCTCTGCCAGCCTGCTTTCCGGTGGCTTGAAAGTGCAATTTGTCGACAACACCGATGATGATCCGTTCGACTGGAATGAAACCGCCGAAGGGATAACAATCCTGCCTACCACCCAGAGCGAAATCCAGTCGGGGGAAGCCTCGGTCGAGCGTGTTCTGACGCGTATCCAGGCGCTTCCGGTCGAAGAGTTGATGTCCAGTGCCGTCGCGTTTCTTGACACTGCCCGCGCTTTTGTGGCCAGCGACGCAATCCGGGAAACGCCCGAAGACCTGCGTAAGCTGCTGGCGGCAGCCACGGCCGTGGTTGAATCTGACGACGTTCGCTCGGTCGCGGGGAATATCAATAAACTGCTGGATCAGGTCGATGCAATGTTGACCGAACTCAGGACCGAGCAGGTCACACAGCGCCTGCTCGGCGCCGTGGATGCGGCGACAAACGCCATGGAATCCGTGGACACATCCATTGCCGGCCTTCCAGAGCTGTTGTCGAGCCTGAACACTCTGGCTTCAAGGGCCGGTGCTTTGCCCCTGGACCAGTTGGTCACCGAACTGACCGGGATTGTCGCAACATTGGATGAGCTCATTCAAACCGAAGGCGTTCAGGACCTGCCTGTGCAACTGAATGCGACACTGGCCGAAGTCAACGCCGCTTTGGTCGATTTGCGCGAGGGTGGCGCGGTCGACAACGTAAACGCAACCCTGACCTCGGCGCGCAATGCCGCCGACGCGATTGCCAGCTCGACCAGCGAACTGCCCGCTCTGGCCGAGAGAGCCAGCAAACTGATGGACGAGGCATCTGCCACCATCAGTGGTTTCAACAAGGGTGAAGCACTCAGCCGCGATGCACGAGCGGCGCTGCGCGACATTCAGCAGGCGGCCAATGCGCTTGCGGCGCTGCTTCGAACGCTGGAACGCGATCCAAGCATATTGATCAAGGGACGATAGACATGCCGCTACAAAAATTCCTCAAGTGCCTGAGCCTGGTGCTGTTGGCGGGCTGCGGCGGGCTGAACGACCGGGTTTCGGTCAATGAACCAACTTTGGAAGGCCGTGTCAGAATAGGCGTTTCGTCGCTCGAGATCAAAGAGCCGTCGCTGCCCGGTTACGCCGTGGCGGACGAGATTTCGATCGAAGGCGAAGGCGGTCTGCTGGTTACCGAAGGGTCGGTTCTCTGGGCGGACAAACCTTCACGCGCGATTGCGCTGGAACTGACCCGTCATCTTACCGGCCTGACCAGAACTCGGATTGCATCCTCACCGTGGCCATTCGAGGAACCGCCTGCAGGAATTCTGGACCTGCGGTTTGAATCCTTCGTGGCACGGGCCGACGGCACCTTTTTTGTCTCAGGGCAGTATTTCCTGGGTCGGCTCGACGGGGGGCGAGAACGGTCGGGGCTGTTTGAACTGGTTGAGCCAATCGGCGAACCGCTGAACAGCACCAACATCGCCAAGGCCCGGGGACGAGCCGTCGCAAACCTTGCCCGGTTCCTGGCAAGCAATGCACTGAAATAGTCCTTTGGCCGGGCGGTTGCGCATAGGACAAGGGGAACGCGCAAAGGGGTGAAGGCAGGTCAGATACGGGCGTTTTGAGGGCTTCATTCCAGCGCACCGCGCTCCAAACGAGCGCAAACCAGGCCTGCCCCGATCACTGCTGCCCAGGCATGCGTTTTCAAAGGGCGTTCCCGCCTGCGGATTCAGGCGGCGATGGATTTCATTGCGCCCAGGAACTGGGCGACTTCGGCAACGCTGTTGTAATGGCACATTGACACGCGCACACAGCTGTCCATGCCAAGCGGCGTCAGGATATTGCCAGAGTAGTGATCTGCCTTGCGCAGATGCGTTCGGATACCCTGCTCGTTCAGCATTCGCACCACATCGACTGAAGGCACACCCTCGACCCGCAGCGACACCAGACCTTCGCGCGCCGGGTTGTCGATGCCGCCCAGAATGGTCACCTTCTCCATCTCGGCCAGACCCGGCAGGTTGCCGGTGCCGTGGATCATCGCATCCGTCAGCGCCTTTTCTTGCGCGTGGATCGCCTCGCCCGCCGCAACGAACTTGGCCCGCCGGTCGGTGGCGTCGCTGACCTGCTCGCCCAGCCACTCGAAATAGCTGACCACGTCGGACATGGTGGCGTAAGATCCGGTGTCGCGGGTCCCCATCTCCCAGTTGTCGGCAGGGCCATCCAGCAGGCTGTTATGCGGCAGCGCCGTCAGCCGGTCCGAGATCCAGGCAACCCCATAGCCATGGCGCGAAAACACCTTGTAGGGCGAAATCACATAGCCATCCACACCATAGGCCGTCAGGTCGATCCGACCATGCGCGGCGTGCTGGATGCCGTCGACGATGATGTAGCATTCGGGCGCAACCGCCCGGATGGCTGCGGCCACGGCCGCCACGTCGACACCCATGCCGGTGACGGGTGAAGTATGTACGATGGTTGCAACCTTGGTGTCGGGTGTGACTTTTGCGGCATAAGCCTCGGCAGTGACGGTACCAGTGGCATTGTCATGCGCGACCAGTACATGGTTCTGCCCGGCGATACGCGCCCAGCGGTCACAGGCGCTGCGGGTGGCCGGGTGTTCCAGGGTCGTCCCCAGAACCTGACCCGCGCCGGTGCCCAGACAGGCGTTCATGATCAGGCGGAACAGCAATTCGGTGCCACTTTCGCCCACAAAGAACTGCCCGCCCGGCGCATTCATGAACACGGCCATATCTTCCTTGGCCGTGTTAATCACGCGCACCAGCTCATGGCTGCCCGGGTTGTCACGCCCCTGATTGTCGGGAATGGCCGCATAGTCCTGCGAGGTTTTCACCACTGAGTTCAACGTCAGCGCGCCGCCAGCGTTTTCGAAGAAAATCCGGGGTCCCTGTTGCGGGCAATGGTCGATCTGGGCAAAGCGATCGCGGATCTGCTCAAGCAGCGGTGTGTTGATCTCGGGCATGGGGACTCATCCGTGTAAATACTTCTGTCTGACATATATTGTTCGCGGGCCCAGTTTTCTCACAAAAAATGAATGGGCAATGCCTTTGCATTTTTCATGCTTTATCGGACGATCAGGTATCAGCAGCCCCGACCAACGAATACGGTGCCTGACTTTGGTAAGCTGGCACCCGAATTCCCGTGAACCTCCCTTTATTTCGATGCTGTCCCTCTCAAGGGCTTCCAAGCGACTGCGCCAACTTCACAGCCCCCAGAAAGGCCGATCGACGCCAATCGGGCGGGGGGTTCAGCGGCGACAGGGCATCGGCCGTAAGATAAAGGTCGACGACTCCGTGCGCCACTGTCTGGACATCCTCCGGGTCCGCCGACGGATACTCTTTCTGGACAATTTGGCGGGCAAGCGCGTAGAACTCAGCCATAACACCCGTCAGAATTTGTCTGAGGTCCGGGTACTGTTCCACGACCATAACCAAAGCCTGATAAGCGTTGTTCAGTCGTGTATCAGTTTCGCTGTCCTCGCTGAACAGGGCGTCCACAAAGTTCATTAGCCCCGGATAATCCTGCAAAGCTGTTCGCAAATTCTCCAAAGAGATGCGCTGTTCTTCCACAACATGCAGGGCCAAGGCGCGTACCATCTCGTCCCGGTTTCCAAGATGGTGCCGTATCAATGGCCGCTTAAGTCCGGATTCCTCCGCAATTCTCTCAAGCGTTGCGCCCTCAACCCCGAAACGGGCCACCAGCGTCATGAATGCATCCAGCACTTCGGCTTTACGCTGTTTCTGAACCGAGGGACGCCCCATTGGTATTTCTCCGTCTCTTCAATTTCGAACCGGGCGGATCCGTCCAAACAGGCCGTCAACTATTCTGAACTGCCCAGTGTCTGGCATACCGGAACTATGCTTTTTCCAGCTATTTTTCATCAAGCGCAAAGCTGGCGTATGTGCATTTTGCCGCCTGCCTTTAGGCATTTGCAAGCCCCGCAGATACCCGAGGAAAGTGAGTAGCGCCCTGACCCGCTGATTGGCAGCCCGACCCCGGGGCAAAGCGGCGTCACTACACCGAAATGCCCCGGTTCAAGACAACCATAACCTACCGGCAGGATGATCAGAACCAACCCGTAAAATACTGATCTGGCCAGTAAAAGAACGCCAGATCCACCGGAATACCCGGGCTGATCAGTGAGTACTCGAATACAGGGTCATCGTAGAGATCATTCAATCCGGAAACCGCATAGCCTTCCGTTGGCGTCCAACTCTCATCGAGACCCATCTGATAATCACTGTCTTCGTCATGAAAAGCCACCACGCTGTAGTAGTTGTCATTCAGGTCCGGGAAATCGACGCGCTGCGGTTCCGTGCTGGCGGGAAGCGTGACGTAGCCAGCCGCCGTGTTGAAATCAAGCGCGTCAAAGGAAGCCGCATTGTCAAAAGCCATGACAACAAACTGGCCTCTGTCATTGCGCGCGCTGTGCAGGTTAATCACCAACCCACTGTCCGAAGACGTACCGGTCGAGGATGCCGATGTCCGGGGGATGTCCGTACCAAATCCCGAGGCCATCCAAGCTCCGCCGACGAACAGGGCCGTTGTTACCAGCGCCGCGACCATTCTCTGTGAATTTGAAGGCATGGCTTTAACCCCGTTTATCGCTTGCCGAAGCGTTGGCGCCTTGTTTTTGGGGTCGCCAGCCCGGCGGACCAAACAGAACCCCCAGCTTGTTTCGGAACCCCGGCATTCGCCAGGCGTCGCCAAAGGCGCGGGCAAAGCCATGAAAAAAGGCTACAAACGGATTGACCGAATTGATCGGCGTAACCAGACCGTAAGTGACTTCTTCTTTTTCTTCTTCGAACGTGCCGAACATGCGGTCCCAGATGATGAAGATTCCGGCGTAATTCTTGTCCAGATACTTGCGGTTGGACCCGTGATGCACACGGTGATGCGACGGCGTGTTCATTATGTATTCAATGGGTTTCCAAAGCTTGCCGATGACTTCGGTGTGCAAAGCGGTCTGGTAGAGTTGCACCAGCAATTCCGCGACCAGGACAACAAATGGATTGAAGCCCAAAAGCACCAGGGGAATATGAAAGAACAAGGGCCAAAACCCATCCAGCGGACCATGCCGGTAGGCTACCGAAATGTTGAAGAAGGGTGAGCTGTGGTGCACCGAATGTGTGGCCCACAAGATGTTTATCCGATGCAGGATACGATGCTCCCAATAATAGGCCAAATCCGCGAGGATCAGCACAATCAGGAACGAAGCCCATGTGGTGGGGATGTCAAAGAACGCATATTGAGACGCCCAGACATAGGCTCCGACGTAGAAGCCGGCCATCAAAACAAAAGTGATCGCAAGGAAGAAGCCCAGCGTGATGAAGTTGGTGACGGTATCGCCCACCATCTCGAAGGTCAGCTTTTTGCCAATCGCGTAACGCGCAAGTTCAAACACCAGAAAACCGATCGCAAAGACGAAAAACCAGTCGTCGATCATCGTCTCCCAATAGCTGATCTGGAAGTCGCTGACATACGTGTTGAGGAAGTCCATTTAGGTAGATCCTATTAAATTGTCTTTTATGACAATTAAATAGTTTTAGCCCCGTGTCAAGTGGCCCCGACGCCAACGCTCTATCTTGATGCCGACACAGCCCTATCCATTGCGCTGTCTTGCGATCATGCTCGACATCGGTAATTCCTGAAAGAAACCGTTCGTCAAAACAGACACCTACCCATTACAAGTTTAGCAAATGCCCAAAGCTGGCCAGCAATCAAAAGTCCGAATTGGAATGTCAACGCTTCTGGCGCTGGCCATAGGCGGGTTGGTGGCGCTTTCGGTCAGCGCGGTGCTTCTGGTATCAACCTACGCCAATGTTCAAAACACGACTGAATTGTGGAACACCTCAGCGTCGATGATCGTCGAGTCAATTGAGGACAGGGTCGTTAGCCTGACGACCCCTATCGAGGAATTGGCGAACTCTCTCCAGAAAGATGCAAGTTCGGGCGACGTCGAATTGTCCAACACTGACTTTCTGAAGGCATATTTCAAGGGCGTCGCAGCCTCCGCCCCCTATCTGACGGACCTTGCCGTTGTTTACCCGGACGGCAGCCTTTTTGTGACCAGTCAAATCGCCGATTCAGACGGAATTTCCTTTGTCACCATCACAGAGCCCCCGGTGGATGGGCGATTGCGGTATCTTGAAGATATCAAAAATTATGAGAGCCTGTTCTGGAACGAACCGTTTTTTGAAGAAGGCAGGACGCATATTTCGGCCACCGTACCGGCGTATCGGGACGATGTGTTCCTGGGTGCCATATTTGTGTCTTCAACCGTGCATCATTTCTCGGACATCATCGATGAGTTGGGCAGCAAATTCGGCGCGACCGGTTTCATTCTCTATGGCGACAACCGCGTCCTGGCACATCCGAAGCTGCTGAACCTGTCCGGAAGTTCCTTAAGTCCGGACACGCCTTTGCATTCAATCGCTGCGCTCGATGACGCGGTGATCTCGCAAGTCCTAAAACAAGACCCCGAGTTTCAGGGGGGCGACAGCTCTTTTGACGGCTACGTAGTGGAGAACGCAACCGGTGAGTACTTGGTTCTGACCAGTAATTTGGATGAGTACGGTTCGGAACCATGGGTCATTGGCCAGTACTCCCCGCTAAGCGATTGGAGCAGTCAATGGAAGCGCCTCAGCTACACTGCCTTTGTCAGCATTGGGTTCCTAATAGCGTCAATGATTGCGGCGATTGTGCTGGCCAGAAAGCTTTCGGCCCCAATCAAAAAATCAACCGAAGAAGCCATCAAGATCAGCGAACTCAATCTGGATCAGATCGACTATCTTCCCCCCTCTCGCGTTGAGGAGGTAAACCTGCAGGCCGTGGCATTCAACAAGATGCTCGATGGGTTGCGCTGGTTTGAAACCTATCTGCCCCGCACTCTGGTGCGGCAATTGTTGAACTCCGGAGACCCTGATGTTGTCCGGCCTCGCGAGGTCGAGCTGACTGTCATGTTCGCCGATATTGTGGGCTTTACGGCTGCGTCAGAAACGATGATACCACAGGCCACGGCCGACATGTTGAATAGCCATTTCGCGATTTTGAACCGTTGCATCCAGGCCGAGGGTGGAACGCTCGACAAGTATATCGGCGACGCCGCGATGGCGTTTTGGGGCGCTCCTCAGGAACAGGTCGACCACGCCGAGCGGGCCTGCCGCACAGCGGTGGCCATCAAGCAGGCGCTGGCTGAGGCGAAAGTTGGCTATGGCCTGAAGATTGCGATTCACACCGGTCCGCTCATCGTCGGGAATATCGGAGCAGTCGAGCGGATGAATTACACCGTGATCGGAGATACGGTTAACACCTGCGCGAGGATAGAGACTTTGGCCGGTGATCTTGCCACGGAAGAGCCGACCAACATCCTGGTCAGCGATGCAACTGCGCGACGCCTCAGCGCGTCATTCCAGCTGGAACATGTCGGCGATTTCCATGTGAAAGGTCGGTCGAAACAGGTGACCGTCTACCGGGTCAAAACTGAATAGATGATGGGATCAGTGGTACCGTATTGGAACTGCCCGCCCTGTCCGATCTGTCAAGTTTCAGACCGGATCCCGTGGGTAAATGACCTGCAGGCTGTCCGTGTGAAATTGACCAATGCTCTTTTTCCATCTCCGGCCCGGCCACAGCAGTTCAGCTGTTAGGTCGTGGGGATGGTAGGCTGCGGTGTAAAGGGTTCCGAACCCCTGATCGAAAGCCAGCGAATACAGCGGCGGCTTCAGAAAAGACCCGACAAAAACCTCTTTCGTCTCTGGGTGCAAAGTCAGGCGATGCAGCAGGAAACGCTCACGCTCGACAGTGGCGGTAAGGCGTGCATGGCTTTTCCATTCCACGCGCTCCTGATGGTTGGTGGAAACAGCCGCATGTGTAAAAAGCGTTGGCCGGTCCGGTGCAAGAAACGCCGTAAAGAACTGCCGGTCCCGGTTCAGGACCGTAACGTTGTAGCTCATGTGACACGGGACCCGTAGCAGAACCTCCTTCGCCTCTTCCAGCGTCGAACATGTCTGCAACAGGTATCGCAGGATCAGGGGAACCCCAAAGCCTTCGCCGACCGCGCGGCGGCCACCGAATGTCAGGGAAACGGTTAGCCCTGCATCATTCATGCCATCCAGCAATCCAAACAAGCCATCCGAGGTGCCCATGACCTGACGCCCGTTCCATCCGGTCTTCAGGAATATTCCATCAAAGGCCGACGGGTTGTAGTCGTAGTTCCGCACCATCAACGGTTCTGGCCCCTGCCAAATCGCCTGGCTGCACCCCGCCAGATAGCGCGGCGGGCAAAAGAAGCTCAGGAACCGCGCCTCCAGATCGCCGGCGCCAAAGGCGGCGCACAGCATGTCATACGGCTCGAGCATTTCCGGCATATATGTTTTCAGCGCATGACGGCACTCGGAATATGTCGGGCGTGATGACAACCCTTCGCTTGCCCACCATTTAAGGTAGGCATTTCGATATTCGGAGAAAATCCCGGACAGTTTCTGTCCGGGTTTCTTTTCTTCTACGGCGCGAAAGGTTAGTTTCATGCACTCTACATAATCTTAAACGCCGGATCCTCAAATGCCTGAGCCGATGGCAGCGGACGTGCCGAGAACGCGTTCTTGATGCCATTGATCCAATGCTTCGACTTAGCCGTAAGCTGAAAACCCTTGGTCATCGACCGGCCGCGTGTGACCAGGATGCCCAGATCGGCCCCTTCGTACCGGTAGTCGCCAACATTCGATATCCGCAAAAAGAACGCTTCGTTTTCGCTTTCCACCGCGCGCCGGTGATAGTCGAACCGGTCGAACACCACCTGCCCGTCCGGCAACATCTTGTAGATCCCGGATTCCGGGGCGTTGGTGATGATATCGACCGTGTCCTCGGTGTGCTTGATCACCATTTGCGACCAGGAATCGATCATGTCGGGATCGGCCCAGCGTGCGTTCAGTTCCTCGACACCCAGGTTGAACGGCTTTTTCGAGAACTCCAACAGGTGAAACAGGAACAGCGGCGCATCTGCATGCGCAAAAGCCGCGTGATTGGTCATCGAGGACGCGCCCGTGATCCGGGGGTTGAGCTCGCCCAACCAGATGTCGCCGGTCTTTTTGTCGATCAGGAAATCCAGTTCGAAATAGCCGCGATATCCTTCCTTGCGAAGTTGTTCGCCAAATTTGAACGTCAGTTCCCGCGCTTTCTCGCGCGTCTTCGGCGGGAAGGCGGTCGAGAAAATCTCGTTTCCGCACCAGCCTCCGCGATAGGGGGTCAATTCCTTGAACCCGACAAGCTCCGTCATCAGGGGCCCGACAATCGTGCCTTCGGATGTTGCGCAAGCTTCGATCGCCGAACCCCGGCAGTCGATGCGTTTCATGATTTTGATTTCGCCGTGGCCCACGATCTCATGTTCGTGTTTGCGGAAATCGGCCTCGGACTTGATGAAAAAGGTGGTGTGGCCTGAATCGCCAAACGCACTTTGCAGGACAAGATCATCGCCGAGCCCCGCCTTCTTGCAGACCTTTTTCAACTGGTCATAGCTGTCGACCTTGGACAGCGTGTTGGGAACCGACGGGACACCCGCCTTGTTGCCGACCCGGACAGTTTCGATTTTGTTGTCCATCTTGGTACGCAGCTTCGCCTTGGGGAACCAGACCTCGCCGCCCAGTTCCTTGACCAGTTTTTCCGTCTTTTCGTCGAACATCAGGAAAACGAATTTCGGTTTGCCGCCGCGCGCCTTGACGTAATCGACAACTTCCTTGTGCTGAAGCAGATAGTTGTTGATGTCTTCGATCGACTGAAACTCGTCATGGGGAAGTTCGGAAGGAACCAGAACGTTGGGATGGCGTCCGTCAAAGCAATCCATGTAGCAGATGTACTTGAAATTCTTGACCCATTCATCCAGACCGAGCAGGTTGAAATTGGTCGCCGAGACAAAGTAGATCGGGTCCGAATTCGTGTGAAAGTAACGACGGATTTCCGAAATGTTCTTGAGTACCTTCTTGGGCATTTAACCTCTCCCCTGATATTATTATTTGACGGACTCCAAGGCCTCTTGGGTAAACACGCGCAGACCCAGGTCTTCGCGGAAACCATGAATTTCACTGACGTCCAGCGCCCGCATGAATGACAGGATTTCCGGGCTGATGACCTGACCGGGCACCAGAATCGGGAAGCCTGGCGGATAGGGAATGATGAAGCTGGACGAGACAAGCTCCTCACCCGCTTCAAGACGCGCCATCAGCTTGTCATCGGTCGGAATAAAGTCGCAATTGTCCTCGTCATAAGCGAGGAAAAACGCGGTTCGGATATCTCCTTCGGGCGTATCTGATCCATCCCTGAAGGCATCGTGGAACCGGCTGAAATCCGGCAGCGGCGGCACGTCTTCGACCAACGCCTGGACCCGGTTCTCAAATGACCTGCGTTCCATTTTCGAGGCATCGTCCAGAAGCTCGTCCAGATCATTGGCGATTTCGACCAGCACTTCGATCAGGTAAGCGACCGAGGATCGGGTTGTCCCGATATTGGTCATGAACAGCACGGTGTTCCGCGACGTCTTGTTGATCTGGATGCCATATTTGTCCATCAAGATCTTGGTCTTGAACGTGTCGCCGTCCCAGCCTGTTCCACCCACGGCCAGCGTAATGCGCGTCGGGTCCAGCACAAATTCGTCCTGGCTCCACATTGTCCATTTGTCGACCCAGCCGTGATCGGGATCGTAATAAGCCTGTACGCCGCTTTCCCGGTATTCTTCCGGGATCATTTCGCCGGCGGTTACCACCTTGAAATACTTCTGTAAAACCGGATGGTCCGAGATTGCGCGCCGGATCGACATGGCGGTCTCGATCTGCTTTTGCACAAACTCGAACCCTTCCAGTTCGACCTGTCGGCGACCAACGTCCAGGGAAGCGATGATCTGGTAGTTCGGCGAAGTCGAGGTGTGGGTCATGTAGGCCTCATGAAAAGCCTGCTCCACCTCGCCTTTGAAGTCCTGATCGTTGACGTGAATCATCGACCCCTGCCGCAATGACGTCAGGGTCTTGTGGGTCGATTGCGTGGCATAGACGCGAACGCGGGCATCGGGCGGCGGAACCAGTCGGGTCCCGAGCAGCTTTTCGTGGCTCGCACCCTCAAGCTTTTCCTGCTGGGCCGCCCAGGCGCTTGCCGATTCCGGCGTGCGCAGCGTTTGCCGCAACACGTTCGCCACCCCCATAGCGGTGCGTTGGCGGTAGGTCGGGTCAAACCGCGCAAAACCGAACCAGGCTTCGTCCCACAGAAAGATCAGGTCCTTCTTGATGGCCAGACACTCTTCCATGACACGCTGAACGTTGTAGACAACCCCGTCGAAGGTGCAGTTGGTCAACAGCACCATCCGGACGCGATCCAGCTTTCCGGCATCTTTCAGCTTCAACAGGGTGTGCTTGATCTCTTTCAGCGGCACAGCACCGTACATCGAATGCTCGTGCAGCGGATAGCTGTCCATATAAACGACGCTCGCCCCGGCCAGAACCATGCCGTAGTGGTGCGATTTGTGGCAATCCCGGTCGACCAGAACGATGTCGCCGGGTCGAACGACCGACTGAACGACGATCTTGTTGCACGTCGAAGTACCGTTGGTGGCAAAGAACGTATGTTTCGCCCCAAAAGCGCGGGCGGCCATGTCCTGCGCTTCCTTGATCGGGCCGCGCGGTTCCAGCAGGCTGTCCAACCCGCCCGAGGTCGCGGATGTTTCAGCCAGAAAGATGTTCGACCCGTAGAATGCCCCCATGTCCTGAATCCAGTGCGAACGGCTGATCGATTTGCCGCGGCTGATCGGCATGGCGTGGAAAACACCCGTTGGCTGTTTCGAGTATTCTTTCAGGGCCGAGAAAAACGGGGTTTTGAATCTGCGATCGACGCCGCGAAGGATGTTGAGGTGCAATTCCTGAAAATCTTCCTGATTGTAAAAGACGCGTCGGCAGCGGCCCAAATCCAGCCCGGCTATATCTTCGGCAGAACGGTCTGTGACAAGATACGCGTCCAGTTCGGGTCGGATTTTCTCGATAAGCCGACAGGCTTCCGGTCCGTATTCATGCGGGTCGAGACCGTCAACATCCTCGTCCTCGCTGACACGCGTCAGGTACTGATTCAGGATCGGAAGATCGATCTTCGACTTGAGCGACAAGCCGGGCCTGATCACCACAGCCTGAACGTTGTAGTTGAACAGAACCCCGATCAGCGCATCCTCCAGCGACGGAACAATGACCGGTTCATAAATGAACGAATCTTCCAGCCGACGCATGCGCAGCAGGTTTTGCCGCAGGAACCTTTCCTGATGTTCAGTGACATCATCGACGATCAGCACCTCAAAATAAGGCCGCCCCAATGCACGGGCTTCTGGCGCAAGCGAGGCTTCGTCTTCATAATCTTCATTGTCTATTTCATCGGAAGACAGCGGAATCGACCGCCGCCGGTAAGCGCCCGAGGTCAGCGCCCGCGCAATACGACGAACGCAGATCGACAGATCCTGAACATGGCCATTTTGCAGAAGACGCCGCAGATGCTCAAAGGCGTGAATTCCGGGGAACGCCCAATAAAGCTCGATCGGTTCCAGAACATCGAACAAATGCTCTGCCGTCGACATCAGCTTCTGGCTCTGGCGTTTTTCCCGGCCATGTAGGGCGAGGCCTTCAGCGGCCTCTCGTAAGGCGCTCCATCGATCGGCGCGAAGTTGCGTGGCGCTGTAATAATCTCGTAGGGACGGCAACTTCTTCTTCTGCGAGTGCAAGTTCAATACCTGCCTCCTTTCTGTCGCGTCCGGATCAGTGCCGCCCTCTGATCCGATTAATCCGAACCTGTCTTTCCGTGTAAGACAGAAATGTTAGGCGGCGTCAGCAAATCTCTTTCCGCTTCTTCAATCGAAGTTCTTGGGTCGGATGCCAGCAAACCGCGATCCGAGCCCTGGCGTGGAATCTCCAGCGGCCCGAGCGTGTTCAGGTAAGCATCGGCACCGCTTGTGCGATCATAAACCGTGAAATCCGCGTCGCGATCCCGGAAGCTCTTGAGAACTTGCCCAAGTCCCTTGAGACCGGTTTCCCGTTGACGCCGTACCTGGTCCAGATCGATTTCGATCGGGAACATGTCTTCCTGTCCGGCGGACTGGTGCAACACTGTTGCTGATGGGTCGACCACCAGCGAACGACCGACACCACCGGCCCCCAGGCCATTCACGTCAAAAACGTAACACTGAAACTGCGCCGCGGTCGCCCTTGCAATGGCAAGTTCCGCTTCGCGGTCAGTGGTCCCGGTCAGGACCGGGTGAAGAAGAACTTCGACGCCCTGACTGGTCAATTGCCGCGTCGTTTCCGGAAACCAAATGTCGTAGCAGATGGAAAGGCCAAAACGCCCGACATTCGGGACATCAAAAACACAGAAATCAGTCCCGGCTGATATCCCAGCCTCATACGGCCGGAAGGGAAACATCTTCGAGTACTTGGCGACAATTTCGCCGTCGGGATTGATGACGACGGAAGTGTTCAGAATACGCCCATCTTCGGTTTTTTCGAACATCGACCCGGGGATCAGCCAAATACCGAAGCGGCGCGCATCCTCCTGAAACTGCAACAAAGCGTCATTCGGGAATGGCTGCGCGAAACGGTCCAGTGGCCCATACGGCGCAAGTTCGGAAAACAGAACCATCTGAGTCCATGGAAACCGGGCCATAAGAATTTCAATTCTATGGCGCATCGCCTCGACGTTCGAATGAAGCGCACCAACGTGCATCTGAACACCGGCGATCGCAAATGGAGTCATATTGGGCATCTCTCCCGAGTAAGCTGTCTGATCACCTTATTTTCAGGCGAACCCCGTGACCAGCCTGTTTTTTTGGGGGCCGCAGATTTCTGTCGCAAACTGTTTGACCGCTGGCACTCGTGAACTTGGCGATGAGTGATTTAGGGAATTGGCAAGGTGCCAGTCAGTTCGTGACTTGCCTCCATGCTGGGGTTTGTCGCCAATCTGCCCGCCCTGCCCCGACACGGAATGACATCGCGATGATCGACAATTTTCCGGTCATTCATGTCGTATCACCCGATTGGCAAAATAGTCGTCTCGCTCCAATACATCGGCTTTTGAATACTTGTTGGTCCTATTTCCATCTTCTCACCATATGCGCAAAATCTTAATGTTTTGCTCACTACTTCCAGCGTGACTCTAAATGATCATTTATATCTGATAAGTGTCGCTTATCGGATCAATTGAAAAGCGAACTGAATTGACGCAGAATACGCGCTATGAGTACCCCTGCCCCATATCTCCCAGCCTCTTCTCCTGCACTGTCCTCAGCAGATCAGGACGCGCTGACCGATCTCTATGTCCGCGGCACGCCGGAGAACACGTTACGAGCGTACGAGCGTGACCTGGTCTACATCACGGCCTGGAAGGCCGCTCGGATAGGCTCGATCCTCAACTGGCCCGAGAATGAAGAAACCGCCCTCGCCTTCATCCTCGATCATGCCCGGGATCTGAACGACGCGCCGAAAACGGATGTCGCCCGCCAGACGGCAGAAGCGCTGATTGCACAAGGGTTGCGCAAGTCACTGGCCTGCCCGGCCCCCTCAACGCTGGACCGGCGTATCGCCTCCTGGCTGGCCTTCCACCGGATGAAGAACCTTCCCAGCCCGTTTGAGGCGCCGCAGGTGAAGCAAGCACGGGCCAAAGCACGCCGCGCCGCAGCCCGTCCCCCTGCCCCAAAATCCGCCCACCCCATCACCCGCGATGTGCTCGAGCAACTGTTGGCGACCTGCCGTGGCAGTCGTCGCGATTGCCGCGACCGGGCGATCCTGATGCTGGGCTGGGCCAGCGGCGGGCGCCGCCGCTCGGAAATCACGGCGTTGATGCGCGAGGATGTATCCCTTAAGGAATTCGGCAAGAGCGGTGTCATCTGGCTGTCCCTGCTGGAAACCAAGACCACCCAGAAGGGAGAAACCCCCAGACTGGTGCTGAAAGGCCGAGCAGCGCAGGCTTTAGTGCATTGGATCGAAGTTGGGCAGATCAAGGACGGCCCCCTCTTCCGCCCGATCTCGAAAGCTGATCGGGTGCTGAACCGCGGCCTTTCCCCCGACGCGGTAGCGCAGATCGTCAAACATCGATTGAAGCTGGCCGGTCTGCCCGAAGACTTTGCCTCTGCCCACGGTCTTCGTTCGGGCTTTCTGACCCAGGCCGCATTGGACGGCGCCCCGATTCAGGCGGCCATGCGACTGTCCCTGCACCGCTCGGTCGCGCAGGCGCAGAAGTACTACGACGACGTCGATATCGCAGAAAATCCCGCTACGGACCTTTTGGGCTAACACAAAAAAGGGTGTTGGATTTTAGTCCAACACCCCACGGTTGCTTCACATGATTTCTGGAGATTCTTACCCGTGGGTAAGATCATCCTCCTCTCGCAGGTATTCAATCATCGTTGCAATGGCGGCCTCCAGCCTCGCACGATCAACACGCGTAAAATCCAGATCGTGCCTGATCTCCAACCGTCCACTCGAGGCCGAACACTTTGCAATCCCCGCGCGGCCAGACACCTGAAACGTCGTCTTCGCCCGGCGCGGCTTTCCGGGACTGTCCGGTTTCGGCCTGGCAACAGCTTCCGAGGCCTGTCCCAAAAAAGACCGGAGAATCGCCACCTCTCGTGCGTTGTCCCTGTCGGGTTCGCTCATCAACGCAGTGCTGACTGCGCGGATCAAACCCGGATCGGAATCAAGCTTGCGCTTCAGTTCGACCCCCACATTTCGCGGGATTTCATTTGGGTGGTTCAGAACCTTGTCCAGCCTGGTCAGCAGGCTCGCGAATGCCCGAATATAACTTCGCTTTGTGTAGCTTGCTGATTTGAAAAGAATCGAAACCGCCTTGTCCACATCCGCACAGTCATTGGCCGGATCCTCTGCGTAGGCCCGGGCCAACGCACCCATTTCCGCAAAGGAGATGTCCTTTCGGATCAGGTTTTCATCCACCATACGCCGATAGCTGCTGTCCAGATCAGCGGCGTCCGAAATGCCTGCCGGAATTTTTGCGTAGATGGAATCGCCGGTTTCTTCCAGCAACAAACGATAAGCAGAAAGGCGGCGCATCCCCTGAATCAGGTCAAATCGCCCGTCCGCGCGACGCTCCAGCCGGATCGGGTTGGAAAGACCGATTTCCCTGATCGACGCTTTCAACTCTTCCAATTCCGGATCCGGACCGGGTTTGCGATCGCGCGTCAGTTTTTCTGTAACGACGTCTGACAGGTCTACACGTTCCGTCACCAGCCCTTCGGCCCGCAGGCTCACCAGCTCATGCGCAAGCCTGTCGTTTTCTGCGCGAATGGCATCCTCGGTCGATTGCTGATCGCGCAGAGCACCAGCATTCTCCGAGATTGCTGCGGCCATCGGACCCCGCCGCTTCTCCAGAACTTGGTCCGGAACCTTACCCACGGGTATGTCTTCCATGGCAGGCATATCAATGTCGAACATTCTGCGTTTGCGGGTCATGCGTCATCCTCCAGCTTATCCCAGGCCGACAGCATGACGCCCCGAAACTCTTCATATACGTTGTCAAAGGTCGATCGTGCGCGGCGCCAGGTTTCCCGGGTCATCTCTCGGTAATCCATCTCGTAGACCGAACTGAGGAAACGACCGGATTGTTCGACCGCGCGGGTCATCTCGACCGGGTGCTCGGCCACGTGTTCCCCGAACACTTTTCGAAATGCGTCGAACATGGCGTGGTGCAGGGCGTTGCCGGGCTCATATCGCGTCAGCAGAAAGCGCAACTCACAGAAGGTCTTGGGAAGCCCGATCTTACCCGTGGGTAATGTTTTGTCGAACCCATAAGCGAGGTCTTCCAGAGCTTCAGCAAGCTGGCCAATGAACGAGGTCGTGGAGTCATATTCCCAGTAACCCGGGCCGGATGGGACATACAGCATGTCCGCCGCGAACACTGCGTTCATCGACTGGTAGCCAATGGCAGGCGGGCAGTCGAACAGGATCAGGTCGTAAGAGTCATCGGGGATCTGGTCCAGATAACGCGATACTGCCGCAAAGAACGACCATTCAGGATTCAAGTGCCGGTACTGAGCCGAGGCAAACTCGACAAAAGCGGCGTTGGCGCAGGACGGGATGGCGTCGATGCTGGACCAGGACGTCTGCTTGATAAAGTCACCGATCCGCAGATCGCCGAGCCCCATGTCCGTGATCGATGGCGGCAACTCGCGGCGGGGCAGGGCGGTCCCGGATTCGGCGGCGGCGGGGCGGTTGTTCATCCGTTGGGTCTCGCGGATAAGATCACGCGCCATAATGCCCCAGACCGTAAAGTCTTCGGCAACATCCGTCAGGCCCATCGAATGGCTCAGTGTCGCCTGAGGGTCGAAATCCACCACCAGCACCCGGTAGCCATCCAGTGCCGCGGCATGGGCCAGATGCAACGCCACCGTTGACTTGCCCGCGCCACCCTTGAAATTCGCCACAGCGGCACGGATGGCGCGCTTACCGGCCGGGCGGGGCGGCATAAGGGTCTTGCGGTTCACCTTCAACCGCCGACGCAGCTCGTTGACTTCTTCCAGGCTGAACCATCTCTGCCGGCCATCCGGCTCCACCTCACCACTGGGCAGGGTCGGGTCCGAGGCCAGCTTGCCCCGAAAAGTGGATTGGTTGACCTTAAAGATCAGTTCCGACACCTCCCAGCTTGAGAACCGGCGGAGGGTCTTCTCCATCTCAGGGCTAAAGGTCTGCTGGCGAATCCAGCCCTGCAATTTGAGCGACTGATTACGCAATGCATTCAGGTCTTCGTGCGTGTACATGCCTCGGGTCTCGTTTCTTAGGACGTTAAATTTTGTGGTTTTCATATTTACGCTTGATTTGCAGCTTTGGCAAAAGAAATTATGATGGGATGACGATCTTACCCACGGGTAAGAAAACAAGGGCCATCGGCACGTGGGCCGATTCGATCCGCGACGCTGACGAGGGAAGGCGCTCGCCAGGGCGAACGCTCCAGAATTAGGGGGTCACTAAGTTCAGATATACAGCATTTAGGGGGACAAAGTGCCCAAATAAGGGGACAGACAGGGTGTCCCCTATCACCAATACTTCACCAATTTCTTTTATTTTTTGAATGCTGGATTTGGATCCGCAGCCGCCCAAAACAAGACAGCTCTTGACAGAATCGATGAGCTGGACGCTAATTGGGCCATCATCACGAAAAGCGTTGGAAAAGCGCGAGGCGGTAAGCAACCGCGTGAGGCAGATAGAGCGGTGAGGGACAAATGCAGGTTGCAAAACCGGTCGGGCGCAATGCCTCGGCCCTGAAATATGACATTCTATCGGCGCTGTCTGTCCACGCGCTGTCTGGCGATAAGCATCGCCAGCGCAGCATTCTTCGCATAATGGTTCTGATCACCACCCGCTACAACTGGCGCAACAACGAACTGTCAATCGGGCGCGAGGAAATTGCGCGCCTGTGGTCCGTGGATGAACGAACCGTCAAACGCGAGATGGCCAAGCTGCGCGGCAGAGGGTGGATTTCAGTCAAACGACCGGCAGCACGGGGGCGGGTTGCGGTCTATGAACTGGATCTGAAGCAGATCATGATCGACACCGAAGAGATCTGGCCTACTATTGGCAGGGATTTTCAGGACAGGATGGGGCAGGCCCCGGCCGAAGAAACCAACATCATACCGTTCAAATCCAAACCTCCGGCTCCGGAATCAGGTGACGATGACGTCTGGCGGTCGGTCCAGGCGTTTCTGTATGAACGCGACCCCGAGCTTTGGTCCAGTTGGTTCCAGCATCTGGTTGAGGCTGGCAGGGCAGGGGGGGTGGCCACCCTGATTGCGCCCAGCCGTTTCATGGCGGATTACATTTCGCAAAAATGGACAACCCGCGTTTTGGCAGCGTATGCGCGTGTGGACCCTTCTGTCCGAACCCTGCGGATCGACGCTGCGGAATAAGTCAGCGAGGGCAGGCAAGACCAGCTGATAACCATACGGGTCACCGGCGTCGCCTCTGATTGCGCCAAACGAAGGTTTTCTGAACATCGCGGTTGCGATGCGGGGTATTTGTGGAAAAGTAATCAAATATGGGTGGTGCGCAAAATGCCCGTTTTTTGCGTATCAGTATCTGACTGAAGCTGTAACGCATGTTTCCGGAAAGACCTGGAAGTTCCGTAGTACGTGGCCCGTCTCAGCCAACATGGTCCAAGATGGCCAAATCACGCCGGGCTTTTCTTCTTACTACAGTTGATCCAAATGGCCGGCTTCCGTCACGATACTACGCGAAGAAAATGTCGGGCGTTGTCTTCAAGGCGATGGCCGCGTGCCCGGTGGTCAACGGTTCCTTGTAACCGTGTGAAAAACGGTCTTGGCCATTTAGCTTGTGTCTTGTGGTACGCTGTGTCGCAATTAGTCTGCCCCGCACGCGATGAGGGTCTTCCGCCCTGGGCTGTACAAAACCAAGCGGCAATCCAAGGTGCATTTCTGGCAGGTGAGGGGCCACGCGAACCACGGGGCAACGACCAGGCATTCCATTGGTAAATGCCTGCGTCGCATCAGGAAACAATAAATGATTAGGTTTAGCCTAATGTTTGGTGAGGAACTCAATTCTTCAGAGGTTTCGCCGCTCCGTATATACCTGTGCCAAATTTCGCGGTGCTTAGGGAGGCGGATGTGTCTGACAGTGGAAATGTCGCGATTGACGTGCGGGATGCGGTCAAGCGCTACGGCGACTTTACGGCGCTGAAAAGGATCTCACTGTCGATCATGGACAATGAGTTCTTTACGCTTCTGGGGCCGTCGGGCTGCGGCAAGACCACTTTGCTGCGGATGATTGCCGGGTTCGAGGACGTGACCGAAGGCGCCATTTTCCTGTATGGCGATGAGATTGAAAACCTGCCACCGAACAAGCGCCCGGTGAATACGGTGTTCCAGAACTATGCGCTGTTTCCGCATATGACCATTCTGGGCAACGTGGCTTTTGGGCTTGAGATGCGCGGTGCGTCGAAGTCTCAGGCGCGCACGAAAGCCGGTGAAATGCTGGAACTGGTGCAGCTCAGCCAGTTTTCGGCGCGCAAACCAAGCCAGCTTTCGGGCGGCCAGCAACAGCGGGTCGCGTTGGCGCGTGCATTGGCGCCACAGCCCAAAGTGCTGTTGCTGGACGAGCCGCTATCCGCCCTGGACCTGAAGCTGCGCAAGGCCATGCAGCTTGAACTGAAGCACCTGCAGCGGGAAACCGGGATTACCTTTATCTTCGTGACGCACGATCAGGAAGAGGCGCTGACCATGTCCGATCGCATTGCGGTGATGTCAGCAGGTGAAATGCAGCAACTGGGCGCGCCGACGGATATCTATGAGCGACCGCGCAACATGTTTGTTGCCGATTTCATCGGCGAGACGAACCTGCTGGAAGTATCCGTCGACGGGCTCCGGGACGGTCGCGCGATCTGTCATCTGGGCGGCGGGCACGAACTGACCTGTGATCAGGTCGAAGGTGTCGGGGTGGGGTCAAAGGTTCACATGTCGATCCGACCCGAGCGTCTGTACATGTCCGACAAACCGGTCGAAAGCGAAAGCCTCAAGGGGCGCGTGAAGGACAACATATTTGTCGGCACCGACATCACCACGATCGTGGATCTGCAGGACGGACCCGATTTCGTGGTGCGCACGTCGAACTCTGATCGCGGCAACAAGCGCATCTTCGAGCCGGGCACCGAGATGTTCGTCAACATGGAGCTGGGGGCCGCGCGCCTCCTGGTGGACTGATGGCCGCCGGTGCAGCAAGCGGCGGCAGCGCAACGACCGACACCTATAAGGAGGCCCGCACTTGGCTGCTGTTGCCTGCATGGGTGACGCTGAGCATTTTGGTCCTGGCACCGGTGTTCATGATGCTGGTCTACTCGTTCCTGACGAAAGAGTTCCGCGGCGGCGTGATCTGGGAGTTTTCGCTGGCCGCTTATGATCAGTTCTTCTTTGACCGTGGTCTGTTCGGGGATGAACCGCCCAAGATCGAATGGACCTACCTCACCATCTTCTGGCGTTCGATCTGGCAGGCGGGCGCGGCGACGGTGCTTAGCCTGGTGATCGGCTTTCCGACGGCCTATTTCATTGCCACCCGGCCCGAAAACATGCGGCCCGTCTGGGTGTTCCTGATCACGATCCCGTACTGGGTGAACCTGCTGATCCGGACCGTGTCGATGAAATTCCTGCTGCGCGACCAGGGTCCGCTGAATGATTTTTTGATCAGCATCGGTTTGATCGACAGCCCCCTGCATATCGTCAATACCAACTTCGCGGTGCAACTGGGCCTGTTCTATTCCTATCTGCCCTTCATGGTGCTGCCGATCTACGCGGCGGTGGAACGCTACAACTTCGCGCTGAGCGAGGCGGCAGCGGATCTGTATGCAACCAAGTGGACGACTTTGCGGCGCATTCTCCTTCCGGCGGTGAAGCCCGGCGTGATCGCCGGATGCATCCTTGTGTTCGTTCCCTCAATGGGTTCCTTCCTTGCCCCCGACCTGCTGGGCGGCGCCAAGAACTTTATGATCGGCTCGCTGATCGAGGAACAGTTCAAGGGCAATGCCGGTAACTGGCCGTTTGGCGCGGCTGCGTCGATGATCCTGCTGACCATGGTTCTGATCCTGCTGATGCTGTTTGCACGGCAACAGGCCAAAGCCGAGAAAGCGGAGGGCTGACCGATGGCAAGCAAGCAATTCGACATCAAGTCCTATCGCGGCTTCAAAGGTATCACCCTGTTGTGTCTGATCGTTCTGTATGCGCCGCTGCTGGTCGTGACGATCTACAGCTTCAATGCCTCGCAATCACTGACAAACTGGGAAGGTCTGTCGCTGCGCTGGTATGCGGACGTGTTCACCGGACCGGAAAGCGATAAGTTCAAGCAGGCCGCCAAGAACAGTTTTATCATCGCCATCGTTGCAGCCACAGTGTCGACGTCAATTGCGACACTGGCGGCGACCGGAATGGTCCGGGGCGGCAGGTTCAAGCTGCGCACCCTGTCATTCGGCCTGATCAGCCTGCCACTGATGGTGCCCGAGATCGTGACGGCCGTTGCAACCCTGATCTTTTTCAATTCGATCGGATTTGAACGCGGCATCATGACCATCCTGCTGGCTCATATCGCGTTCTGCATTCCCTTTGCCTATTTGCCGATCTCGGCCCGGATGCAGGGGATCGAGGACAGCTATGAACAGGCCGCGCAGGACCTTTATGCCACCAAGCGGCAGGCATTTACCAAGATTCTGCTGCCGCTGATGATGCCCGGTATCATCTCGGGCTTCCTGCTGGCTTTCATCGTCAGCCTGGATGACTTCATCATCACCAACTTTGTCAAAGGCGCGGGTGTCGAAACCCTGCCGACGGCGATCTTCGGTTCGGTCAAACAGGGTCTCAAACCCAATATCATGGCGATTTCGACCATGCTGCTGGCCGTGTCCGTCATCATGGTCACGATAAGCTACTTCGTCAGCAAAACTGACAACACGAAATAACCAACAGAGGGAGAACACAATGAAACATATGATGAAAAGCGGCGTCGCCGCGCTGGCCCTGACTTTGGGCGCAAATGCAGCAGCAGCCGAAGGCGAACTGGTTGTCTATCACTGGTTCGAATACATCCCGCAGGAGCTGATCGACAAATTCTCCGAGGAAACCGGCATCGAGGTGACCATGGACACCTACGATTCAAACGAGGCGATGCTCGCCTCGCTCAAGGCTGGCGGGATCGGAACTTATGATGTTTCGGTGCCGGGCGACTACATGGTGTCGATCATGGCAGGCGAGGGCATGCTGGACACGATCGAAGACGGCGAACTGAAGAACAAGGGCAATATCGAACCCGAATGGGCCGATCCCAGCTTTGACCCCGGCCGCAAACATTCGATCCCGTATCAGTGGGGCTCGACCAGCTTTGCCGTGAACCGCGATGTCTATTCCGGCGACATCCAGACCACCGACATCCTGTTCAACCCGCCGGCCGAGTTGCAGGGGCGGATCAACATGCTGGACAGCCAGGGTGAGGTCATGGCCATGGCGGCGCTGCACATGGGCATCCCGCAGTGTTCCACCGACCGCGAACAGCTCAAGGCGCTGAACGCCATGCTGCAAGAGGCCAAGCAGCACTGGTCATCCTTCAACTCGGACACCGCCAAAGAGGTTTTGGTCTCGGGCGATGCGGCGGTCGGCCAGATCTATGACGGGTTCTCGGCCAAGGCGCGCGAGGAAGGCGCAAATGTCGAATATGCCTATCCGACCCAGGGCTATATCGCGTGGATGGACAATGTCGTTCTGCTGAAGGATGCGCCGAACCGTGACAACGCGCTGAAATTCATGGACTTCCTGCTGGAGCCGGAAAACATCGCCGCTGTCACCAACTTTGCCCGCTATAACGCGGGGGTCGCAGGTGTCGAAGAGTTCCTGAACCCCGCGCTTGCGACGCAACCGGAAAAGAACCCGCACGACAAAGTCGGACCGGGCGTCTTTATCGAGGTTTGTTCGCAGGAAGTTCAGGCCGTCTATGACCAGATCTGGACAAATCTGAAGAAGTAAACTCTCCCCGTGCAATAAGCACCAATTTACCGGGCGGCCAGGCCGCCCGGTCTTTTACTCTATCGGTACTGCGACGAGTTTGAGCAGCAGCAGGAAAAGCGCACGCTCGGTGATGATGTCCAGCTTGCGATGGGCGCTTTTTGACCGTGCGCGACGCTGCATCCATGGTGGTGCAGGTTTGGCGCTGCCGTTGGGCACGGCTGTTGCGCTGACGTCAAAAAAACCCGAAGATCAGGTCTATCAGAACCTGATTGTGTGCGGGGACGAGTGGGAGGACGCAGGCGTCAAATCCGTCAGCCGGATCGGCGATTGCGAGGCCCCGTCGGTCTTTGCGGCAGCCTTCCATGCCGGACACCGCTGGGCACGGGACCTGGATAGCAGCGAGAGCCCGGTGCCGAAAATTCTGCCGATGCCACTGAGTTAAAAAAGGAGGAAAGCATGACCAAACCTATCCGCTTGCTGGCCGATGGCCACCCCGAATCCGGCTTTGTCCCGTCTTCCCTAGTGGCTGACGGTGATTTCACCAGCTCGGACAAGACCGAGACCATAAGCAGCTTTTTCGAAAGCCGGGATGAAAAGATTTCGGTAGGGGTATGGGAATGCGCGCCCTGTCGCGAGGATATCGAGGCTTATCCGGTGGATGAGATGATGACCGTGATCTCGGGTTCGGTCACGCTGACCGGATCGGACGGGGTGGCGCAGGTTTTTGGGGCCGGAGACACCTTTTTTGTACCCAAAGGCACGCCCTGTACGTGGGAAATCACGCAGACATTGCGCAAGTTTTACATGATTGCGGAATGACAGGCGCGCGGCGCGGGTTACCGTGCGCCGCGCAAGTTTCGCAAGACCGCCAGAATGGCGATGAAAATGAACATGACCTCGATCACGATTGCGCCCGGATTTGGCCGATGGATCAGGGAAATCATGACCAGTGATCCGCCCAGAATGTTCCAGGCATTGAAGGGTATCTTGTTTGCGGGAAGGACATTGCATGTCGCCAGATAGTAGACGCACACGATAATTGCCGACCCCAACAGGCCGATTCCGTCAACAAGAGTGAGGTCCTGCAGCAATTCCATATTCGATCTCAGTGGCTGATATCGGCCAGGATACGGTCCATCATCGCGTCACAGGCGCTGAGTTGCCCGAGGTCCAGATATTCGTCCGGCTTGTGTCCTTGCCTTTCCATTGATCCCGGCCCGCAAACGACGGTGGGAATGCCCAACTCGCTGAAAAACCCGGCCTCGGTGCCAAACGCGACCTTGGTGGTCGCGTTGTTTTGCGACAGCTTCAGGGCATAGCCGATGACGGCATCCGTCTCGGGCACGTCCAGACCGGGATAGGCGTTATATTGTTCGACCTCGACGCGCGCCTCGGGGCATAGGTTCTGATACGCCGCACCAACTCTGTGGGCCGCATCCTGTAGCTGGTCGAGGATATCTTTGCCGCGATCCGATGCCAGATGCCGGTATTCAAAGGTCAGCTCGGCGCGGTCCGCCACGATGTTCAAAGCCTTGCCGCCGGACATCATGCCGACGTGAAAGGTTGTGTAGGGAACGGAGTATTCCGGGTCGATGTTTCCACTTGCGGCATAGGTTTTTTGCAGGGCGCGCAACTCATTCACGAAATCAGTCGCCAGGTGCAGCGCGTTGACGAATTTCGGCGCCAACGCCGAATGACCACTTTGCCCGTGGCAGACAGCCCGCAATGCTGCTTTTCCCTTGTGACCGACAGCGACCTGCATCTCGGTGGGCTCGCCCACAAAGCAGGCGCGGGGTTGACCCAGCATCGGTGCCAGCCGCTCCAGCATGTGCTGAATGCCAACGCAGCCGACTTCTTCGTCATAGGACAATGCAATCCTGAGCGGCTCGCGCAGGTTCGAGGTGCCCGTGCGGTCGGCCAAAGCCATGACCGAGGCCACATAACCCTTCATGTCCGTTGTGCCGCGCCCGTAAAGCCGGTCACCTTCGCGGGTCAGCCGGAAGGGATCCTTGGTCCAGCTTTGCCCTTCGACCGGAACGACATCCGTGTGCGCGGACAGCAAAACGCCATCTCCGTCCGGTCCCTTTTCGGCATAAAGACCGGTTTTTTCCCCACCGGGGTCGGTGATGCGGTGAACAGCAAAACCGCGCGCCTCAAGAAACGCTTCGACATAGCTGGCCAGTTCAAGGTTCGAGTTCTTGCTGACCGTATCGAAGCTGACCAGCTTTTCCAGAATTTCCAGCGAGGACGTCATACGCTTTGTGCCTGTGATTTGGATGAAAATACCCGTGTTGTGCACAGCCTATACGACCTGCAAAAAACATAAATCCGGGATTGGCGAAGCAGAGGTTAGGATAAAACGAAGCTGATATCAGCCCGCTTTCTGATTGCAGAGACCCGGGAGCGTGCCGGACTTCTCGGCTTGTTCACAATGCTCGACAAAGGCCTTCACCGTGTTGGTTTCATTCTCGGCCCGTGCCGTTAGCAACCCAAGATGCATCGGTCTGAGATCCCCTGCCAAAGGAACGAAGATCAGCTTTTTGCCATCGGGCGACAGCACATTCAGGGGGCGGATATTTGCGATCGAAAATCCGAAGCCATTGGCAACCAGGGACCGCATCACGGACATGTCGGCAGTGCGTTCCCCGATATTCGGTTTGATATTGGCATCCCGGAAGAACGACAGGAAATACTCACCACTGAACGGCAGGTCCAATAGCACCATCGGGCTGTCCTGAAGATCGGGGATCGTCAGCTCTGTGTGGTCGGCCAGCGGGTGGCCTTCACCCAGGACGACATATGGCGGCAGCTTGTGAAGGGGTCGAAATTCCAGATCGGCAGGTATATCCAGATCATAGGTCAGCGCGATATCCAGTTCTGCCCGGCGCAACTGGCTGAAGATTTCCGCCTGATTGAGTTCGCGCTGCTCGATGCGGACGTCGGGGTATGTGATCTCGAATTCCCGCCGCAATCCGGGCAGGACGATCTGCGCAAAGGTCATAAGACAACCCACAGAAAGGATGCCCTGAACCTTGCCGGTGATTTCACCTGCCAGCGTCGCCAGAAGTTCGGCCTCGCGCAGAACGAATTCGGTGCGCTCCATGAACTTGTGCCCGGCCTTGGTCAGTGACAGGCCCCGCGCGTGTTCGCGTACGAACAGATTGACGCCGAACTCAAGCTCAAGCTGGGTGATCGCCGCCGAGATCGACGGCGACGAGACATTCAGTTTGTCGCTGGCAGCGGCGATGCTGCCTGCCTTTCCAACGGCCACAAAGTATTCCAGCTGCCGCAGCGTGTATCTGAAAGGCAATGGCGCATCCCCGCGTGGTTGCGGATCAAGCCGTGTACTTGATCCACGTGGTCTTCAAAGCAGTATACTTTTCAAGCGAGTGCAATGACAAATCCCGTCCGAAGCCCGATTGTTTCATGCCGCCAAATGGCGTTTGGGCAGACAGGGCGTCAACGGTGTTGACCGAAACAGTGCCGACCATCAACTTGTCGGACACCCGGCAGGCGCGGCTGAGGTTGTCGGTCCAGACCGAGGCCGCCAGACCGTAGATCGAGTCATTCGCCATGGCGACGACCTCATCCTCGCTGTCAAAGGGAATGACCGACAGGACGGGACCAAAGATTTCATCGCGGGCCAGAGGGTTGTCGTGGCTCACGTCGTCAAAGATGGTGGGCTGAACAAAGCAGCCTTTGCCGTCTACGGTGACACGCTCGCCGCCTGTCACCAGATTGGCCGATTTCTTGCCTTCTTCGACGAAACGGATAATGCCTTGCGTCTGCTTTTCGTCGACGATGGCGCCCATTTTCGAGGCCGGGTCCAGCGGATCGCCCGGCTGCGTCGCCTGCGCCCGCTCAATCAGCTTTTCGACGAAGGCATCCTTGATCGAGCGTTCGACGTACAGCCGCGAGTTGGCCGAGCAGACCTCGCCCTGATTGAAGAATATTCCAAAGGCGGCCATGTCGGCGGCGGTGTCCAGATCCTCGCAATCGGCAAAGACAAGATTGGGGCTTTTGCCGCCGGTTTCCGGCCAGACCTGTTTCAGGTTCGACTGCCCCGAATACTGCATGAACATCTTGCCGATGGCGGTCGAGCCTGTGAAGGCCAGGCAATCCACATCCATATGCAGACCCAGCGCGTGACCGGCCGTCGCGCCATAGCCCGGCACGACGTTGAAGACCCCGTCCGGGACACCGGCCTCGGCGGCCAGTTCGGCCAGGCGCAATGCCGAAAGTGGCGATTGCTCGGCCGGTTTCAACACAACCGAGTTTCCTGCGGCCAGCGCGGCGGCGGCTTTCCACGTGGCCATGTCCAGTGGGAAGTTCCATGGGGTAACGGCGCCAACGACACCAAGGGGGACGCGGCGGACCAGTGCCAGATCGCCGGGACCGGTGGGGGCAACCTCGTCATAGACCTTGTCGATGGCCTCGGCATACCACTGGAAGAAATGCGCGGACCCCGGCGCGTCGATGGTGGCGGCATCTGTGATCAGCTTGCCCATGTCGAGGCTGTCCAGCAGCGCCATCTCTTCCAGATTGTCCCGGATCAGATCGGCCAGCTTCAGCATCACCGCCTTGCGGTCCCCAGGTGCCATGCGTGACCAGCGGCCATCTTCGAACGCAGCGCGTCCCGCGGCCACGGCCCGGTTGACGTCCTCTTCGTCACATTCCGCAACTTTGGTCAGAACCGCACCGGTGGCCGGATTGACGCTGTCAAAGGTCTTGCCAGAGGCAGCATCGACGAACGAGCCATTGATGAAGGCCTGCCCCCGGAACGACAGACCGGCGGCACGGGCTTTCCAGTCTTCGTGTGAATAGTCCAACATTCTGTCTCTCCCTGATTACTGGTCGCCGGGTACGCCGTAGGAGGGCGCCTCGCGCGGGTCGAGTGCGCGCTGGATGTAGGCGTCCAGTTGTGGCTTGTAGATGTCCCAAGCGGTTGCGACGGCCTCGATGGGACAATCTTCTGTCCAGTCGCAGCGCAGATCGGCCACCGGCCAGCTAACTTTGTCGACAATCTTCAGGCCTGCGGAATGCACCGGACCTGCCTCGCCACCCGCAGCAAGTCCCGCGCGCATCGCGGCAATCAGGCGGTCGCCGATATGGCCCGAGGCGGAAAGGAACCCGTCGACGATGGCCTGCGGAATGCCGTCATTGTCCAGCAGGTTCCCGCCCGAGGCGACGTTCTCGGCCTGCGCCTGTGTCCAGATGCCAAGGCTGTTCGGGCCGGAATGGATTGCGGTGCGCCCGGCCGTGTCCACAGCCAGCACCTGACGGTATTCGATGAATTTTGCGCCGGCCTTCATGGCCTCGATAGCCTCGGGTGCGGTCTTGCCCTGTTCCATCAGATCCAGCGTCAGCGGGCCAAGGCTGGGGTCCGTCACGTTCTGCGTTGCGACTGCCCCGACTCCGGCGCGGGCAAAGGAACAGCGGGCCGCCACGGCGGGCGACGAGGAGGAAATCGCTAAGCCGAACATTCCGGTTTCAGCGCAGCGGGCAACCAATGAAAAAGTCATTCAGGTCTCCTTGAATCACAGCAACCGGACCGCGCGTGAGAGCAAGAAAGGGACGCGGTCCGGTCTGTCGACTGATCGAAACGATCAGTCAGGGATGACGGCGGTGCCGTCGATTTCGACCAGCCATTCCGGACGCGCCAGCGCTTGAACCACCAGACCGGTTGAGACCGGATGAACGCCTTTGATGTACTCGCCCATGGTGCGATAGACGGCCTCGCGGTGGCGGACATCGGTGATGTAGACGACGACCTTGACCAGATGCTCCATCGAGCCGCCGCATTCCTCGATCAACTGCTTGATGTTCTGCATCACCTTGTGGGTCTGCTCGACCGGGTCGTGACTTTCGATGTTGACCGCATCGTCGAGGTTCTGCGGGCACTGGCCACGCAGGTAGACGGTCTTGCCACCCTGAGTCACAACGGCCTGGCAAAGGTCGTTGTCGAGGTTTTGCTCGGGGTAGGTGTCGGAGGTATTGAATTTGCGGATACGTGTATGCGCCATGTCGGGGTCCTGTCTTCTTACTCTGCTGCGGGGGCAATGATGGCTGCTTCGCCGTCATAATCGGCATAGGCCCGCTGGATCGCGATCTGATCGGCAATGTATTTCGCGTCGTGCCAGACGCCCCACAGGAAGGTCGAGCCGCGGCGCGACTGCCAGGGCAGGCCAAGGAAATACACGTCCGGTTCAACCGAAACCCCGCGCTGATGGATCGGCGCGCCTTTGTCGTCGAAGGCATTGGCCTTGATCCAGCTGAAATCCTGACGGAAACCCGTGGCCCAGATGATCGTGGTAATGCCTTCCTTGGTGAAATCGACCGAACCGAGCGGATTGGTCAGGCTGTCGGGATCGGCGAAGGCTTCGCGGGCCTCGGGTTCTTCCGGAAGATCAAGGCCGGTGCGGTCCACATAGGCGTCCGCCAAATCCAGCATTTCGTGATAATTGGCATCGCCAGCGGCCACATTGCGCTGCAAATCGTCGGCAAAGCTCAGAACGCCGTTCTCGAAGCTTTTTGTCATGCCAACCAAGGTGACGCCTTCGTTGCCAAGACGACGGAAATCCATTGTGTGCCCGCCATAGGCACCGCTGACCGAGATGGTCACGTGTTCGGTTCCCGGCTTCATCGCGGCCACGTCCCACAGGCCCAGAACGCCCAACCACCAGACGAAATCCCGGCCTCGGTAGCGGCGCGGCGGGCGGTCATGCGGTCCAACCGACAGAAACACCTTGCGGCCGGCCCGGTTCAGCTCATCCGCGATCTGTGCGCCGGATGATCCGGCACCGACGACCATCACGGCACCTTCGGCCAATTGGCCGGGGTTCTTGTAGAAAAACGAGTGAATCTGGTCGACACCTTCCGTTTCCGGCACAATCGGTGGGATCACCGGATGCTGGAAAGCGCCCGTAGCGGCAACAATGCGCTTGGCATGGATTTCACCGGCCGAAGTTTCGACACGGAAGCCGCCCTCGCCGGGCAAACGCTCGGCCCTGAGCGCCTCGACACCTTCGCGGATGGGCGCGTTCACCATTTCGGCATATTCGACAAGATAGTTGGCCACCCGGTCTTTCGAGACAAAGGCATCCGGATCGTCGCCCTTGAACAGCAGGCTCGGGAAACGATCGTGCCAGGCCGGGCCGTTGGCGACCAGAGCATCCCAGCGACCGGTACGCCATGCCTCGGCCGTCCGGCTCTTTTCCAGAATGATATGCGGAACATTGTTGTTTCCCAGATGCTCGCTGAGCGCGATACCGGCTTGACCGCCACCAACAACCAGTGTGTCCGTTTTCTCGATGGGCATGTTTCGTTTCCCTTTGACTGTATCTCGGTCCGACACAAATGGCCGGGCAAACTCCTGGCTGAACTGGATAGGGTCTGACAGACGGCTCCAAATATGGAGGCCCCTGTAGTCACCGATTTCGGAGGACGGCGTGCAGTCGTAAAAGTGACCATTGTTCGGGCGACGGTCACTTCGCGATTACAGCTTTCCGTGCCGATCCAGCACGCCTTGCGCGTTTCGTGAGGAACGTTCCACAAGTTGGAATTGGGCGAAATTACTGTCTAGCTTACCCTTAGTTAGGTTTTGGCTAATCTGGCAGGATTTACGCTTGTTTTGATTGCAGTTGGCCGTGATCGGACAGGTACGGTGCGATCAGATAAAACAGCTCTCCCTGCGAAGAGATCTGGCATTTCCTGTAAAGCTGCTTGCGTATGACTTTGACGGTTTGCGGGCTGATCCCAAGCGTGAGGCCGATGGAAACCGACGAATGCCCCTGCAGGATCAAAAGTGCGATCTCAGCTTGCCTTGCGCTCAAACTGATCTCGAGTTCCGAGGACAGTCGGTGACGCAAAAGATCGACGACATCTTCCGGCGTGTCTGAGCCCCGCGGTCTGAGGTCCGACCAGTTCTGCCTGACCAGCGCGTTTACAACCGGGGCCAGCTGCCTTGCCTGTTCAAGATCACGGGATGAAAACCGTGATGCGGTGGTCGCATCCCGCCCCAGACAGACGGTTATCGACACGCCCTGCGTCGGAGACGAGAAGAATGCGATCTCGTCGGCGAGCGTGGTGCGTTGATAGTAGGATTTGTAGTACTCGTTGCGATGAAACTGGTCCGGGGCAATGTCGCTTAGCCGATACATCCCATCTGCCGCGTCTGCCGCGTGCAGGGAATAGAACGGGTCCAGCAGGTAAGCGCCTGTTACATAGTGGCTGTTCATACGTTCAAAAACGCGCTTCTCGCTGGCTTGGGTCAGAAAGACCTCTGGTTGTCGGCTTTTGAAGAAAGCGACGATGGTCATGTTATCGATACGCAGGCAGGCGCCGAGCCAGTTTTGCAATCGCCGGGCAAACCCGGTGGTACCTATGGACAGGATTGTGTCTGCCAGAAGCTCTGGCTTGGGCATGTGGTCCACGGCGCTATACCTCTTTGGGGGTATATACCCCCTCATGATCCATGATCTACCATGATTGTCGAAATAAGGGGGTATATCCAGTGCGAAATACGCTCTGACCATCAGAATTTCGGCCCGCCACAGGGCGATACCGCCAGATGCCTAAGGGAGATCCAGCAATGCGCGATCCACGCTATGATGTTCTGTTCGAACCGATGAAGATTGGCCCGCTGACCGCCAAGAACCGCTTCTATCAGGTGCCGCACTGCAATGGCGGCGGCTATCGTGATCCTTCGGCTGCTGCTGCGATGCGGGGTATCAAGGCCGAGGGCGGCTGGGGCGTGATCTTTACCGAACAGTGCGAGATGCACCATACCTCGGAGATCACGCCGTTCATCGAATTGCGTTTGTGGGAAGACAAGGACATTCCGCAACTGCGCAAGATGTCCGAGAAAATGAAAGAACATGGCGCGCTGGCCGGGATCCAATTGGCCTATTCGGGCATCAACGGGCCGAACCTTTACACGAAAGAGGTACCGCTGGCACCGACCGCATTGCCGATCCGTACTTTCACCAACGATCCGGTTCAGGCGCGCGCACTGGACAAGCAGGACATCCGGGACCTGCGCCGATGGTTCGTGAATGCGGCCAAACGGTCGAAGGATGCCGGATTTGACCTGATCTGCCTGTATGGCGCACACGGGTTCGGGATTTTTCAGCATTTCCTGAGCCGGGCCACCAACCAGCGCAGCGATGAATATGGCGGGTCTCTGGAAAACCGGGCCCGGTTCAGTCAGGAAGTCATCGCTGACATGCGCGACGCTGTGGGCGACAAGATGGCGATCACGCTGCGGGTGTCGCTGGACGAAACCATCGGCGAACTTGGGTTCTCGAACGCCGAGGTGCGTGACTATGTCGAGATGAACAAGGATCTACCCGATCTCTGGGATCTGGCGCAGGGCACATGGGAAGATTGCTCGGGCCCGTCGCGGTTCAAGGAAGAGGCGGCGCAGGAACATCTTGTGCGCGGCATTCATGAACTCACCGACAAGCCCATTGTCGGGGTAGGGCGGTTCACTTCACCTGATGTGATGGCCAGGATGATCAAGTCCGGAACGCTGGATTTCATCGGCTGCGCCCGCCCATCCATTGCCGACCCGTTCCTGCCGAAGAAGATCGAGGAAGGCCGGATCGACGACATTCGCGAATGCATCGGCTGCAATATCTGCATCACCGGCGACATGACCATGTCGATCAGCCGCTGCACCCAGAACCCGACCTTCATGGAGGAATGGCGCAAGGGCTGGCACCCCGAGAAGATGAACGAAAAGGGCGACAGCTCGAACGTGCTGATTGTCGGCTCTGGTCCTGCGGGACTTGAAGCGGCCTGGGCGCTGTGCCGCCGCGGCTACGATGTGGCCGTGGCCGAAGCGCGGGACGTGATCGGAGGACGTGTCACCCGCGAACGCGCGTTGCCGGGGCTCAGTGCCTGGGGACGTGTCGTGGACTACCGGGAGTACCAGTTGCAACAGCGCCCGAACGTGGAGATCTACCGCGAGAGTGAACTGGATGCCGACAGTATTCTTGAGTTCGGATTCGAAAACGTCTGTATCGCGACCGGATCCACATGGCGTCGCGACGGTGTTGCCCGTCAGCATGTCGTGCCAATGCCGATTGCAGATGGCGCCAAGGTCTATACGCCTGACGACCTGATGGATGGTACGATCCCTTCGGGCCGCGTGGTGGTGTATGACGACGACCACTACTACATGGGCGGAGTGCTGGCCGAGTTGCTGGCGAGAAACGGGGCGCAGGTGACGCTCGTCACGCCGTCAGCCTATGTCAGCGACTGGACGAACAACACGCTGGAACAGATCGCAATCCACCCGCGACTGGTCGAAGCCGGGGTCGAAATCGTGCTCAATCAGGGTGTGGCGGAAATCCACACCGATCACGTGGTATCGAACTGTGTGTATACGGACCGCACCTGGAAGATCGAAGCCGATGCCGTCGTAATGGTCGCATCCCGGCTTGAGAACAACGGCGTCTACAACGCCCTTAAGGCGAAAGAGACCTATTGGGCCGAGGCAGGCATCAAGTCCGTCAAGCTGATCGGAGACGCCAATGCGCCGGGGCCGATTGCATGGGCAACCTATGCCGGGCATCGATACGCCCGCGAGCTGGACGGGCCGGATATCGGAGACGCCTTGCCTTTCCGCCGCGAGATCACGGAACTGGCAGCGGATTGAGATTGGCGTGGGCTTGTTTGCCGCCGCTAATCGGGCGATGGAGGACCAGAGGCAAAGCGACCTAAGCTGAGCCGATTGGCCTTCGTCGCCTTCCGCTTTTCCCGGGGCTTACCCGGTCCTGGCATCGCAGATGTGAAGCGACTCGGGCACCTGTGGTAGTCTGTGATCATCTGCGGGAAAACTCGGGAGGAGAAGATGTCAGTTCTGGACACCGTTAAAGCGCTCGATGCGGCAATCATTGAAGGGATCAACGCAAAGGATGCCGGCAAGGCAACCGCACCCTATGCCGAAGACGGCGCGATCATGCCGCCGGGCGCACCGACCATGTCGGGTCACTCCGCGATCCGCGAGTATTGGCAGGCCGCAATTGACGGAGGTCTAAGCAACGTCGTGGCCAACCCGACCGGGGCGCATGTCAGCGGAGACTTTGCCGTTACCATGGGAACGTTGACGGGCTCGATGGGAGGGCAGGACCTCTCAGGGAAGTACATTCTCTACTTCCAGAAAGGCAACGACGGCTGGAAGGTTCAGCGCGACATCTGGAACTTCGACGCCTGAACCAAGCAGTGCGGTTATTGTTCGTCACTTGCATGAAGCTGTCGTGATGTTCGTCGGTCGGCTTTGATCACTGGTTCCAAGGCGGTCTGAATATCCGCGCAGAAAGCCGCCACCGGCGGGTTCGAAAACGTGAGAGACCGATGCAGAGTTTCATGTCATCGGGCGGAATGGCGTGTTTCCTTCCAGGCATTTCGCACACGGAAATTGTCACTTGGTTTCATTTCTCTGCGGTGCCTTCCCTGCAGCCATGACTTTGTGAGATAACTCCTCCAAAACACGGTATTAGCTCAGCTAATTTCAGTATTGTTTTGGGTTTCCGCACCGACTGTGGGAGGAAGACATAATGAAGAATTTTACACGCCGTGCCGCGCTGGTCGGTGCCGGTGGTTTGGCGGGATGGGGATTGGCAGGCCTGTTTCGGGCGGAGTTGCCCACCTATGCAGGTGCAAACCGCATCGTCGCGCCGACCGGGGAGAACTACCTGAACGATGCAAGCGGTCTGTCGGCGACGCCGATCCACAAACATCTGCGGATTTCAGAGGGCGATCAGGAACTGGTTGCGGTGATCCGGCGAGAAATGTCACAGGCGCGTGCAGAAAGACGGCCCCTGAACGTCGGCGCGGCGCGTCATTCCATGGGGGGGCAAGCGATCCCGCGTGATGGCACGGCCATGACTTTTGACAATGCACGTATCGAACTGGATACGATCAATCAAAGCTATCGCGCCCATGCAGGCGCGCGGTGGTCGGATGTTATTGCGGCGCTCGACCCCCAGGGATGGTCGCCCAAAGTGATGCAATCCAACAATGACTTCGGCCTCGCCGCGACCTATTCGGTCAATGCGCATGGTTGGCCGGTGCCGTTCGGACCGATGGGATCCACTGTGCGGTCCCTGCGGATGGTGTTGCCGTCCGGCGATCTGGTGACCTGTTCACCAACCGAAAACACGGAGTTGTTCAACCTTGCGATGGGGGGATACGGCCTTATCGGGGTCATTGTGGACATGGAGATCGAGATGGTCAGGAATGCCCGGCTGTCTCCGGCATTTGATGTGATGGAAACCGGCGAATTTGCCGACCGTTTCAAGGCGGCAATCATGGATCCGACAGTGACAATGGCCTATGGGCGGCTGAATGTGGAACGCGAGTCGTTCTTTCAAAAGGCGCTGCTGATCACATATCGCGAGACTGAAGAACAAGACGATCTGCCGGCGGCCTCCGGTTCCGGATGGATGGCCCATGCGGCCAGCCGGATTTATCGCGCCCAGCTTGGCAATGAGACGTTCAAATCCTTCCGCTGGTGGAATGAAACCAGAGTTGGCCCGGCTCTGGGGTCGGGGGAGGTGACGCGCAACTCGCTGATTAATGAACCGGTGGTGACACTAGATGATCGCAACCCCGACCGGACGGACATTTTGCATGAGCATTTCGTCGGGTTTAACGCCTTCGACAGCTTTGTCGAGGCCTGCCGCGAGGTGATCCCGGCGTCGTATCAGGAGTTCCTGAACGTGACCCTTCGGTATGTGGCGCAGGACGATCAGTCTGTGTTGTCCTTTGCCCGTGTACCGCGGATTGCTGCCGTCATGTCCTTCAGTCAGGAGCTGACCCAACGCGGTGAAGCGGATATGGCGCGCATGACCCGCGCGCTGATTGACCGGATCGTCGAGATCGGTGGGGCCTATTACCTGCCTTACCGCCCGCACGCCACAATCGGCCAGTTGATTGGCGCCTACCCAAGGGCAGAGGAATTTGCGAAAGCCAAGCGGGAACTGGACCCCGATCTGGTGCTGCGCAACAATCTTTGGGATCAGTATCTGGGGCAGCTATGAGCAATCTGCAAAAACTGTGTTTGGGGTATTTCGTGGCGCTCATGATCGCGGCGTCGCTGAACTATATCCCGGGCCTGACGGATGAAGATGGGCTGGTTTTTGGCATCTTTGCGCTGGATATCTACGACGATGCCCTGCATGTGGCTTCGGCCCTGTGGGCGCTGATCGCGGGGCTACTTTCCCATCGGGCGGCGCGGACATTCCTGATCTTTTTCGGGCTGGCTTATCTTGGGGATGGGATTTTCGGCATCTTCACCGGATACGGGTTCCTTGATCTGGGGATATTCACCAACGCATCGCTGGGTACCGATTGGTCGCTGCCGCGGTTCCTTGCGAACCTGCCGCATCTGGCATTGGGGGGAATCGGCGTCTGGGCCGGGTTTCGCGGCGGAGCCGAGCGCGGGTGAGACGGCTGTGGCGATACTGCAAATGGCTGTTTCTGGTGATGGTGATCTGCGTTGCGGGATTGCTGTCGCCGATTGCCTATGTGGAAATCATGTGCCGGGGGTCGGGCCAGCCTGCCGCCTATGAGGCGCTGATCGATCCCGCCTTTCACCGACCCGAAACCCGGACCCTGATGACCTATCCGGAATGGCACATCGTTCATGCTTACGAGGATTACGCCACGGTCATTCAATCCGGTGATCCGCATGAGTACGGATATTTTCGCGCTGTCGGAGGGTTCTGGTCCTCGCTTTGCGCGCTGAGTGCTGCTGCAAGTTCCCATGGCGAGGTTGATGGCGCGACCAAGCAAATGGTCTATGTGATCGGGGTCAGTTTTTCCGTCGAATTGCTGCTCAAAGCCGCCTATGAGGAAACCTTTGGCCGGGTTTTCGCGGCGCTGCGCGGACAGACACGGGCGCCTTTGGATGATCTCTCGGCCAGCCAAGCCGCTGGCTATGCCAGGTTTTTGCAGCAGGTTCCGTGGTACAAATGGCGGTTTCGCGAGGATCGGGCTGAATTGAACGAACAGGCCACGGACAATTTGCGGGACCGTGAGCGGCGGATCGCCCTGGGGATAGAATACGGGGTCAAGGCCGCTTATGCGGATGTGATCGCCGATGCGGTGGCGCAGGTGGGTCAGGATGAACCGACCCTGCGGATGATTGTTGAAAATGCGGACCGTTCCCTGCTGGACGCAGAGGAGGGTGTTCATGTTCTGGCGGAGCATCCGCAGGGGATCGAAGTTGAAACCCCCCGTTACCGCGCGTTGACCCTTCTGCTGCAACGCTGGGCGCGTGAGGGAGTGGATTTCGTAGAGATCGCAGGGAATGACGGCATCCTGTTCACAGTTCTGTCCGGTGATCCGGACATGGACGGCGCGATCTACAGTCGGTCACGGCAAGGGTCTGGCGATTACCGGCATCTGATGGTGGTGAAAGTTTCCGAATTGGCCAATCGGATCCGTGCATTAGATATAGGAGAGCAGAAGCTGGAGCATATCCATGACTACTAGGTCTGTCCTGATTGCAGTACCTTCAATGCTGATCGGCTGGCTGGTCATCATGCTGGTGACGGCCCTGTTGACGGACGAGGCCCCGGCCTATGTCGTCTTGTTCCCGACCGACGGGTTTCTGCAGTCCCTTCCGAACGAAATATCGATGATCTCAGCTTCAGTTGTCAGCGTTACACTCACGTCCGAGCAGGATGGCTTCGTGCCATTATTGTATCGGTCGGGGGCCTGGATGGTGCTGCCTGCGGGATTGACAGGCTGCCTGCCCATGCCGAAGGCAGATTGAGCAAGGCCCGCCTGGGATCACGTGGACGTCTTGTCGTAACGGGCAAAAACCGTTCAACAAGTTCGGGAAATACGATTGCTGGCCGTTGTTCCCCTGACAATGCACTCCAGTTCACAGCAGAGTCTGAAAGGCTCTGGTTCGTCCGAGGTTATGTAGTCGGTGAACCTTTCACCGGCGAGCTTGCCGATGGTTTCGGCGGGGATTCGAATGGTGGTGAGCCCCGGTTCGACATCTGCGGATCCCTTGAAATCCCCGATACCGATGATCGAGAGGTCATCAGGAACCTTCAAACCTAGGCTCTGGGCCGCAAACAAAGCGCCCTGCGCGATGACGTCATTTCCGCAAAGCAGGGCCGTGGGACGAGATTGTTCCGTCAAAAGGGTCAGGGCGGCCTGCTTGGCCTGAGACACACTGTACGGAGCTTCCGACTCATGCTCGCTCGGGATGGATACACCCATTTCCTCAAGTGCATCATGCACGGCGGACAGCCGGTTTTGCGCACGGTCATTGCCGGTCGTTTTGGGGAAGATCAATCCAATGTCCCGGTGCCCCAAGGCCAGCAGGTGCTCGGTCGCCAGACGTCCGGCCAATCGATTGTCTGCCCCAACACAGGGAAGGGCGGAATCCTCGGAATAGTTCCAGATCGCAAGCGCCGGGATTTTCTGCTGTTCGATCAGTCGGGCGGTGGCATCGGAATGTTCCAACCCAACCAGTGCCACGCCGTCGACGCGATGTTCCAGCAGCTTGCGAACCATGGCGTATTCCCGATCCAGGTCATACCCGTGCGACGCCAGCAAGAGACTGAAGCCGGCCTTGTCGATTGAATCCGAAAAAGCCTGAATGACTTCGGCAAAAATGGCGTGATTGATTGTTGGCACCACCAGGCCGATCGTGCCCGACCGTTTTCCATGCATCGTCTGAGCCGCGCGGTTGCGGATGTAGCCCAATCGCTGAACGGCCCGGTTGATCTTTTTCCGAGTCGCAGGGTTGACCAGATTGGGGTGGTTGAAGGTGCGGGAAACGGTCGAGGGTGAAACTTTTGCGGCCTTTGCAACGGCCACGATATCCACCTTATCCTTCTGAAATTTAGCCATAAAACCCTCTCGCACAGTCGGTTTTATGAAAACATTTGCAATACTATTTTCATCGCCTAACCTGATTTGTCAACAAAAGTAAAAGTGTGAACCGACGGGTTGGGAGGCCCTGAATGGAATTCATTTACTACTTCGGAGATGTGTTCACGCCGCTCTCGTTCCTGTTGCTTTTGGGTGGCACGATCGGCGGGTTGATCCTTGGGGCGACGCCGGGCCTGTCACCCACGATGGCGGTTGCGTTGCTGATCCCGTTCACCTTCCAGCTTGAGGCCGCGCAGGGCCTGATCCTGCTGGGCGCTGCCTATACCTCGACCGTTGCGGGCGGCGCGGTCAGCGCCATTTTGCTGAAAATCCCCGGAGCGCCTGCCAATATCGCCACAACGCTGGACGGGCACACCATGGCGAAACAGGGACAGGGAGCGCGGGCGCTGCAATTGTCCTTTCTAGCCTCGGCCGTGGGTGGCATTTTTGGCGTTTTGCTTCTGATCTTCCTGACCCCGGTTCTGGCGAAATGGGCGCTGGCCTTTGGTCCGTCGCACCTGTTCTGGCTGGCCATTCTGGGTGTGACGGTGATCGGAACGCTGGATTCCGCGTCGGTTGTCAAAGGGTTGCTGTCGGGTTGCATCGGGCTGTGGCTGGCGACCATCGGCTTCGACGACATCATGGGCGCGCAGCGGTTCATTTTTCATCCCGCCTTGGGCGGAGGTATCAACATCATTGCCGCCCTGATCGGACTTTTCGCAATCCCGCAGGTTCTGACGATGTTCGCCAAAGGGCGCCACAACGCCGGAGCCGAGGTCATCGAGGTACAGCGCCATTCGATTATGGCCGCCTTCCGGGAGCTGTTCAGCCGCACGCGGGCCCTGAGCATCGGAACCCTGACAGGTTCGATCATCGGCCTGATCCCGGGTGTCGGTGGGCAGATCGCGGGCCTTGTGGCCTATGACCAGACCAAGAAGTTCTCATCCGAAAAAGACAAGTTCGGCACCGGTCATTCCGAGGGCGTCATTGCCGCGGAATCCGCCAACAATGCCATGGTCGGCCCGTCTCTGGTGCCGCTGCTGACCCTTTCGATCCCCGGAAGCCCCACCGCTGCGGTTCTGCTGGGCGGATTGCTGATCCACGGCATCTTCCCGGGGTCGGACCTGTTCGACAACCACCCGGACGTGGCATGGACCTTCATCAACTCGATGCTGATCGGGCAGGTGCTGATGTGCATCTTTGGCCTTTACGTTGCCGGTCTTGCAGCCCGTGTCGCGCAGGTGCCGCAATCGGTGATGGCTGCAATCGTCCTGGCGCTGTCCGTTTTCGGAGCATACTCGGTTCAGGGTTCGATGGGTGACGTCTATGTCATGGCTTGCCTGGGGATAGGCATGTTCTTTCTGGAACGGTTCGGTTTTTCCGCCGCGCCACTGGTCTTGGGCCTGATCCTGGGACCCATCGCCGAAGCCAACTTCATTCAGGGCGGAATGATTGCTGACGCCACCGTGGGCAAGGCAGCATACTTCCTGAGTGGCGGGTTGAACCTGTTCCTGATCGCCATTGTGCTGGCCTCGGTCGGCTATTCGGTTTGGATGGAGCTGCGCCACCGTCGCTACACCACCAAAGAGGAGGCACAGGCATGAACCGTTCGCAGCATGTATTCGGATCAGGTCTTGTCTTTGCGGTCGGCCTTTGGGTGACCTGGGTCAGCTACACCCAGCAACCGGCCGAGGCGTTCCTGTTCCCGCGTCTGATCGCAACCGTTTTTGTGGTTCTGGCCGGATGGACGTTTGGCAAGGCAGTCATGGGATTGTCCAAGGTTGGCAACGGTGTCACGCGCACCATGTTTGTCAACATGCTGCCGGGTTTGATCGTGACGCTGATCTACGTGTTCTGGGCGGCCAAGTCGCTGGGCTTTTACACCGCGACGACAATCGCCTTCTTCATCCTGCTGTCGATCTATGACCCGGCGCCGCATTCGGACGTCAAAAGCTGGATCCGGCGCGGGATCATCACGGGCGTCTTCGTGGCGGTGATGTACGGCCTCTTTTCCATGCTTCTGAACGTCTACACGCCAAGGGAAATTCTGTTCTGACCGCGCAAACAGCGGAAGAACCAAATCAGGGAGGAAACGCAAAATGAAACGATTGATTGCCGGGGCGGCTTTGGCCCTCATGAGCCTGACGGGTGCGGCGGCGGCCGAGGACTATCCTGAGCGGCCGATCATGATGATGGTCAGCTACGGGGCTGGCGGCGCGACAGACTTTCAGGCGCGGATCGTGACCATGACCGCCGGAAACGAGGACGCGCTGGGAATGCCCATCGCCATCATCAACAAGCCCGGCGCGGGTGGCCGCGTGGGCTGGAACTGGTTCGCCACGCAGGCGGATGCAGACGGCTATACGCTGGCGGCCTACAATGTTCCGCATTTCATCGCCCAGTCGATCAAGGGTGGCGTGGAATATTCGACCGACAGTTTCGAACCTATCGCGAACTGGGGTGCGGATCCGGCGGTATTTGTCGTGGGCGCCGACAGCCCGTTCAACTCGATGCAGGATGTCATTGCCTATGCCAAGGAAAACCCGGGCAAGCTGACGGTATCCGGTGCCGGATTGTTTGTGGGCCACCACATCGCGGCGCTGCAAATCGACAAGGCAGCCGGAACCAAGATGGCCTATATCCCGACCAAGGGTGGCGGCGCGGCGGCCATGAAGGCCGTGATTGCCGGTGAGGTCATGGGCGGCATCAACAACCTGTCCGACGCATTCCGCGCGCAGGAAGCGGGCAATGTCAAAATTCTGGGTGTCGCCGATCTTGAGCGCAACGCGTTTCTGCCGGATGTTCCAACGATGATGGAACAGGGGCTGGACGTGGACAACTCGTCGGTCAATTTCCGGGGTGTTATGGTGCCAAAAGGAACACCGCCCGAAGTGATTGAAAAGCTGGCCGCGACAGTACCTGAGATGTTTGCCAATTCGCGTGTCGCCAAGAAGATGGAGGCCGGCGGGTCGCCCATGCACATCATGACCCGTGACGAGGTGATAGAGATGTGGGGCCAGCGTCAACAAACACTGAACGAACTGCTGGCCGGTCTCTGACCCGGACATTCTAAAATGGGGCGGAACAGGTCCGCCCCGGTCAATCTATCGAGGACCAAGATGAACGCTCAGGACGGGATTGCCCCCGAAATTGCCGAAGTGGACCGGATCGTCGAACGGGCGCGTGCCGCTCAGTCTGCTTTCGAAGCCAGTGGTAGTCAGGCGCTATATGACAAAGCGGCACTTGCAGCGGGATGGGCGATCATGGAACCAGAACGCAACCGGGCCCTTGCCGAACTGGCCGTGGAAACCACCGGCCTGGGTAACGTGCCCGACAAGATCACCAAGAACCACCGCAAGACGCTCGGGTTGCTGCGCGATATAGCCGACGCCAATACGCACGGGATTATCAGCGATGATCCGGCAACAGGTATCACCGAGATCGCGCGCGCCATCGGCGTGATTGGTGCGGTTGTGCCGTCGACCAACCCTGCCGCGACGCCGGCCAACAACATCATCAACGCACTCAAGGGTGGCAATGCCATCGTGGTGGCGCCGTCCCCCAAAGGTGTTGCGTCCTGTGAATTGCTGCTTGGCTACATACATGCCGAATTCGACAAGCTTGGGCTTAATCGCGATCTGGTGCAGATGCTGCCTGCGCCCGGGTCAAAGGCCAAGACACAACGGTTGATGGAGGCTGTTGACCGGGTGATCTGCACCGGAAGCCAAAACAACGTTCATCGCGCACAATCCTGCGGTACGCCGGCGGTGGCCGTTGGGGCTGGCAATGTCACGGTGATTGTCGACGAGACTGCCGATCTGCAGGCCGCAGCGGCAAAAATTACCGCCTCAAAGTGTTTCGACAACGCGACCTCCTGTTCCTCCGAGAATGCGGTGGTCGTGGTGGATGCAGTCTACGACGCTTTCGTTGCGGCGATGGCCGCCGAGGGTGGTGCCCTGGTCCGTTCCTCGGAAGCAGGTGATATCATCGCCCGGCTCTGGCCCGATGGTCATCTCAGCCGTTCCGTCATCGCGCAGGACGCGGACAAGATGCTTGAAGCGCTGGGCATGGCGGGCAAGGTGCCCGAGGGAACCCGATATTTGGCAGTTGAGACTGCCGGGATCGGCCCGGATCATCCCCTTTCCGGAGAAAAGCTTAGCCGGGTACTCGCGCTCTATCGCGCGGCAGATTTCGAAGAGGCCCGGACAATCACCGCCCGCATTCTGGCACATCAGGGGGCAGGGCATTCGGTTGGCATTCATACAAAGGACGACGCGCGCGCGATCGGGTTGAGCCGGGATCTGTCGACCTGTCGTGTTATCGTAAACCAGGCGCATACCTTTGCCACCGGCGGTAGCTTTACCAACGGGATGCCTTTTTCCCTGTCGATGGGCTGTGGCAGCTGGGGGGGAAACTCCATCGACACAAACCTGCATTGGCGGCATTTCATCCAGACCACCAAAGTCGTGCGTGAAACTCCGCCGCGGGAGCCCGCGCTGGAAGAGATTTTCGGAAAGTACTGGTCGGAGGCCGGGCAATGATCGACCCGCCCAAAGGAACCGTCCGTGACTGGCTGGACAAACGGGCAGCCGAGGGCGGAACCGGTTTCGTTTTTCCGGATGGCGCGAGCGACCTGAGCTGGCCCGAGCTGCGCGAAACAGCGCAAAGAATTGCGGTCATGTTGACCGGATTGGGTGTCGAAAAAGGAGAGAGCGTCGCCATCCTTTATCCCAATTGCCGCGAAGCGCTGGAGGTCCTTTTCGGCGTCCTTTACGGCGGGTTCCGGGCGACGATGATAAACCTCGTCGCGGGGGACAGCGCGGTGGCCTATGCGCTGGACCACAGCGGTGCGCGCTATGGTTTTGTGCACCCCGAACAGGTGGATTTGTTTGAACGTACGGCCGACCCAGCGAAAATAACCGCGTTGAGAATTTCAGATGCGAAAGATGCCGATGGCGATCTGCACGACCTTTCGCCGGGCGATCACGCGCTTCTGATGTACACGTCCGGAACAACAGGGCGCCCAAAAGGCGTCGTTCACACCCATTCCAGCCTGTTGGCGGGCGGCTGGACCACGGTGGTTGCACATGAGCTGTCCGAAGCTGATCGCGGGTTTTGCGTTCTGCCAATCTACCACATCAACGGCCTGTGCGTGACGGTTATGGGAACGCTTGTCTCTGGCGGATCATTGGCCATGTGTGAACGATTTTCCGCCAGCCGGTTCTGGGAAAACCTTGGGAAGGCCGAGGCGACATGGTTTTCGGTGGTTCCGACCATCATTTCCCACCTGCTGCATTCCGATACAAAACCGGATGCGCCGACCCGCCATCGTGTGCGTTTTGGCCGTTCTGCATCTTCCGCTTTGGCGCCGGACGTGCAGCGTGCGTTTGAAAACCGTTTCGAAATCCCGATTGTCGAGACCATGGGGCTTACGGAAACCGCCGCGCAGATACTGTCCAATCCGTTGCCGCCCGGCATTCGCAAAATCGGATCACCGGGCATCCCCTTTGGAAATGAGGCGGATATCTTTGACAAGAACCTCCGGCCCGTTCCACGCGGAGCGGAGGGTGAACTGGTCATACGCGGTCCGAATGTCATGCTGGAATATCTCCAGAACCCTGACGCAACCGCAGGCACATTTACATCCGATGGCTGGCTGCGGACCGGAGACCTCGCCCGTATGGATGAGGATGGCTACGTCTATGTCACCGGCAGGCTGAAGGAACTTATCATCAAAGGGGGCGAAAACATTGCGCCGCGCGAGATTGACGAGGTGCTTTATTCTCATCCCGATGTCGTCGAAGCCGCCGCCTTCGCCCGACCTTGTGCCAGTTATGGTGAGACTGTCGAGGCGGCGGTGAAAATTCGCGAAGGCTCCTCTTTGACGCCACTGGAATTGTCCAGGCTTTGCAATGCTCAACTGGGCCATTTCAAGTCGCCCGATGAAGTTCATGTTTTGCAGGACCTGCCAAAGGGGCCATCCGGAAAAATCCAGCGAAACAAGATCCTCGAAATGATCAATGAAGAGACCAGCAAAAGGTCTGTTTGACATGCAGGTCGGGTGGTCGAGTTTCATGCCGCTATCGGCCAACTCTGTTCCCAGATCGTGCTGCCGGCGCGTGGGCGCCAGAAGATCGGCAAATTCGAGCTCTGAAAAGTAAAACTAGCGCCAGATCGCAGGCCCACTTTCGACGTAATCTGCGCGGTCACGGCCTGTGAAGCGTTGTTATACCGTTCGCTTTCGGTAATGAGTTGTCCGACCCGGCCAATATGGGGATCGGCTTCGGGTGAAAAGAGCGCCGGATCTTACGCGTCAAAGAAGCGTGGAGCTTGCGACGTATCGGTGTGGCCGACGGTGCGGGCGTTGTTTACACCCCATTTTCTACGCAAGCTGTTTCAGCCGGTTGGAAAGAGGCCTGTGAAATCCCCAAACACCCACACAGTTGTCCGGAAAACAAACAAAAACAGTACTATTCACTTGTGTTGGAGAGAATTTGTGGGTTTATTGTGGGGATTGATCGCGAAATGTGGGATTTTGATGCCGCAAATACGCTATAGTCATAACCTTCGGGAGCGGAGGGTTTGTTTGCCCGGATCACTGCAAAGCCATGGTTTCTTCGAAGGGTCTGGCGTTGTGCGTGGCACAAGATGGTGCGTCGAACAACAGGACCCTTTCAGCAATCGGGAAAAGACTGCGGGTCCGGTAGTGAAAAACGTTCCAAGTAGCGTGGGATGGGACCTTCGGCGGGTTCTTTCGCAGTTGTTGTTTCACTGAGCCAAGACTCCAAAAGTAAACAGGACAGAAACGGATGCTGAATCCAAAGAACTCTCAAACGTTCGAAACGGCCGAATTGGTGTCACACGCGGTGAAGATTGCCGAATTGGCCAACAAGGCGGCACGGGGGTACTTTCGCGGCAGACTTGGTGTTGAGTTCAAGTCCGACGAGAGCCCGGTGACGCAGGCCGACAAGGGTGTCGAGGCGCAGGTTCGGGCCTACCTGGAACAACACTTTCCGGATCACGGCATCTTTGGAGAAGAACATGGGTTTGAAGGGCAGAACCGCCGCGAAGTCTGGATAATCGATCCGATCGACGGCACCCGGTCTTTCCTTTCGGGGCATCCGCTTTTTGGCTTTCTGCTTGGGCATCTGATCGATGGTAAGCCGGATATCGGAGTGATCGGCATGCCTGCGATAGATGAGGTTTTCATTGGTGTATCCGGTCAGGGCGCGACAATGAACGGCAAGGAGATCGCAACTTCGAACCAGACGCGGTTGGATCAGTCCATCCTGTTTGTGAATGAAGGGGATAAGATCTATCGTGATCATCCGGCGTTATTCGCCAAGCTGATGCAGTCCGGTCAGACCAGACGGTTTGCCTATGACTGCTACCCGCACGCGCTTCTTGCGGCGGGGCATGTGGACGCAGTGATAGACTATGATCTGCAACCTTATGATTTTCTGCCGGTGCTGGCCGTGATCGAGGCCGCAGGTGGGGTGATGACGGAATGGGATGGCAAACCACTCGACCTGAATTCGGATGGTTGTGTGATTTCGGCGGCGACGCCCGAGCTGCATGCGGAAATGCTGGAAATGGTGAACGGATAGGATCATGGCGATTGTAAGCTTCCTCATCAGTCTGGCCGGAGCCACGATGTTGCTGCTTTATGCGGTGCGAATGGTGCGCACCGGGATCGAGCGCAGCTACGGAGCCTCTTTCCAGCGGGTCATGACGGGCCAGCGCAGTTATGTGCAGGCATCAATGGTCGGTCTCGCAATGGCGGTGGTCCTGCAAAGTTCGGCCGCGGTCGCATTGCTGACATCCGGTTTTGCAGCTGGTGGTTTTCTGGCTTTTCCCACCGGCCTCGCGATTGTGCTGGGGGCCGATCTTGGGTCGGCGCTGATTATCCAGGTCCTGTCCTTCAAATTGGACTGGCTGGTGCCGCTGCTGCTGGCGATTGGCGGGTATCTCTTCGTCAAGACCGAGTCCAAAAAGCCCCGGCAACTGGGTCGCATCCTGATGGGTGTTGCGTTCATTCTGATCTCATTGCGCTTTCTGCGCGAGGCGATGGATCCGATCCGGGACAGTGCTTTTCTGCCCGCCGTCGCAGAATATCTGGCCCGAGATTACATAACCGCATTCTTGGTCGGCGGAGCGCTGGCCTTTGTCATGCATTCATCGGTCGCGGCGATCCTGATGTGTGTGACACTGGTTCAGATTGGCGCAATTCCGTTTGCCGCCGGACTGTCGCTGGTGTTGGGGGCCAATTTCGGCTCGGCCTTCATACCGGTTTGGCTGACGCGAGGGATGGAATTGCCAGCTAGGCGCATTCCGTTCGCCAATCTCGCGTTGCGTGGCAGTTGGGCCGTGGTCACCCTGTTTGCAGCTACTGCGGCTTTGCGTGCGGGTGTTTTGGGGGATCTGCAAGGCGGGCAGATGCTGGTCAATGCGCATCTGGCGTTCAACGCCTCGTTGCTGGTGTTGGCTTTGCCGTTCTGCGGACGTTTGCGTGCTCCGTTCGAGCGGCTTTTTCCGGAACCGAAATCAGCCGAGGCAATGGTCCAGCCGGGCCGTCCGACCAGCGCGCTGGATATGCGCAATAGCGGCAGCCCCAGTCAGGCGCTTTCCAGTCTCAAGCGCGAGCTGTTGCGGATGAGCGATCTGGTCGAGTCGATGTTCAGGCCGTCGCTGGAGTTGTACCGCAGCGGTGACAAGGAGCAGATACGTGCTGTTCGGCTGGTGGATGAAGACGTGAACGACTGCCTGTCGGGTATCCGGAAATACGTGGCCGCCATTTCAGCCGAAGAGTTCGGCAGGCAAAACGCCAAGGTGGCCCGGGATCTGATGGAATACGCAATCCGTCTGGAAACCGCCGGCGATGTGGTTGCCAAGCGGTTGACTGTTCTGGCCGCCGACATGCGCAAAAAGGGGGCCTCATTCTCGAAAGAGGGATGGTCGGAACTGGTCGAAATGCACGAAGGCATCCTGGCCAATCTGAAATTGGCCTCAAATGTGTTGATCTCGGACGATCTGGAAAGCGCCCGCCTTTTGAGCCTTGAAAAAACCGAGATCAAGCGGGCTGAGCGTGACAGCCGCAAACGCCACCTCAGACGTTTGCAGCATGGCAGCACGGAAAGCTTTGAGACCAGCGACATCCATCTGGAGACATTGCGCGCGTTCCGGGAGTTCAACAGTCACATCGCAGCCGTGGCTTATCCGATCCTGTATCGGAACGGGCAATTGCTTGAAACGCGCCTGATCGAAGAAATGCCGCGGATGGAAAAGGATGCGGACACAGAGGCCGATGGATGACGGCACCGGTCGATGGCGGCTTCCGCGCCTTTTTACAGGATCTCAACAGCAGCCTCGGCATCCGGCGCAAGCTCTCCGAGCTGGGTATCACCGAAGTAGCAATCCCCGACCTCGGCCAGGGCGCCCTCATCGACCCCCACTGCAGCGGAAACGCCATCGAACACACGTAAGAGAACCTCGCAAACCTCTTCAACACCGCGTTGTGATCTGAAACGGACCCCGCACTTTGTTTCGGATTCATAGGCGCGTAACAGCGAAACAGAGCCGAACCAAAGGTCGGTCATGCTGACACTCGACTTGTAGCTAAAGAACAAAGCCCGGCCCAGTGAACGAATTTGTTGGTAAATGAGGGTAGCCGACCAAAAAGGCGGAAATTGTCACAGAACAATTACTTGCAACGTGGAACTTTAGGCGAAACTGTGGTGAAATTTGATGATGGCTGACGACAGCGAAAACATCCCCCATCGCGGCCGAGAGCTGCTTGATGTGCTGGCGCGGCTGGGAGGCTCGGCGCGCAATACACAGATTGCGCAGGTCATGGACGTTTCGGAAGAAACTGTTCGTCGACTGGTCAAAGGCCTGGCAAAGAAAAACATGGTTGAAAGGGTGCACGGCGGGACCTTTCTGTCGCGTGCGCAGGATACACCAATGTTTTCCGGGGCGCTGGAACTCAACGCGGAAGAAAAGACGCTTATCGCGAAAAAAGTCAGTCAGATTGTCGAGGACGGCATGGTGCTGTTCCTTACGGTGGGGTCAACCATGACGCATGTCGCCGAGCAATTGCGCGACCGGAAAAATTTGACCGTGGTCAGCAATTCGCTGTCGGTTGTCGCATCGCTGGCTGATCACAACGGAACGCGTGCGGTTCTGGCCGGGGGAGAGGTAATTCGATCCGAACGCGGCAGTTTCGGTCGTGCCGCCGAGCAGCTTGCCTGCCAGTACAGCTATGACGCGGTAATTTGTGGCGCGGATGCCCTGTCGCTTTCCGGAGGGGTTCTTGCGCTAAACCCGCTGGAGGCTGAACTGACGCGCGCGTTGCATAACAACACCCGGCGCATGATCGTTGCGGTGGATCACACGAAGTTCGGAGAGAGAGCGGCCAATGTGGCCTGTCGGTTTGACCAGGTCACCGATCTGGTGACCGATGCTGCACCGCCCGAACCTTTTGCCGCGGCTTTGAAGGATGCTGGGGTCAAAATTCACATCACATCTCGCCGGGGTGGCAAAAAGAAGAAGAAAGGTAGCGGTGGCGCGATCACCTGACCTGTTTCGCGATCAAAGGAAAACGAAAGCGCGCTTGCCTATGGGAGACAATAACAGACACTCCTGATGTCAGTTGTGGCCGTTGCCGAAAGCGCCGACAGAGATTTGGCAGGCAACGAAGGTGAGCCGGGTTGGAGACCTGCATGCCTGACAACCTGCCGGTCATCGGATCGGCCGCGGATACGCCGCGCGCCTTTCGCGCTTTCAGGATTTCAACGCATGGATTACAGATGGCTCCTGTCGTAGAGCAGGTTCTGGCGGATTTGATGACTGGCGGAGCAGGCCGTTTCAATCTATCGCCCTTCCGCATTGACCGATTTGACCGCAAGGTCCCTTGATGGAGAGATCCGACATGACAATCACCCGTATCGAAACCGGCCAACGCATGAGCAAGGTCGTCAAGCACAATGGTGTTGCCTATCTGTGTGGGCAGACTTCGGATGCGGCCACTGTGGCGGATCAGACCCGCGAAATCCTGGCCAAGGTCGAGGATCTGTTGGCCAAAGCGGGCAGTGACAAGACGCGAATGCTACAATGCACGATCTGGCTCGCGGACATGGCAGATTTTGCCGAGATGAACGAAGTCTGGGATGCCTGGGTACCGGCGGGCCACGCTCCGGCCCGCGCGTGCGGCGAAGCCAAACTGGCGCGCGATGTTCTGAAGGTCGAGATGATCGTCACCGCTGCCTGCGACTGATTTATCAATCAAACCGTCTTGCCCAGACCATAAGGCATGAAGCGGTCGGTTGCGTTTGTCGTTCTTCGAAAAAGTTCACCGCCTTGGTTCTGGTGAAATGCGTTGGCCGTCAACGGAATAGGCGCCGGTGGGTGAGTGGCTGTTTAATTAAAGATCAATTCGACTCGGTTCTCTGAAGCCTGTATTTCGCCAAATGCGGGCAAAAACAGATCGTGGTCTTATGCAGCCAACCTTTCAAAGAATGTTGGAAAACTGAACCACTCTGCAGTGTATTTTCTTGTGTGTCGGCTAAATTACTCTGATTGACCAGTCCGGCGTGACTGAAACGCGACGCGCCATCCGAATAGGGTACCCTGAGATCATTCAGGTCGAAGTTCGTTTTGAGAATTAATTCACAAACGGCTTGGTTCCAAAATCTGAGTGACAAAAGGCAAGCATTCGAACCTCACGTTCGAGTTTAGAATGCCAAGGGAAGCGGCTGCACCGTGTCTCAAGTCGTCGATCATCCTTTGATCCGTCTCGCAGAAATTCAGTACCGGGATCCGCGTCAAACCCGGAATTTTCGGTGCAATAACTGACGCTGTGATGGCACCTGAATGCCAATGGCCTTCATTCGTTGAACCCGAGGTTCAAGCCATCGACGAAGGCGTGAAATAGCTGAGATTGAGTGCTGATCCCAAGCTTTGCATACGCATTTCGACGATGTGATTTCACGGTCGGCATCGCTATGCTCAGTGTCTTGCTGATCGAAAGACTTGAATGGCCTTTCAGGATCATCTGGACAACTTCAGCCTCTCGCGCGGTCAGAACGTCACGCCCAAAAGACTCCGGTGAAGGTGATGGACGACCCGACGCTTGCGTCTGCTCTCTGGACAGCCGTAGAAACGCCAGCCGGATCAATGGCAGGACGGATCGCAAAACTTCCAAATCCTGCTGAGGGATACCGTTAGGCGTGGCTTTGCGGGCCAGGCTTACCTCACCCATGATCCTCTGGGGCATGTCGACCAGGACTGAAACTTCCTGCAGACCGAAGGGCCAGCCGGGCGTCCTGAATTTGATCTCTTCGCTCTCATCCGAGATGACATCCGGCGTTGTCACGACCCAGTTATCCGGTGCGAGATCGGCCATCCGGTATACCCCTGCGGCGATACCTGCCCGGATCGCATTGTGCACCGGGTTGAGCAGGTAGGTTCTGGAGACATACAGCTGAACCGCGGCCTTGGACGCTGGATTTGGGTAGCTATCCGCCAGATAAACCGGAGGCCCTGAAGGTCGGTTGAGCACTGCAAATGCCGCCTCGCACGGAAATAGGTATTCGACGGCCCGGATCAGGGCATCGCTTTTTGCCTGCCCGTCGATCACTTCAGAAATGGATTGGCTGAACTCCTTTAACTGCAAATCCGGCCTTCTTCCTACCGTTGTCTCATCCCTTGGGACGATGGTTTTACCATAATGTTGCTGATACCGAACTCCGCAAAGGAGTATCAATATGCCGAACCCGCCGATTGTCCTTGATAATACAACGGTTTCAGAACACCTGGGCAAGCTGGATGTGGTCCAAGCGATGCGCACGCTGTTCACCGATCTTGGTGAAGCCCGTGCGGTACAACCACCGCAGACCGTGACCGAGTTTCCGGGGGGCGGCGATTTCATAACCTATCTCGGTGCGCTTGAGGGGGCCGGTGTGTTCGGGGCGAAGTTGTCGCCTTACCTGCCGCGCGCCAATGGACCCATCATCACCGCCTGGACTGTTCTGATGTCCATCGAAGATGGTCGGCCATTGGCGTTGATCGACGCAGGCGTGCTGACCACCGAGCGCACGGCCGCCACGACCGCATTGGCGGTGGATGAGCTGGCTCCGACCGGCCGCCCGCTGACGCTGGCCATCATCGGAACAGGTCAGGTCGCACAGGCGCACATGCGCCATGTGGCCGGTCTGCGCGACTGGGCAGAGGTGCGCATCTACTCGCCGGGTTTGGGTGAAAACGCGGATATTCAGGCGACATGGAAAATGCTGTGCCCTGACGCCAAGTTGGCCTCGAGTTCCAGGCAGGCTATTGCACAGGCCGATGTTGTCATGCTGTGCACGTCATCGGGTAGTCCGGTCATTTCCACGGAAGATATAGCGGTCGATGCGCTGGTGACATCGATCAGCACCAATGTTGCCCGTGCGCATGAAGTTGATCCGACCTTTCTGGCATCCGCGCAGGTCTATTGCGACTACCGGGAAACAACCCCTGATACGGCCGGCGAGATGCTGATTGCGGTGGAACGACACAACTGGAGCAAGACCGCGATCCTTGGCGATCTTGCGGAACTCTGTACGGGCAGGTGCCCGCGGCCAAAGGCAGGGGCTGCGGTCTTCTTCCGCTCTGTCGGGTTGGGGCTGGAGGACATCGCCGTGGCAAAAGCCGTTTTTGACCAGACTTCAGCCTGAGGAGAGCGCACATGTTCATCGAACCGTTCAAAGTCGAAATCTGGATGAATGAGTGGGAAACCCGCTGTACCCACAATCTTGCCGAAACCTGCGTGGCCAGCATCACGATCGATCAGCTGTTGCAACTGTCCGGACTTAATCAAAACGACTTGTCCGAACTGCTGCCAATGAAAATGACCTACGGTGCGATCGAAGGGTCAATCCGCCTGCGTCAGGCCATTTCAGATCTCTATGACGATCGGAACGTCGAAGATATCACCATTACCCACGGCACGATTGCGGCCAATATGCTAGTGCATAAGGCAGTGGTTTCGCGCGGGGACCGGGTGGTTTCGATTGTGCCGACCTATCAGCAACACTATTCGATCCCCGCCAGTATCGGAGCCGATGTTCAGATTCTGCCACTGCGCGCGGAAGACGCATTCCTGCCTGATCTGGACCGGTTACGTGAACTGGTGACACCGGAAACCAGACTGATTGCCCTGACAAACCCCAACAATCCGACGGGTGCGCTGATCGAACGGCCAATGTTGCTGGACATTGCCGAGATTGCACGTTCTGTCGGCGCATATGTCCTGTGTGACGAAGTCTATCGCGGCACCGGGCAGGAGGGCGACGGCATGTCGCCTTCAATTGTGGACATCTACGAAAAGGGGATCAGTACGGCGAGTACATCGAAAGCGTTTTCGCTGGCCGGGTTGCGCGTCGGTTGGGTGGTGGCCCCGAAAGAGGTGACCGAGCAGATCCTGATCCACCGTGATTTCGATACGATCTCGGTCGGTATGATCAACGATCACTTTGCTGCCATCGCATTGGAGAACCAGCATAAGGTTCTGGCCCGCAGTCACCGGATCACGCGGGGGAATCTTGCTGTGCTGAACGCATGGATTGCCACGCAGCCGCGCGTTGATTGGGTCAAACCCCGCGCCGGGACAACCGCGATGTTGAAACTCGACATACCGATCAGCTCACGCGAATTCTGTGTCGAATTGGTGCAGACAACCGGAGTGATGCTGACCCCGGGCGACGCCTTTGACATGGAAGGTGATGTCCGCATCGGTTTTGCCAATGACCCCGATGTGCTGCGGGAGGGTTTGGAAAAACTGTCAGAGTATCTGATAAGCCGCTTTGGTCGCGCCGATGGTGGTTTCGTCGCAGACGTCTGGGAAGAATAAAGCCGGGCTTGGTGGTGCTGGTTTGACTATTTTTGTCCGGATGCAGCCTTTCGCACGATTGGTAACGCACCGGGTCAAAACGCCGATCAGAAACGGCACGCCGCTTTTGCGGTTTATTCCGAGTAGCGCATCTCCATCTCGTCGTAATGTGCTTTCTGAACTGCGTTCTGACGGATTTCGAAACTGGCGACGGGTCCGCTTTCGTCCATGCGGCCGTTGGCCTGAAGCATCGACAGCGCGTCGTTCATGCCCTTCAGTGCGCCCTGCAACGCGACATTGGCATATAGGACCAGGCCAAACCCCATTTCGTCCAGACCAGAGAATTCGATGATTGGAGTTTTGCCGCCTACAACCAGATTGATCAGCTGTGGCGTGCCTGCAAGCCGCTTGGGAATGCTGCGAATATCGTCAAGGCTGCGCGGTGCCTCGATAAATGTGATGTCAGCCCCGTCTTCGATGAAGGCTTCCGCGCGTTCAATGGCGGCGTCGAACCCTTGGGTCGCACAGGCATCGGTGCGCGCGACAATAAGGAAGTTTGGGTCGTGGCGGGCGTCTGCTGCGGCCTTGATACGGCTGCGCGCCTCTGTCAGATCGACCACATCCTTGCCGGAGAAGTGACCGCAGCGTTTGGGATTAACCTGATCCTCAAGTTGAATGGCGCTGGCGCCGGCGCGTTCCAGCGTGCGCACGGTATGGTGGACGTTCAGGGCATTGCCGAAACCGGTATCCGCATCAACCACAATGGGCAGTTCGGTGCTGTTGCGGATGGCCGATGTGTGCTGGGCGATCTCGGGCAGCGAGATGAAGCCCAGATCGGGCATGCCCAGATAGGTGTTGGTCAGCCCCGCGCCCGAGATATAGACGGCTTCAAACCCCAACTGGTCGATCACGCGTGCCGCAAGAGCATTGGCTGCGCCGGGCATCAGAACGGCTTTGCCCGTGTTCAGGCGTTCACGGAATGCTTTGTTGATCTCATGGTTCATCATCGGCGCGCCCTCCGGTTCAATGGTCTGCCTGCCTGCCTAGCGAAGCCTGCGGTACGAGGCAAGTTGCTGTGAGTTGCGTTCTGTCAGGTGAAACAGTGCCGTCAGCTCGTGGTCAGACTGCGCGCAAGACTTTCCAGCAGCGGGACAGTATTTGCCCGCGCCTCGGCATCGAACCTGTTGGCCAGACCGGACACTGTCAGGGCGCCGATGAGATCGCCGTTTGCATCAAAAACAGGGGTCGCGACAGAGGAGATGTTGGGATTTGTCTGACCGACTGAACTGACCGTGCCGTTCTTGTTGAACTTGGCCAGGTCACCGACATCCTCGCCCGAGAAATGCCTCAAGACCAGCCCGGAAGCCCCGGTAGACAATTGCAGGCGCATACCTTCCTCAACATGGAATCGCAGCAGGTTAGGGGAATTTTCCCTGTATAAACAGATACGTTCATTGCCCGAGCGGACATAGAACGAGGCGGTTTCCCCAGTTGCTTCAGCCAGGATTTTTAGCGATGGCGCGACGTGTTCGCGCTTGGTGAAATCGCGCCGGAATATCAACCCCAGCCGCCATACGCTGGGGCCGACACTGAACATACCGTCACTATCGCGCTGGATGAAGCCATAGATCATCATCGAGTTGGTCAGCCGCAGGATCGTGCTTTTGTGCAGGCCTGTCTCTTCGGCCAACTCTGCAAGAGACATGATTGGGCGCTGTGTCGAAAAGGCGCTGAGGATGGACATGGCACGTTCGACGGATTCGGTTCTGTTCGCGGGCATAGCATTCTGCCAGGTGAAACGGGGTTAGATCGATCTTGCTGATATCCAGCCGCAATGTCTAGCTTGTCGGCAAATCAGGAGGCAACCGTGACAATCGCAACCTACAAACCGATCGCCAACACATCTTTGCGGGCCGTGGACTATTGCGGCCTATTGGGTCCCGAATTTCGAAAGCTTCCTTATTCTCTAAGGGTTCTGGCGGAAAATGCTGCGCGTCATTCCGAAGGAGGCGCTGCGGCGCTGGATGTGCTCCGGCGCTCTAGCGAGGCTGTGCCGTTCCGTCCTGCACGCCTTTTGCTGCATGACATGCTGGGAATTCCGGCGCTGATCGACATCATGGCCATGCGCAACCGGCTGGAGGAGGTGGGCGGAAATCCGGACATGGTTGATATGAGCCTGCCGGTCGACCTGGTTATCGACCATTCCATGTCGATCAACCATTGGGCGGACAAGTTTGCGCTGGCCAAGAACATGGACCGAGAGTTTGAGGTCAACCGCGAGCGTTTCGCTTTTCTAAAAGCCTGTGAAGCACGGTTCCCCCGACTGCGGGTCATTCCGCCGGGGGGTGGGATTTGCCATCAGGTCAATCTGGAATATCTCGGGCAGACTGTTTTGCCATCCAACGAGACCCCCGATGTTCTGATCCCGGACTCCAGCCTTGGCACTGACAGCCACACGCCGATGATCAACGCGTTGGGGATCATGGGCTGGGGCATTGGGGGGCTAGAGGCCGAAGCGCTGCTGTTCGGTGAGACCACCCCGGTCAATGTGCCCCGCGTCATCGGGCTTGAGGTAACGGGCAACCCGTCCGACGATGTCACCGCCACTGACATTGCGCTGGTCATCGCCGAGAAACTGCGCGCCATCGGCGTGGTCGACACCTTTGTTGAGCTGTTTGGCACCGGTTATTCCGCGCTGAGCGTCGCCGACCGCGCCACCATTGCAAACATGGCGCCGGAATATGGTTCCACTATGGTGTTCTGCCCGGTTGACGAGCGCACCATCGGGTATTTGCGCCAGACCGGCCGCAGTGATAGTGCCACACTGGCCGAGAGCTACTGCAAGGCGCAAAACCTGTGGGTCGATGGTACGGATGCGGCCATTGAATACGAGCAGGTGATTGAATTGAACCTCGATAAGGTTGGCCGGTCCGTTTCGGGCCCGTCCCGGCCGGAACAGCGGATTGACCTGTCCGCCGCTGCTGAGCGTCTGACTTTTGAGGGCGAAACGGACCGTCGGGTTCCGGTCCCGAATGCCGATCACGACATCGGTGACGGCGATGTGATCATCGCTGCGATCACCAGCTGCACCAACACCGCCAACCCGCGCAACATGGTTCTAGCCGGGCTGGTGGCCCGAAACGCCGTGGCGCGCGGCCTGACCGTCAAGCCACATGTCAAAACTTCGCTGGCTCCGGGTTCGCGGGTGGTGGCCAAATACCTGGCTGAAAGCGGCCTGCAGGCGCCGTTGGACGCTCTCGGGTTCGAAGTTGCGGCATTTTCCTGTTCGACCTGCAACGGCATGTCGGGACCGCTGCATCCAGATCACGAAGCGGCGATCAAGGACAATGATGTCAAAGGGATCGCGGTCCTTTCCGGAAACCGGAACTTTGCCGGGCGCATTCACCCGCTGGCTTCGCGCAACATGATTGCCTCGCCGCCGCTGGTCGTGGCCTATGCGCTGATGGGTACGATCCATAAGGACATTACGACCGAGCCCCTGGGGGTGGGCCGGGACGGCAAGCCGGTGATGCTGAATGATCTGTGGCCCTCGGCGGATGAGGTGACGCGGATTGTCGAGACTTATGTCACACCTGACGAGTTTCGCGACAACTACGCTGCAATCGGAGATGTGAACGACCAGTGGAACGCGATGGAGGTTGGCACCGGAACATATGAATGGGTGCCTTCGACCTATGTCTCATTTCCACCCTTTGTGAAGGGTATTCGCCCCGAGAACGCCGGAATCGAACCGCTGCAGGGCCTGCGTCCGCTGGCCATTCTGGGCGATAGTGTCACGACCGACCATATATCGCCGTCTGGTATCATCACGACCGATTCTGAGGCCGGGCAGTTCCTTCAGGCAAAGGGTGTCACCGAACGCGACTTCAACTCGTTCGGGACCCGCCGTGGATGTTCGGATGTGGTTATCCGTTCGACCTTTGCAAACTACCGTCTGCGCAACGAGATGACCCCGGACAAAGAAGGCTCGTGGACCCGGATCGAGCCTGAAGGTGAGGTTAAATCGGTCTTCAAGGCGATTGAGACCTATCTGGACCGGGATCAGAAACTGGTGGTGATCGGCGGCAAAGAATATGGCTGCGGTTCTTCCCGGGACACGGCGGCAAAGGCCCCCTGGCTTGCCGGAATACGCGCCGTGATCTGTGAGAGCTTTGAGCGGATCCACCGCTCGAATCTTGTAAACATGGGGATTGCGCCGCTGTGTTTCCCGGAGGGCGTGAACCGCAGGACGCTGCAACTTGACGGATCCGAGACTTTTGACATCGACTTCAGCGATGATCTGACCGAGGCCAAGCTGACCATCCACAGAAAGGATGGTCGCACGGATACCACGCCGCTGGATTTGCGTCTGTACAATGACGGTGAGCGTGCGACCTTTGCCGAGGGCGGTCTGTTGCCGCGTGCATTCCGCGGATTTCTGGCGGGGGCGGCGTGATGGCGGAACGTTTACGGGCCGCGTTTTATCGCGGCGGTACATCCAAGGCTGTAGTGTTCAACGGTGCAGATCTGCCCAGGGACCGGGCCGCGCGCGATCGCATTTTCCTGCATGTCCTGGGAAGCCCCGACCCCAACGGGCGCCAGCTGAACGGCATGGGTGGCGGGTTGTCGTCATTGTCCAAGGTGGTCATCGTCGAGCCTTCGGATCGTGACGATGCGGACGTGGATTATACCTTCGTGCAGATCGCCGTGGACGAACCGGTCGCCGATTACGGCTCGGCCTGCGGAAACATGTCCTCCTGCGTCGGCCCTTTCGCGGTTGAGGAAGGCATGGTGCAGGTTGCAGCGGATCAAAGTGAGGTGCTGGTCCGCATATTCAGCACCAATACCAATGGCGTTTATCACGCGCGCTTTCCGGTGCGGGACGGTCAGCCCGTCGAACAGGGCACGCTTGAAATTCCCGGTGTGGCGGGAACCGGGGCGAAAGTGACGATAGATTTCCTTGCACCCGGTGGGGCCGGAACCGGCAAGCTGCTGCCGACGGGCAATGCGCTGGATACGCTTCAGATCGAAGGGTTCGGAGCGCTGGAGGTCTCACTGATCGACGCGGCCAATCCGGTAGTGTTTTTCCGCGCTGCTGATCTGCACAAAACCGCCACCGAACGCCCCCAGGATCTGGATGGTGATCCGGACTTTATGGCTCTGGTCGAAGAAATTCGCGTTGCTGGTGCTGTTGCAATGGGAATGGCTCCGTCGCGCAAGGACGTAAAACGCTCCAGCCCGAAAGTGGCGATGCTCGGTGCGCCCGCTGAGTTCACGGCGCTGGATGGCAGCCTGCACAAAAAGGACAGCCATGACATCAATGTTCGGCTCGTGTCGATGGGCAACTTTCATCGCGCGATTACTCTGACGGGGGCCATGTGCACCGCCGTTGCAGCCCAGATACCGGGCAGCCTGGTGCAAAGGATCGCGCAACCTGAGGGTCAGGAGTTACGCATTGGAAACCCATCGGGTGACTTGCCAACCATCGCGGATGTCCGGCCAGGTCCGTCGGGACCCGAGGCAATATCGGCCGGTACTTTCCGCACACAGAGGCGAATTATGGAAGGGGCCGTCCTTTACCCATCCGAATTGATGGAGGAAGCGCATTGACCAGTTTCCAGACCAGCCGACCTACGGCGGATCTGAGTGATGCCCATCCGGACAAGGTGCGCCCTGTACTGCAACGGTTCAACGATTACGGTGCAAAACGCAGCTTTTCGGGGCGTATTCATACTGCTGTGACAGCGGAAGATACCCGTCTGATTCAAGAGAAACTCTTTACTTTACAGGGAAATGGCGGTGTCATCGTAGTTGATGGCGGTGGGTCACTCCGAACAGCTATGTTGGGGGACATGATGGCGGAGAGGTTGATCGCCAACGGGTGGGCCGGGATCGTCATCAATGGTGCTGTCCGCGACAGCAAGCGTCTGGCGCAGCTCGACCTTGGCATCAAAGCGCTGGGCGTAACTCCGGTTCGGTCCGCCAAGACAGGGATCGGCGCAATAGACGTTCCGGTTGCCTTTGGCAGCGTGCTCTTCGAGCCCGGAAGTTACATCTACTGCGATGAAGACGGTATCCTGATTGCGGAGGAACCACTTTAAACAAAACAAGGAAATGCCAGCCAATGGGAGGAAATCATGGCAAAATTCAATCTAACCCGCAGGACATTTGCGGCTGCCGCCGTGGCGGCGGTTTCACTTGGCGCGCCGACACTGGCGCACGCGGAACAAGTCGTTGAAAGTATCCACTTTCTGATCCCCGGCGGTGCCGGCGGCGGCTGGGATGGTACCGCGCGTGGTACTGGCGAGGCACTGACGGAATCGGGGCTGGTCGGATCGGCCAGCTACGAGAACATGTCAGGCGGCGGCGGTGGCAAGGCCATCGGTTATCTGATCGAAAACGCCGACAGCAACCACGGCACGCTTATGGTCAACTCGACCCCAATCGTGATTCGGTCGTTAACGGGCATCTTCCCACAGAACTTCCGCGATCTGACCCTTGTGGCCGGGACCATCGGTGACTACGCGGCGCTTGTGGTCGCGGCAGACGGCCCGATTCAGGACCTGAACGGGTTGATCGAGGCCTTCAACGCCGACCCGAACGGCGTTGCCGTGGGTGGTGGTTCGGTGCCCGGCGGTATGGATCATCTGGTCGCCGCCATGGTTTTTCAGGCGGCTGGTGCTGACCCAGTGGCCATGAAATACGTCCCCTATGACGGCGGCGGTGCGACCATGGCCGGTTTGCTGTCGGGTGAGGTACAGGCCGTTTCGACGGGCTTCTCGGAAGCGGTGGAATTGGCCAAGGCCGGTGAGGTGCGCATAATCGGCGTGACCTCGGACGAGCGTGTGGACGCTTATCCCGATGCTCCGACCATGAAAGAGCAGGGCAACGACACCACGTTCGTCAACTGGCGTGGGTTCTTTGCCGCACCCGGACTGCCGGAAGACAAGCTGGCCATGTATCAGGATGCGTTGACCAAAATGTACGACACGCCGGAATGGGTGGCAGTCCGCGATCGTAACGGTTGGGTCGATATCCACAACAACGGTGATGATTTCCGTGCGTTCCTGGAGCAGCAGGAACAGGAAATCGGCGACCTGATGAAGAAGCTGGGCTTCCTCTGACGCGGTCTGCGATATCCTGAAAAACGGGTGCCCGGCTGTGTGCCGGACACCTCAAACAAAAAAAGGGGAGGGGATGGAAATGGCACTGGATCGCTGGATTGCACTTGTCATTCTTCTGATCTGTCTGGCCTATGGCTATACCGCCTATTTCACCATGGACGACCTGTTGCCGCCAATCATGCGGCGCAGCCCGATCTGGCCGTCGAGCTTTCCCAAGGTGTTGGCCATAGGTGCTATTCTGATGTCGGTGTCCATTATTCTGGGGTTGGAAAAAACACCTGAGAAACAAGATGCGGCGGACATCAATCTGGCGAAGCTGCATGAATACAAGTTGGGTCAGGCGTTTCTGCTGGTGGCCTTGATGGTCGGTTATGCGCTGCTGCTGCGTCCGCTTGGATTTCTGGTCTCGACCTTCCTCTTTCTCACGGTGGGAAGCTTCATTCTCGGCGAGCGCCGGTACGTGCTGATGGTCATTGTCAGTGCCATTGCCGCCGGGGTGGTCTGGTATCTGGTGGAAGTGATACTTGGCATTTTCCTCAGCCCGTTTCCCGGATTTCTGAACGCGATGGCAAACGGAGGCTGACATGCTTGAAGGACTCATGATGGGCCTCGCGACGGCCTTTACGTTCACAAACATTCTTATGGTGATCGGCGGCTGCCTGATCGGTACGTTCATTGGCATGCTGCCGGGTCTGGGGCCGATGTCGATCATTGCGATCATGATCCCGATCGCGATTACCATCGGCGACCCGTCGGCCGCATTGATCCTGCTGGCCGGTGTCTACTATGGCGCCGTCTTCGGAGGATCGACATCATCGATCCTGATCAACGCGCCAGGGGTGGCCTCGACAGTTGCAACCAGTTTCGACGGCTACCCGCTGGCCCGTTCGGGGCAGGCAGGCAAGGCGCTGACCGTCGCCGCAATCTCGTCCTTTGCCGGGGGCACGATCGGGGCGGTGCTGCTGATGGTCTTTGCGCCGGCTCTGGCCTCGGTGGCACTGCTGTTTCATTCCTCGGAGTATTTCGCGCTGATGGTCGTCGGTCTTTCGGCCATTGCCGCCTTTGCCGGAACGGGGCAGGTCAGCAAAGCGCTGTTGATGACCTTCCTGGGTCTGATCATGGCGACGGTGGGCGAAGGTGTGCTGTTCAACGCGCCGCGCTTCACCATGGGCATCATGGACCTGCAGTCGGGCTTTGGTTTCATCACGCTGGCCATGGCAATGTTTGCTTTGCCGGAAGCGATCTACCTTGTTCTGGACCCCAACCGGTCGAAAACCGGGGATGGCGATAGTGGTGAAATCACGAACCTGAGAATTGACCGCAGCGAGGCGAGAAAGATAGCCCCGGTCATCGGACGCCAGTCCATTCAAGGGTTCTTCATCGGCGTTTTGCCGGGGGCCGGGGCGACGATTGCCTCTTTCCTTGGCTATGCGGTGGAACGCAACATCGCGCCGAAGGAAGAACAGGAGCGCTTTGGCAAGGGCGAGATCAAGGGTATCGCCGCACCGGAAAGCGCAAACAACGCCGCCTGTACCGGGTCGTTTGTACCGCTTCTGACGCTGGGCATTCCCGGGTCGGGTACCACAGCGATCCTTCTTGGGGCATTGATCGCGCTGAATGTCAGCCCCGGACCGCGCCTGATGATCGACGAGCCGCAGATTTTCTGGGCCGTCATCATTTCGATGTATCTTGGAAATCTGGTGCTACTGATCCTGAACCTGCCGCTGATCCCTTATATCGCCAAGGTACTGGCCGTTCCGCGCAACTTTCTGATCCCGTTCATTTTGTTCTTCACGCTCATGGGGGCGTATATCGGGCAGAACAATGCGACCGAATTGCTGATCCTGGTCGGCTTTGGAGTTTGCGCGACGATCCTGCGCTTTGCCGATTATCCTCTGGCACCTCTGTTGATCGGGTTCATTCTTGGACCCTTGCTTGAGAACAACTTTTCGCGCGCGATGCAGCTTTACGATGGCATGAGCTTTATCTGGCAACGACCGATGACTTTGGGTCTTCTGGTTCTGGCCGTGCTGCTGGTGTTGCTGCCAAGCTTCCGCCGCCGCCGCGCGCGTGCCCGGGCCGAAGGGGTCGCGGATGGTGACTGAGTTTCAAGCGTTTGTTTGGCCTGCGGGCCAAACAATCCGTCGTTGCTAGTTTGGATCACCGGCAGTGGACGACCGCATCTGGGTGGTTTGATTGAAGCGTTGCCGCGCCCGTGCGATCAGGACCAGGCCCGTGTCAGCATCTCGACTGTAGTATTGCCACTGCGTCATCAAAGGTTTGCGGGCTTTCCTCGGCCCGCGCGGCCAGGTGGGCGCCTTCCAGCAAGGCCAATGTGGCGCGCGCTTCCGCCTCTGGTTCACCAACGCCCGAGATCGACCCATCTGCCTTGCCCAACGTAAAGACCCCTTCGATCCACAAAACCATCATGCTGCGGAATTCGCGAATTTTATCAGTGACTTCATGTGAAAGGCTTTCCCGGCTACTGATCAACGAGACACACAGGCACAGGGTTTTTCCGCCGTTCAATGCTGTGCGATAGAGCGCGATCAACGCGCTTATCTGCTCGCCCGCCGTGTCATACAGCCGCTCAATCTCGGCACAGCGGCCGGACAACTCGCTGTGGTAGCGGACCATCAACGAAATCGTCAGCGCGTCTTTGGTAGGGAAATGGTGATGGATCGAGGCTTTGCGGATGCCCACATCTTTGGCAAGGTCGGCGTAGCTGAACCCGTCAAACCCTTTGCTGCGGGCGGCACGCTCGGCAGAATTCAGCAGAGCCGTCTTTGTATCTGTTTCCATGGCGTCTAAACCCTTTCCCTACGCACCAAAGCCGCTGCGGTTTCTGCCGCTTCCAGCGCGCCTTCAAGATATCCCCCGAATTGCGCGGCTGTTTCCGTGCCGCTGAAAATGATCCGATCCCTCCAGACGCCCCGCATGGCTTGCGGCAATCCGTATCGCGGATGCGTGTACAGAGGTTGCAAGTCCAGGTCGGTAGAGGTGAAGGGGTCGAATGCCCAATCTTTGATGTAAAGCGCATTTGGATTTGCCGCCGTTGAGCCAAACAGGCGCACCAGTTGTGCAAGAACCTGCTGGCGCAACGTCTGTTCATCCGCGCGCATGTGTGGTGGAACGCCAATAAAGCCAAACAGCGCATAAGTACGGCCTTCGGCGGGCGAAGCGTCGTGTATTTCCACCATCGGCCCGCGCCTGCTTATGGCGTCGCCTGATAGTCCCGCCTCGCGCCAAAAGGGCGTGTCGTACACGGCAATCGCCTTTGCCTGTCCAGCCATCCAGGTCGCGACCTCGCGCATGGCGGAGCGAGTTTGCTCGGGTAAAGGTGGATTATAAGTCAGCTCAACCGCGACGCGCGGGGGCAACGCAAGAACCGCACGCTGTGCGCTGATCTGCTGATCCGATTGCGTGGTGGCCAGCACTCCGTTTTCGGATTGCGTCAGCGCGGTGATCCGGGTGGACAGGTGGATCATTCCGGCAGGCACTCGGGCTGCCAGTGCATCGATCAAGGCGGCAAGGCCGCCTTTCAGGCGAAATGACCCTTCCATCGATGAAAATCCCCGGCCGCGCTCGACACGGCCATGCTCATCCTCGAAACTCAGCGCGCCGGTGCTGAATTGTTCGAACCGGTCCAATCCAAGCTGGCCGATCAGCGCTGCAATCCGGGGCTGACCGGGCCAGAACCAAGACGGGCCCAGGTCGAAATAGCCGTCGCCCTGCGCTTCGGTCAGGATGCGCCCGCCCAGACGGGCGCGTGCCTCGGCCACCAGAACGTCCTGCCCCTGATCCATCAGTTGTGTCGCCAGGCTGAGACCCGAAAGCCCTGCACCAATGATAAGCGTATCCGTGCGCATGCCTCAGAACGCCTCACTCAAGGGGCGCAGGTCCAGCTCATGGGTCCAGGTCGAACGCGGCTGCTGCGCCAGTTGCCAATAGGCCTGCGCGATGTCTTCAGGCTTCATCATCTTGGTAGGATCCAGACTGTGGCGATCGCGCGACTGGGCTGTATCAATGATGCCGTCCAGAAGGACATGCGCGACGTGAACACCCGCCGGCTGGTATTCGCGCGCCAGCGATTGTGTCAGTCCGCGCAGGGCAAACTTGGCCGAGGCAAAGGCCGAAAAACGGGCCCCGCCGCGCAGCGATGCGGTTGCCCCCGATACGATCAGGGCACCGCCGCCACCACGGACCATCGGCTGCATCACCGATTGCGCCAGCACGACCAGGGTTTGTACCATCGAGGTCCATGTGCGCTGAAAGTCATCCAGCGTCGTTTCTGCGAAAGGCGCGACTACAAGCTCTGCGGTGTTGTGTACGACAATCTTTGGCGGCCCGTGTTCCGCGATCAGGTCTGCAATGATTGGTGCGGTCAGGTCCGGGTCGGACAGATCGACCTCGTGAAACACGCCGACGGAGTTTTCCGGACGGCTACGGCCAAGACCAACCACCTCCATGCCTTCGGCCTGAAAACGCGACACCAGAGATTGGCCAAGGCCAGCTCCCGCTCCGGCGACAAGCGCCAAGGGTTTTTGTTGGGTCATCGGTTACGCCGCTGGTGGCCGGGCAAACGGCAAATGACCGGTCTTCATCCAGATTTTGGCGCCACTAGGCCCTGCAACGGCTGACAGGCTTTGACCTTCGGGCAGGCGCAACCAGTCGTTCCTGACCAGTTCATCCCCGCTTTCTGTGACCGAGCCGTCGATGATCAGAACCTCGATGCCTCCTGTGGCATCCGACGTCAGCGTCGCGCCCGCATCCAGATGGCAATAGGTGACAACCTCGCGCTCGTCTTTGTGCAGGACCGCCGTGGCGACGCCGTTTTCCGGCGCGGCCAGCTCATCCGCCATTGTCTTGCGGAACTGGTTGCGGTCCTCCATGTCGAATTGCCAGAGTTTGACAAAGATGGTGCACCCGGGCTCCGACCCCGGCGTATGTTGCGTGGTCGGGGGGTTGCGAACGTAGGTGCCTTCGGGAAAGTCGCCGTGTTCGTCCTGAAACACGCCATCAAGAACGATGAACTCCTCGCCTCCTGTATGAGTGTGGGCGGAAAAATGACAGCCCGGCGCATAGCGCACGATTGTGGTGGCGCGTGCAACCTCGTCTCCGATCCGGTCCAGCATCCGGCGCTCTACACCCTTCATGGGCGAGGCTTGCCACGCAAGCTGGTCGGAGTGAACTACAACGCGATCTGAGAAGTCCGAGTTTATTTCCATTGGTCCGATTCCTTCTGCGATGTGTGATGCCGACGACCCGGGGATCAACCCGCTACAGGTGGGCGGTTCGAAAGTTTGGCGCGCCAAGACTGCAGGTTTTCAATCTTTCGGAAATGTCTACCTTTGCAAAATCGGCCAAGGCCGCGCCGATAAATTCGGTGATCGCATGGCAGTGCGAGATGTATGTGCCACCCGCCAGTTCCGGGCAGGGGACCACGGCCTCGGGGTTCCTCGCCTTGAACGCCTTCGTGCAATGCTCGCCGCCCATCATATCCACGGGGACGAATTCAACCCTGTCCTTGGCCCGTTTATCAGCAAGCGCGATACAGGCACAGGCAGGATTTGGGAAACCTTCAACGTCATAGAATTTCATGAGGCATGTCCCTTTGGGCGGATCAATCAACAAGCAACTACCTATCAGTAGGTAGAGAGAAGTCAAGGCACGACCTCACGCAGGCAGCTGTTACCGAGGAGACGGAGCAGGCTTCGAGATTAAACAAAGGGCGACCCATCGGCCGCCCTTGAGATTGAACTTTTGCGCATCAAAGCTTGATACGGAACGCTGCGAAGCCGTCGGCACCGTCGCCGGCGTCTTCAATGCTTACACCTTTGACATCGTTCATATAATCACGAGCCTTGGGCCCGGTTTCGAACAGGACGGTAGTACCCTCCAGCGGGGCAAACGACCAGTTGGCGTCCGCCTTGGGGTCGATTGTTCTCTGCTCGACGATATAGCGAACGATCACATCGCGGTTTGTATCAGGGGCCTCGAAAACAACCGTGTCCCCCAAGGCGCCCGGGAAGGATCCACCGCCCGAGGCGCGGTAGTTGTTGGTGGCGATGATGAACTCCATGTCGTCTGTCACGGGCTCGCCGTTGAACTGAAGGTTCACAATCCGAGCAGCGTCGGGATTGACCTCTTCCCCCTTGGGACCAAAGCGTGAGGGTTGAGACAGGTCGATCTGATAGGTCACGCCGTCCATGACGTCGAAGTTGTAGGACGGGAAGCTTGGGTCCAGCAGGATCGCGTCCTTGGCACCGGGCTCGATCTGATTGAACATGCCTGCCGACCGTTCCAGCCAACCGCGCACCTGCGCCCCGTTGACCCGCACGGCCCGCACGGTGTTGGGGTACAGATACAGGTCTGCCACGTTCTTGATTGCGACATCACCAACCGGGACATCGGTGTAGTAATCTGGTCCACCCCGACCCCCGGCCTTGAAAGGTGCCGCTGCCGACAGGATCGGCAGCCCTTCGTGCTCGGTCCCCTTCAACATCTGATCAATATACCATTTCTGCGCGATCGAGACGATCTGGACCGAAGGGTCATCCGCCACAAGTGCAAAATAACTGTGCAGCGGAGCCGAGGTTTTGCCCACCGCGCGGCGGACATAGGCCAGCGTCTCTTCATGTTCTACGGCAACCGAATCCAGCACTTTCTGATCGTCACCGACAAGAGCCGTAATCGAGCGGTCTTCGTTCCGCTTCGAGATCGGGCGCGCTTCGGAAGTGGTGGTGACGACACGCCATTCGGATCCGTCGCGTTCCAGCAGCAGGTCCAAAATGCCCAGATGCGAACCCCAAAATCCGCCCATGACGGCTGGTTTTCCCATCAGCGTCCCTTTCTCGACATCGATACCGGGGCGATCCGCAAAGGTCGGTGACGGGAAGACCAGGTGATTGTGCCCGGTCACAAGGGCGTCGATCCCGTCAACCCCCGCCAGTGCGACCGAGGCGTTTTCCATACCGTCTGTATGGTCGGCTTCGCCAATCCCCGAATGCGATAGGGCGATAATCAGATCGCAGCCCTGTTCCTGCATTTCTGGGACATAGGCTTTGGCGGTTTCGACGATGTCGCGCGTCTCGACATTGCCATCCAGATGTTTGCGGTCCCAGTTCATGATCTGCGGCGGGGTAAAGCCGATGACGCCGATCTTGATCGGGTGTTTGGTGCCGTCGCCCATCTCAATCTCGCGGTCGAGGATGGTATAGGGCTGAACCAACGTCTTGTCCCCCAGCGGGCCGGCACCCTTTTCCTTGACCACGTTGGCCAGAACAACCGGGAATTCCGCGCCTGCAAGTGCTTTCTCCAAAAAGCTCAGGCCGTAGTTGAATTCGTGGTTGCCTAAGGTGGCCGCGTCATAGCCGACGGTGTTGAACGCCGTTATGATCGGATGGCTGTCGCCCTCGTTCATTCCACGCTCATAGGCGATGTAGTCGCCCATGGGGTTGCCTTGGAGAAAATCGCCGTTGTCGACCAGGAGGGAGTTCGTGGCTTCTGATCGGATCTGATTGATGATCGAAGCGGTGCGCGACAGACCCACCGTGTCGCGGGGCTTATCGGCATAGTAATCATATGGGAACACGTGGACGTGTATATCCGTGGTTTCCATAATCCGCAGGTGCGCCTGATTTCCACTTGCCGATGCCGAGTAGGGATGCAGCACGACAAGCGCTGCGCCAGCCGTGGTCGTGGCAAGAAACTGACGGCGAGAAAGGGCCGTTGTGTTTTTCATAGTCATGGGACACCTGTTGGGTTCGTGTTTCGAAGGTCTTCTGCAAGGTATTGGCGACAGTCTTGTGACAGCGGCCCGGATCAGTCGAAAATAGTCAGAGCTAAAGGTCGGAGACCTCCAGACAGCTTAATGCAAAAAATTACGCTTGTGTGATGGAGAATCGACTGCCGCCGATCCGTGCCCAACTTTTTCTTCTTCTGCAATCTGACCTGGACCCAGAAACTCCGATGCGAACGCACCATGCGACGTGTTGCCTGTTGATCTTCGTTGAGAAGGAGAACTGGCAAGTCAGCCGTTAGAACCATCCTCCGTTTCCCGAGCGAAGTCGCGCCTGAGGTTTCAAAGACGAGCGTGGTAGCAGAACTGGAATGGCCCCAACGGATGGGCCTTTCGAGCGCATCTCTGTGTGCTATGACGATATCGGAATATAGTGCATGCCGTCAAAGTTCCCTGAGACAGAAAACCGGTTTCTGCTAAAAAAACTCCAGCTCATCACTTCTGGATCGAGGAACCTTCGAATTCGACCAGATACCCTCGCGCGGTCGAGACATGCCGGGCATCATCCCATTTGATCCCGGGCTGGTCTGAAAACTGGCGAAACCTTCCGAAATGCTCGTTTCCGTCATAGTTGTCGGGCTGGTGCCAGAACCAGTTTGTAAAGGCAACGGGTTCACCGTTGGACCATTCCCAGCCTTCGGCAGGTTCGTTTGAACCTTCCTTCTGAACCAGTCCGATCCAGGGTCCGAAACGCTGCCAACGGTCCCCTTCGTCGCGCATCCGCCAGACATCATCTTGACCGGCAATCAGATCGACGAGGAAATCGTTCTCGGCCTGTGAACCAATTTCAGCCAGATATCCGCCCATGGCGCGGGCCTCTGCTTCGGCCTCTACCCATTTAATACCCCAGGCGTGCACCAGTGCGTAATCATGTTCCTGAAAAGTGGCCTGCTCCAGGATTTTTCGTGAGTTGATTGAACGGGTTGCCCAATCGTCAAGATCCCGTTGGTTGAAGGTATCTCCAACAACAGGTGAAGCGGGTGTCGCCATGTTATCGGGCGCGGACAGGTTCAATACTGTCAGGCCCAAGACTGCCAGTCCGATTGAAAGCGCGACCAGCAATGGAACAACCCACTTGTTGCGGAGGGCAGAGCCTGAAACCGCAACGAAACGCGAAACCTTGCTTTGCTCTCCTGCAACTCGGTAGGCCTGAACTGGTTTTGGGATGTTTTTCAGCCATTTTTGACCGATCGACACAAATTCAAGGGTCAGTTTTCCTTCGATCTGTTCGCGTACCTGGCTTGAAAGGCAAATCCCCCTGGCTCTGCCAGCGCCTCAAGCCGAGAGGCCACGTTGACGCCATCGCCCAGCAGATCATCGCCCTGAACCATCACATCGCCAACGTTGATCCCGATCCTGAATTGCAGCACCCGATCATCTGGCACCCCCGCGTTTTTGGACCGCAGCGCTTCCTGGACCTCGACCGCGCAGCGCACCGCCTCGACGGAGCTTTCGAACACCGCCAGAACGCTGTCTCCGGCGGTGTTGGCAATACGTCCACCACGCTTTGAGATTATTGCATCCATGGTCACGCGGTGATCGGCAAGCCGCAGCAGCGTACCTTCCTCATCCAGCGACATCAGCCGGCTAAAGCCGACCACATCCGCAGCAAAAATTGCGGCCAGTTTCCTGCGGACAGCGGAGCGGCCGCCGGGAGATGATCCTTCAGTTTCCAAGGGGTGATCCCCGAACCGGATGACTTGGAAAGGGGTCCGGCAAATCGGGGATTTGAACTACCAAAGGCATTCCGTAGGTCCTCCGATATTTCGTCCAAAAAAGCTTCTCCCGCCCGCACCTTTGCTGACAACTGCGGCCTTCAATCTTTTAACATCCGCCGAGGCCGGGCCATACGGATACCGGCTAAGATACATAGGAATCCATGCCAAATGCGCCGCGAACCCTTTTGTTCGAAAGTAGCTGACTGATCCGCCATCATCCGCTTGTGTCCGTGTTTCAACCAGTCCAAGTTCCAACGTACGGATCGCGTGCGCCTTGACCGCATCGTGCAGGGTCTTTCCATTCATTGCCATGTTGTACCCCGACAGCCCGTTGCTTCGCTGAACTTCCGCAGACAGCATGACCATGGCGATTGTCTCGTTATTGTCGCGCAGGTTGCTTTCGAACAGGCCATTCTTGTCTATCCGCTTGAACGTTCTGATGAAGCGGCGATACCCTTTTTTGTAGATCTTGGGTTGCTGGGTCGCAGCACCCCACGCCATTGCCGCCGCCCCCTGGGCTGCAACGGAATCCACTGAGGGGGTGCCATACTTCCATTGATTGCGTTCGATCTTGTTGCCCCAATCAATGACCAACGCCCTTTCCTGTGCCGACCACGCCTTGCGCAAATCGAACAATGAAAACGCGAAAGCGGCGTTGATCAGGAGCACCGATGACTGAAATGACGGGTGCGTATCGTGGTCTACGCCTGGCAGCTTGGTCAAACTGCCTTTTTGCGCCAGCGATATGTACTGCTGAGCGAATGCACGTACATCAAAACTTCGGCTGCCAATCGCAGATTGCATGTTGGATCCGCTGGCCTGAGTGAAGCGCTGCGCAGATGATTTCCGTTCAAAAGCCCCGCGGGTGACGATTGTTCTTTCGTCAGGCAGGGTGTGCAGTTTTTGCACGCTGCATGTGGCGGTGCTACCGGGTTGCGACCAGAAGACTGAGTTCGCGGGCAAACTTTGCGCGAAGATCGGTCCGGCACAAATTTCAAGGGCAAATGCCCAGCCAAAGACACGCATTTCAACACCAAAACATCTCAAAAACACTGAGCAGCCAGGCCTAAAACTATGGCGGCCATTGGATCTTTGTCAAATTCGACTGTCGAGAAGAGCGCCGTTTGGATTGTTCGCGAAGTGTGTTTTCCGAATGGTCCGGAAGGTCTCGAGTCATCGCATCCTGTCTTGGCTGACATCGCGCTTTTGGGTCTCGGTAACTCAGTTGGGACTTTGCCTTTCGCGGCTGATGGCACCGCACCCAGGCACTAGCGACAGTCTTGATTGCTGCACTTCAGCAAAAGCGGAGGGAGCGCATGTTGACGGTCAGAGCTTTGAAACAGTTCCGCTGCATCAAGAGTTATAGCGGCGGTTCCTCTGCAAGGATGCTGACACGGGCGGAGCCACCGTTGTTGGCATAGAAACCGTCAAAGGGCCAGATGATCGCGTCGTTCACGTACAGAAACAGCGGTCCGCTTCTCTCTGCCCGGATACGCGTCGTCATCGCCTTGGGTGCATCAACCGGATCGCAATTGCGCCCGTCTTCGGCGGCCATGTCATCAAAGCACGAAATGAACGCCGTGGTTTTGTCTGTGTAGTCAAAAAGCGGTAAAATCGATTGGCCCTTCGCCCCGATTTGCGCGACCGGTTGAAACCAGTTTGCGCTCGAACGTCGTATCAGGCTGCCCAGTACATACACCCGTTTGTTGGTCTGGAACCCGGTCATCGGAACGCGTGCGCCTTTGTCGGTGAATGGATCGGTTTCCTCCAGCCTGATCCAGTATGTTTGCCCTTCGACAAGATCGACACCAGTCGGCCAGCAGACAGATTGGGGCGAAAACTCATCTTGCAGAACAAAAGTGCTTCCCGGTTCGATCACGTGTCCGGGGCCAGTGTCTGGGCACAGACTGCCGCTGACGGTGGTGAACATCAGGCTGACGACATGCAAAAGCTTGAACACGCCGAGCAAGATCAACACAGCCAAGACGCCCTGCACCAGCTTGGAACCCAGAAATGCATAAGCCGCATTCAACGTTCGGCTGGATTGCAGCAAATTGCCCGTTCGAACCAGAAACCGGTCTGCCGGTTTTTGCAAATTGGTTTTGCGATCCGAGGTCCAGGCCTGACGGGCGGTATCCTTTATCCGGTCCCGAAGCGCCGCGCCGAAAAGAAACAGCGCCACAATTGCCACGATGAGCGGTATCGAAAGCACTGGATGCTTCCACAGGGACTGTATCCAGGGCTGAACGATGCCGGGTGCGACGGACGATATGGCGTCAGGTAGCACGACGCCATCTGACCCGACCGGCGGTCGGCCGGGCTGCAACATGGCCCGGACGGGCTCGCCTGCCCATGGCAGGACCAATGCGAACAAAAGCAGGCTGATGAACGAGATATTTGCGATCCTGCGCCACAAGACCAGTGCCTTGACCTGCTCGGCAACTTCCGCGCTGTGGTGCAGTGAAACCTGTTGTGGTTGATCGTGCGGCTGGAAATCGTCGTTCATCATCACTGGCGCATAGCCATCGCGGCCAGTCAGGATCTTTTGGACGACCGAGCTGTGCACAACAGGCTTGCCACCAAATGCCTCACCACTTTCAACGGGTCGGGGCGTGTAGCGGTAGGCCGATTTCAATCCGCTGCGTGAATCGTGAATCAACGCGTTTTTCGAGCGCCGGCTGTCAAGTTCGTGGACCTTTTCGTCAATGAAGATCAGGCCATCCTTTCTGGCTTCCTCAATCATCCAGATCAGCGGCTCAAGCGAAGCTTCATCGTCGGGATACCCGCCACCAATGTCGGCGTGGACACCGGCAAACCAAACCTCCTTGATCCTTGGCCCGTCCTTCTGATTGCCTGAGCCCTTGAGATCGAGTTGTGGAGTCTGATCAAATCGCAGCGGGTGATAGGTGCGTCTCTCATCATCAAGGGACAGTGCGTGGCAGACATGTTCTACGACCGGGCTGCACACACGGTTGCGAAAACTGATGGGCCAAATCCAGAAATCGAACACCGCGCGCAGCTCTTCCAGCGGCACTCCATAAGCTTCGACCGTATCAAACAGGCCCAGGAACCTGATTTTGATCTGACCGGCGCAACGTTCTGGTTGCTCGGTTTGCAGAATCTCTGTCACCTGGACATGTTTCTTCTGTCTGCTGATGGTCCGTTTTGCCCATACGCAAGCATCCCGGATGAAGCGCCCGATCGAGACGGTCGGGCTCATGCGAACTTTGCCTGTGCGAGGATCGCGAAATGGTGCGGTCTGCCGTCTGTAGGCACGCCACGCGCCTTTCGAGTTGCGATGCATTTCCGCGACGGACACGGTGGTCCCGTCGACTTCCCGGGGCATCAACCCTTGGGAACTGATAAGTCCAGCCAGCGTACGCACGGTAAAAGCGCCGCGGCTGAAGCCGAACATCCAGATTTCGTCACCGGGTTCCCAGTTCCAGCACAGGAATCGATACAGCTTTTGCACGTTGCCCGGCACGCCCAGCCCCGTGGCACCGTCAAACAAGCGCACCAGTCCAATCGATGACGTTCCGACACCCGGGATATAGCGCGCCAGTTGCGGGCTGGACTTCAGGGGACTAAGCCCGCGTTTGTCGATGGCCTCATAAAGCCGCCAGATGTTCGATGCCTGACCGCCGAATGCGTTGCCTGTACCGTCAGCGAACACAATGAGCCGCTTGTTCGGTCCTGTGCGCGGTTTGCGCCCTTCAGGAAGGCCCGCTGCAGTCTTTGTGTCTTCATGGTCATCCATAACGCACCTTCGGACTAATCAATTCCCTCGCGCACCGGTGGCCGGAAGGAGGCAGTAGGCTCATCGGTGAAAAATTATCATGTCATTAAGATTTTGAAATAAAAAATTAAAATCCTCATCCGGTTTGCTGGCCAGACGACCGGAGCACACTGTCATACGGTGCCAGAAACTGGTCACCAAAACGCTTCAGCCGCAAAATTCGGCCCTTCGATCCAGGCGCAAATACCCGGCTTTCCCTTCATGGTTGCAATAAATTCGATTCGGACCAACACTGATATGACAGTACCAACTGAGAGGTTGATGCCAATTTCTAGCTGAAGATTGGAGTTTGCCTGATGTTTTGTCGCATTATTTCGCTGACTTTTCCGGTCGCATTTCTGCCCGTTGCCGCCCTGGCGCAGCTTTTTTCAGGCCCGCTTGACGAGGCAATGCTGGTCGGGCGAGACGAGACGTCTTTTCCGCCTGCGGATGAGGACTATTTCGCCGAGATTGACAACGGCATTCCGCTTGGCCCGGATGAAATCAAGGGTCGCAACATGTGGATGGTCTGGACCGGCGGCAACGATTTGCTTTGGGATCGCCTGACGCGCGACACGTTCGGTCAATTTGATCTTCTCAAGACCCTGTCTTCGCATCCTGATCTGCCAGCGCAACGCGCCAATCGGTTCGAATATCTGGGTCTGATAAACGAACCGTGTTTCGATCAGGCGACTGGCCCGGATCCCGAACGCTATGGGCTCTGGCTGGACAAACGGCGTGACGATTGCGCAGCCGACCCATTTGACAACGCCGAAAAATATCCGGGCGTTGAAATCGGTGCGCGGGGCCGCAACATGCCTGTCGGCTCATATTACGGTGAACCAACCGGCGTTCTGGGTCTTCGGTTATTCCCCAACCCGGATTTCGACGAACGCGCTGAGCGGCGTTGGGATCCCGAGCGTTTCTACAACGACCCCGATTACTATTTCGACAAGGATCTGGTCCGGCCTTATCGCGTTGGCATGTCTTGCGCCTTCTGCCATGTCGGTCCAAGCCCGATCGACCCGCCAGAGGACCCCGAAAACCCCGAGATGCGCAATCTCAACGCGACGGTGGGCGCCCAGTATTTCTGGTTCGACAGGGTGTTCGCGTGGAAGCCGGACGACCGGCAGTACATGGTTCAGTTGATTCACACAGCGCGGCCCGGATCGCTTGATACGTCGCTGGTGTCGCCTGACTACATCAACAACCCGCGCACAATGAACGCGATCTATCTGCTGGAGGAACGTCTGCGCATAGCCGAAAGGCTGGGCGAGGAACGCCTGACCGGGGGCGAGCGCGACAACATGCAGTTTCAGGATTTCGTGGATCAGGGTCCGCTGACACAGCTTTTTGAGCCGCCCGATATCAGCTTCAGCCCGCGCGTCCTGAAGGACGGCGCGGATTCGGTTGGCGCGCTTGGGGCGCTAAACCGGGTTTATCTCAATATAGGTCTTTTCAGTGAAGAATGGACGCGGCACTTTAATCCGATTGTCGGAGGCCGCACGATCACGCCCATCGAGATTGAAACCGCGCAGAAGAATTCGGCCTATTGGCGCGCGACGGAACTGCAGTCTCCGCTGACTGCGCTCTATTTCCTCAAGGCCGGACGTCCGGACTACCTGGCTGACGCGCCGGGCGGGGCAGAGCACCTGACCGAAGATGACGAGACGGTGAACCGGGGCAAGACGCTGTTTGCCGAAAACTGCGCCCGCTGCCATTCCTCCAAGTTGCCCGAAACGGCCTTTGCGGCCATGCCAGGCGGATGTTCGGGGCCGGGATACCTGCAGTGCTGGTCGAACTACTGGGAGCTAACCAAGACGGATCAATTCAAGGCAGAGATGACCGAAATCGTCAATGCCGACGATTTTCTGGAAAATAACTATCTGTCTAATGAGATGCGGATTCCGGTCACGCTACTTGAGACAAACGCCTGCAGCCCGCTGGCGACAAACGCCATCGAGGGTAACATCTGGGACAATTTTTCGTCTTCGACCTACAAGGCGCTGCCGTCGGTCGGCGAGATCGAGGTGCACCATCCGGTGACCGGCGAACCCTACATGTACGAAATGCCTACAGGCGGCCGTGGTTACACGCGTGTACCTTCGCTGATCAGTCTTTGGTCGACGGCGCCGTATCTGTTGAACAACACGGTGGGCTATTATGAACCCGACCCGTCGGTCGCAGCCAGGATGCGCACCTTCGACGATGGTATTCGCAAGATGCTGTGGCCAGAACGCCGGCTGCGTGACAGCGAACTGGGCGACAAGGTGCCCGGGCTAATCGATCGCACGACCGAGCAAAGCTACCTGATGATCCCGCGTGGTTTCCAGCCCGACTTCCTGATGCGCCTGTTCGAACCCTTCCGGGACGAACTGCCCTGGCTTTTCAGCGAAAACGGCGACATCGAACTGGGCCCGATCCCTGCGGGAACACCGATCAACCTGCTTGCCAATCTCAACATACGGCTCGACAACGCCGACTTGTTGGAAAGGATCGAACATGATTTCAGGCTCGCCCGGCTTGTCATCATGATCAAGCGGAACCTGAAGGATTTGCCCGACAATGCCAGCAATACTCAGGTGCGGGCCATGTTCGCTGATCTGGTCGAACCGCTTCTCGAACTCAGCAAATGCCCCGACTTCGTCGTCAATCGTGGTCATTATTTCGGAACCCGGCTGACGGATCCGCAGAAGGAGGATCTGATCGCCTACCTCAAACGTTTCTGAGGTATGAGCGTGGACGCGCCCATTTATGACTATGTCGTCGTCGGCTCGGGCGCGGGCGGCGGCACGGTTGCGGCCCGACTGGCCGAAGCGGGAATGCGCGTGCTTCTTCTGGAGGCAGGTGGCGATCCCCGTTCCGCACAAGGCGGAGTGCGGGGATTGGGCGCGGAAAACCGGTTGCCCGATGACTATGACGTGCCGGCATTTCATCCCTTCGCCACCGAGAATGAAGCACTGCGCTGGGACTTTCATGTCAACCACTATGACGACCCGGCCCTTCAGGTGCGCGATCCAAAAGCGGGGCCGGATGGCGTACTGTACCCACGGGCGGGTACGCTGGGTGGCTGCACGGCACATAACGCAATGATATTCGTTTACCCGCATCACGATGATTGGCGCCACATCGAGAAGCTTACCGGCGACGCCGGTTGGTCGCCGAAGGCGATGCATCAGATTTTCCGCCGGATCGAAAACTGCCGCCATCGCCCGATGCAAAAGGTGCTGAATGCAATTGGCATCGACCGGACCGGCCACGGCTATCGCGGTTGGCTTTCTACGGAAAAGGCGATCCCGCGTGCGGCCCTGCGCGACGACGACATCATGGACATGCTGCGTGCATCCGTTCGCGAAATGCTGGGTGATGGAGACAAGGTATGGCGGCACCTGCGCTGGCAGCTCAAGAGTGCGGCAGATCCAAATGACCTTGACCGGATCGACGGCAACGCCGAGGGCCTGGTTTACACGCCGCTTACCACGCAAAACGGACGGCGTATCGGCACACGAGAGCGGGTGCTCGAAACCGCACGGCGTTATCCGGATTGTCTGACGGTCGAGCTTGACGCACTTGCGACCCGGGTTCTGTTTGATGATCAGAATCGCGCGACCGGGGTTGAATACCTCAAGGGAGAGCGGCTTTACCGTGCACATGCCACCCCAAGCGACAGTCAGGGAATTCGACGGCGCGCGCAGGCAAAACACGAAGTTATTCTTGCGGGTGGCGCCTTCAACACTCCGCAATTGCTGATGCTGTCGGGAATTGGTCCGGCCGACGAACTGGCGCGGGCGGGTATTCCGCAACGCATCGCGCTGGACGGCGTTGGTCGCAACCTGCAGGATCGCTACGAAGTTGCCGTCGTAAACCGCATGGCGGTGGATTGCTGGGAAAGCTTGACCGACTGCGGCTATGAATCCGGCGATCCGCTATGGCGGGAATGGCAGGACACCGGTAAGGGTCTGTATTCAACCAACGGCGCGGCGCTGGGCGTTATTCGGCGTTCGAGCCCGGACAAGAAGCTGCCTGATCTGTTCTGCATGGCATTGTTAGGGCGGTTCGCTGGCTACTACCCCGGCTATGCTGCTGATCTGGCGCGCAGCCGCAACCATCTGAGCTGGGCCGTCCTGAAGGCCCATACAGCAAATGCGACGGGGCGCGTGCGGCTGGCCTCGGCCGATCCGCGCGACCGGCCCCTCATCGAGTTCAACTACTTTAAGCAAGGCGGCGACGACGACCTGCAAGCGGTTGTCGAAGGGGTGAAATTTGTTCGCAACCTGACCGAGCCGCTGCGCCGCGACGGCCAGATCGAGGCCGAGGAAATTCCCGGCCCGGATGTCAAAACGGATACGGAAATCGCCCAGTTTGTACGTGACGAGTGTTGGGGGCATCACGCGTCGTGCAGTTGCGCCATCGGGCCGCCCGACAGCGGCGTGTTGGACAGCCGCCTGCGCGTACATGGTACAAAGGGGCTACGGGTAGCTGACGCTTCGGTCTTTCCGCGCATTCCGGGATTTTTCATCGCATCCTCTGTTTACATGGTCGGCGAAAAAGCCGCCCAGGACATTCTGGAGGATGCAAAACACGTCACTGTCTAGAAAGGGGGCCACTATGGCACATAGCATCGAGTCGCTCATGGATATGAGTCAGGAAGAACTGGACGAACTGTTTTCCAGCGTACCGGCCGGGGACATTCCCGACGGCGAAGCCGAAGGAACCGCCATTGTCGCCCCGGGCACGAAATTCACACCGCTGATCTCGCGCTTTATCAACAGTTTTGCCTGGCAAGGCAAAGTTTTCGACCAGTCGAAAGGGGTGCTGCGAAATCGGATCCTGCCGTTTGGGCTTAACGCCATACTGGCCAAGGTTTACAAGGACAAGAGCTGGCTCGATGGAAAGGAATGCATCGTGCTGGACTATTCCGACACTTCGCTTCTCGCACAATGGATCCGCGACGAAATCCGGGCCATCGGTCCTGGTCTCTATCTGGGTAAGGTCTATTGGGACGACAATCGCCTGATCGACTTCGCGCTGGATTTCAATGCTGACGCGATATCGTCCTAAATCTGGTAAACTGGCCCCGCCATGACACAGCAGAGCACCTTTCTGATTTTGGCCCCCATTGCGGAGGGACGCATCGAGGATTTGCGCGCGCTGCTGTCCGAGATGGTGCTTAAACCGGGGCTTGCGGATCCCAAGAACCCGATCGTGCCCTTCGCTGATTTCGATCGTTTGCACGTCGCGCGGTTCTTTCTTCCGCAAGTCGACACATGGCGGGACATTGAAGCTTATGGCGTCGAAGCGCGCGCCTTCCCGCCGCATCTGGCGTTTCTGGGCGATATGGACGGAGACCGGGACAGCTTTCTGGTTGAGATGGCAAATCACGCGGGCGAAGGGTTGCGTCGCATCTTTTCGCATTGCGAGGACTTCCGTGAAGGTACGGACCTGCGTGATTGGATGGCCCGGCACAATGTGGTCGAGGCCGCCAATTACGTAAACAGGCGCGGTCGCACGGTGCAGCAGATTCACGAGGAAGCCGCGCTTGCGCACGCTCTGAAATTGGAATTGCACGCGCTTATTGAGGCCCACGGGGCAAAAGATGCCATCCTGCTGCACGAGCGGTTGCAGGAATTTGTCTCGGCCGAACGGCGCGAAGGACGCCTGCGCCTGACGCCGAGGCGGTCACCTTCGTTACGGCGGGTTTTCATCGACTGGACCGAAAAATTCGGTGTGCCGTTGGTGCTCTTGGCGATATCGCCGCTCGTTCTGCTGGCCTCGCCGCTACTGATCTGGCGCCTACGACGACTGGAGCGTTCGGATCCTGAAATCCTGCCGCGCCCGGACGACACGCATATCGCTGCGATGGGCACTTATGACGACCACGACGTCACCAACCCCTTTTCGGCGGTTGGCGATCTCAAGCCCGGTGGATTCCGGCGCGCGGTGACAACGGTTGCGCTGTATCTGTTGAATTACGCAGCAAGGCACATCTTCTCGCGTGGCTACCTCACCCGCGTTCAGACAATCCATTTCGCGCGTTGGGTCTATTTCGATGACAAGCGCCGTGTGATGTTCTGCAGCAATTACGATGGCGCATTGGAAAGCTACATGGACGATTTCGTCAACAAAGTTGCCTGGGGGCTCAACCTCGTGTTTTCGAACGGCGTGGGTTATCCCAGTACGCGGTTTCTGATCAAGGATGGGGCCGAGCAAGAGCACAAGTTCAAACGCTTCCTGCGGAACCGCCAGCAAGCCACATTGGTCTGGTACAAGGCCTATCCCGGTCTTACTGCCGTCGATCTCGACAGGCATTCGCAAATACGCGCCGGGCTGGAACGGCGGCCGTCCGGGCTTCGCGCGCTGCGCAAATGGCTGGCCAAGATATGAGCAAAAACAAGGATATCCAGACCACACAGGTCGATTTCGCGGACATGCAAGGCTTGATCCGGTTTGGTTATGGCAAGCTGCCCGAGGCCGAGTTTCTGCTGCTGACCGTTTCGGATGCTCGGACCGCCCGGGATTGGCTGGCATCCGCACCCATAACGTCGGCCGAGTGGTTGGATACCCCGCCCGAGGTCGCGCTTCAGGTTGCGTTTACGGCTGGCGGATTGCGCGCACTTGGTTTGCCGGACAAGATTCTGGCGCAGTTTTCGCAGCCATTTCTGGCCGGAATGGCGGGCGAAGACAGCCGCATCCGAAGGCTTGGCGATTCCGGTGGAAACGCGCCGGAAAACTGGATGTGGGAAGGCGGTAAAGTCCATTTGCTGCTGATGCTCTATGCACGCGAGCGCGGGCTCGGCCCTTTCAAGTCGACAATTCTTGAACACGCATTTCACGATGCATTCGACATCATCCAAGAACTGCCGACGCGCCTGAATGACGGCATCGAGCCTTTCGGTTTTGCCGATGGTATCAGCGAGCCGAAAGTGGATTGGGACCGAAAAAGCCCTCCACCCAAGCATGGTCGAGAGACGTATTCCAATCTTATCGCACCCGGCGAGGTCGTTCTGGGCCATGTCAATGAATACAAGGAAGTCTCCTCCGGTCTGCTGATCACCGCCGAAGATGGATCAACGGCGCATGCCGGCGCGGCCTCGGGGGACAACGGCTTTGGACACAATGGCAGCTATCTGGTCATGCGCCAGCTTGAACAGGACGTGCCGGGGTTCTGGCGACATCTCGACTCGGTGGCGCATGGCGACGCCGCGCACCGCGAAGCGCTGGCAACGGCGATGGTGGGTCGCGCGCGGGACGGCACACCGATGATAAAGGGCAGGCGCGAGATCGAGGGCGGGCGTCAGGGAAACAATTTCACCTACGAGGATGACATCGATGGCGTGGTCTGCCCGGTTGGCGCCCATATCAGGCGCGCCAATCCGAGAACCGGTGATCAGCCACCCGGTGTCACCAGCCGATGGGCCTGGATCACCAGCACGCTTGGGTTCCGCCGCAGGCGGGACAAGCTGCCGGGACGGCATGATCTGGTTGCGTCGACACGCTTTCACCGGCTTGTCCGTCGCGGGCGCGCATACGGGCCGCCGCTGTCGCCTGAACAGGCGCTGTCAGGCGAAGGGGCCGATCAAGAGGCAAGGGGGCTGCATTTTGTCTGCCTTTGCGCCGATATCACGCGCCAGTTCGAATTTGTGCAGAACGCCTGGATGTCTTCACCTTCCTTCGATGGTTTGCACGGCGAGGCGGACCCGATTGTCGGCAGCCGCGAGCCCGTCGGCGGCGTGGCATCAGACAGTTTCAGTATCCAGCGTGCAACCGGTATCGCCGAGCGGCTGGACCACCTGCCGCAATTCGTAACCGTCAGGGGTGGCGGCTATTTCTTCCTGCCCGGCTTGCGCGCGTTACGCTTGCTCGCAGAACAGAAGGAATAGGAGATCCTCATGCGCGCTATCCTTCTTTTCATCCGCCGTTTTCTGCATTCACTACTTCAGATCGGGTTGCACTTCGAACGCAGGTTGGAGCCATTTTTCCGCCCGCAGCTAAACCGCCTGGTTCGCGCACCTGCGGCGCGCTTTCTTCAGCGTCTCAAGAACCGCAAGCGCCCGAACCTTGGGCTTGGCCTGGCCGAGGAGAAGATATTTGACTGGGAAGAGGAGGCGCTGCAGACAATCATCGACGAGATGCGCGAGCAGATGAACCTGCATTTTCAACCCGGTGCCTACGAACGCGGTGGCAATACCAAAACACACGGGCTGGTACGCGCAACCTTTACGGTGAATCCCGATTTGCCCGAACACCTGCGTAAAGGCGTATTTGCGACCGAACGAAGCTATCCGGCCTATATTCGCTTTGCCGGGCCCGGCCCGGATGTGCCTGAAGACATTCGGGATGTCGGGTTCGGGTCGATGTCAGTCAAGCTGATGGACGTGCCGGGGCCGAAGCTGATGGAGGAGGAGAAATTCACTCAGGACTGGCCCGCCGTCGTCACGCCGACATTCGTGACGCCGGACGTGCGCGAGAATGCCAAGCTGCAATACTGGAGCACTATTGACGAGCCGATCTGGTATTTCCTGAACCCAAAGGATTCACACCTGATTGACTTCCTCATGCAGGGTCTGTGGAACGAGACCCAGTACAATCCGCTGGGCCAGCGCTACTTCAGTTGCGTGCCGTACCTTTTGGGCGAAGGGCAGGCAATGCTGTACTCTTACAAGCCTTTGTCCGATGTGCCGATGACCATCCCCGGGGTTCCGTTCGGGCGCGTGCCACCGAACTACCTACGGGACAACATGTCCCGCGCCCTGCGCGCGGGTCCGGCCGAATTTGAGATGCTGGTGCAGATCCAGTCCGACCCGCACCTGATGCCGGTCGAGGATGCCTCGGTGCTGTGGCCCGAGGACAAATCGCCCTGGATACCCGTCGCGCGTATTCATATCCCGCAGCAGGAATTTGATACTCCGGCCCAGATGTCTTTCGCGCGGAACTTGCGGATCAATCCCTGGCACTCGCTGGCCGACCACCGCCCGCTAGGCAACCAAAGCCGGGCGCGGCGGCGAATGTATCAGGAACTGGCAGTCTTTCGTCAGCAAATGAACAAGGCCGCCCACATCGAACCGGACGGATCGGAGACGTTTGAATGAAGGTCGTCTGTTAGCGGCACTGTCGATGAGCGCCTTATCGAACAAGCTTTGGCCGGGTGTTTGCCTTTGACACCAGGTTGGTTGGAACCCTGATGTCGGACGAGGAATGCGTTCTTTGCTTTCCTTACTCAGGCGGTCCGAGCAGTGACCACCTTCCGAAAGGTCATCATTTCCGCAACCTGACCATGTCGCCGCCAATTGCAGCATGATCTAGGCTGAGTTTGCCTTCTGCCGGGCGAGGTCCAGGAAGATCTTTGCAACCGCCGACAAAGGCTCGTTTTTGGACCAGAACAGGATGGCCTGAAAGCTAAGCGGCGCCGCAAAGGGCAGGGCAATGCACCCGGGCATCGTTTTCAGGTAATCTCTGGACGATCCGACAATGGATACGCCCAGGCCGCGCGCGACCAGACGGCAGATCCCGTCCGTTGTCCGGGCTTCGTATTTCATTCGTCGCGTAACAGAATTGGCCTCAAAAAACCGATCCACTTCAAAGCGAAAGCGGGACAGGCCCATGTATGAGATAAAGCTTTCGTCCTGCAGATCGCGGGCTTTGATGGCTTCCTTGGTCGCAAGCGGATGACCTTTGGGCAGCACGCAATAAACATCGTCGTCATACAGCTTCAGGCTTTCAAAGGACGGGTTTGACGGCGGGCTTGTCTTGATGCCGAAATCATAGTTCTGCGACACCAGCCACTCGACAGTGTCGTCATTGGCTTCGAATTCCATGCGCGCCATCGCTTCGGGGCAGGTTTCCGAAAATTCCTTGATAAGATCGGGAGCCAGTTGTGACGCAAATGACGGGGTGGTAACCAGGCTGAGGCGCGCGTGGCCGAAATGACGGATCGCCGTCGCAGATTGCTTGATATGTTCCATGCCGCTGACGGCCTGGCGGACTTCGTTCACCAGTAGCCGCGCCTCTTCCGTCGGAACAAGCGCCCTGCCAGAGCGCTGAAAAAGGCTAAATCCAACTTCGGATTCCAGATCCGAGACAAGCCGACTGACCGCAGGCTGCGAAATTCCGAGCACCTCGGCGGCTTCGGTCACAGTTCCGGTTGAAATCACTGTCCGGAACGCATCGATTTGTTTGAACGTTATTTTCATATCCTACGTGTGCCACCATCAGATCTGTTTTCGCAAGGATATTCAAAACGATGATATCGACGTTGCGATGACGCAGGTTCCGCAATCGAACATCGCCCGCGAAACACGAGTAACGCAAACGGGATTTGTGCGGTCTGGCAAGGTTTTGATCCGCACCTATTGGTGGGGGCAGGCCTGACGCAGATTGGACAGCGGATAGTCGTTGAACATCGCCGGAGCCATCCAGGTCAGAAAAGTGTCATCGTCAATCAGATCGGCAAATGCGGCCGTCATGACGCCAAGCTGCCTGACAAAGCCCGCTTCACGCTCGGGGTTGGCCTCGCCATGGGCGAAATCGCCCGGGTTCTCGATCAACCGGTTCGCCATCGACCGGATGCGTTCCGCTGAAACCGGATGGGTGTTTTCGCGCCTTCCACGGTCACTGGCCGGGTCGTGCCACCATGCGGCCTGATAGTACCAGAATATTCCCATGGGGTTTCCACCCAACCGTGCGAAATGATCCAGTGCGAAACTGTCGGCTTCGGCTTCCTGTTGACGGCTTTCTGCGCCTTCAACACCGGCCTGATGATCCAGCAGAACATGCCCCAGTTCATGAACCAGAATGAACTGAATTGCCGAAGAATAAATTTTGCCGCTCAGGTCATAGGTGTAGTTGTCGGCAAAGAGCCGGTCACGATCCAGACCAAAAGCGACAAGCGGGGCCGGCAGATCCTCGCCCGCCCGTAGAAGTCCTGCGAGGTAGGTCTGAATGTATTCCGTCGGGCAGTCCTGGGATTCAAACCAGGCGTGAAGCGTCGCGATATCATCGAAAAACCGTAACGAGGTCAATGGCATGTAGATTTCGCCATTTGCGGGTGACGCATAGAATGACATGGGCCCCGGTCCGCGTTCCGGGAAAAACAGCTGCACGTCACTGGCGCGGTCTCGAAACTGATCAGGCAGGCGTGGCACGATGTCCTGCCACATGACGGATTGAATCGTGGGAATTGCGCGGTCGCGAACGCGCTGAAGATCGGCAGGACTGTAGACGACTTCGGCCGCAAGACTGCCGGTCATAAGGACGTAGATGAGAATAACCAGCCTCAACATCCCGTGTGCCTGCCTTCAAATACCTCAAGCGCTGCATCGGAAGGGCGAACGCCTTCTGATGGATTTTGCGCCCAGCGTTCGAATTGCACCGGATTGCCCCAATCGTCCTGCCAGACCTGTTTCATCAACGCCAGCTTGATGCCGATCAGGTCGCTCTGTGCCGAAGGGCGAACGGTTGTCGAATCCGCAAGGCAGTTCAGGGTCCAGATCTGATGGCGAGCCTGCTGGCGCGCATAGGCGTCGATCTCGGACGCCGCAACTTGATGGGACTGCTCGCTCAGAGATCCTGTGAAACTGCTGGGGGCGCTGCCTGATGCTTCGGCAACTTGTTCTTCCGCAGCGCTCTGCGGTGCCGCGTCGGAATAGGAAATGGGATGCGAAAGACTGACCCACGCGTACAGTATCACCGCCAACAGCGCGAAAACCGGTGTGGACAGGGCCATTGACCCGGCAACACCCAGCGGGCCACTGTCAGTCACCGTAATTTTTTGAACGGTTTTCCAGAATCCGACAAGAACAACCAGAGCGACGACAATGACTATTGCGGTCAGCAGCAATCGTTCGGACATTCGGAAGGCAATTATGGGGTTTAAACCTTCAAACATGTCTAAATCCTTTGTCTTATTGTGAAATCATACCACAGCTCCCGCCCTTCTCAAAAACGCTCATGTTCCCCGGCTGCTGCGAACCGCGCCGAAACACAGGTCGAACATCAGCGAATGCAGTTTCTGGCGCTAAGATCTGCAGATCGGAATGGAACCAAGCATCTTGACGACGCATGTGCGATTGCCCGCTTCTTGTGTTCGAGCACTCGATTTAGAATACTCGGGAGGTCAAGTCTCCTAACCGACTTCTCTGAATTTTGACCCGAAAACGAAAAACAATGTCGCGGAATGACATGTGTTGGTCTTAGATTCGATGAGTATGGCCAAGCGGAACGCCAGACGGCGTTCCAAACGAGAACGAGGCAAAGCATGCGATATTCCGGCTTTCGGGTCATCAAAGAGGCTCTGACCGGGCACAAGGGCTGGGAACCGGCGTGGCGCGACCCTGAACCTCAGGGCCAATACGATATTGTTGTCGTAGGCGGCGGCGGCCACGGTCTGGCCACAGCATACTATCTGGCTAAAGAGTTCGGCGAGGCGCGGATTGCGGTTCTGGAAAAGGGCTGGATCGGCGGTGGAAATGTCGGGCGGAACACGACGATCATTCGTTCGAACTACCTGCTGGACGGGAACGAGCCGTTCTACGAGTTTTCCCTGAAGCTTTGGGAAGGGCTGGAGCAGGATTTCAATTTCAACGCCATGGTCAGCCAGCGCGGCATTCTTAATCTTGTGCATACGGATGCGCAGCGCGATGCGGCACGGCGCCGGGGCAATGCGATGATCCTGAACGGCTCGGACGCTGAACTGCTGGATACAGCGGGTGTCAGGGCGATGTATCCATTTCTGAACTTCGACAACGGCCGCTTTCCGATCAAGGGCGGCCTTCTGCACCGGCGCGGCGGCACGGTGCGTCACGACGCGGTGGCCTGGGGCTATGCGCGTGGCGCGGATCAGCGTGGCGTGGACATCATCCAGAACTGCGAGGTCACTGGCTTTCGCATCGAGAACGGCAAGGTTCTGGGGGTCGAGACCTCGCGTGGGTTCATCGGGGCCAAGAAAGTTGGCGTGGCTGTGGCCGGGTCTTCAGGCCGCGTGATGGAAAAGGCGGGGATGCGCCTGCCAATCGAAAGCCATGTGTTGCAGGCGTTTGTGTCCGAAGGGCTGAAGCCGGTGATTGACGGTGTGATCACCTTTGGCGCGGGCCACTTCTATTGCAGCCAGTCCGACAAAGGTGGACTGGTCTTTGGTGGCGATATCGACATGTACAACACTTATGCCCAGCGGGGGAACCTGCCGGTGATCGAGGATGTTGTGGAAAGCGGCGTGGCGCTGATACCGGCGCTAGGCCGGGTGCGTCTGCTGCGCGCCTGGGGCGGCGTTATGGACATGTCGATGGATGGGTCTCCGTTCATCGACCGGACACATATTGATGGGCTCTATTTCAACGGCGGCTGGTGTTACGGCGGGTTCAAGGCGACCCCGGCCTCGGGCTGGTGCTTTGCGCATCTGCTGTCCACAGACCGGCCGCATGATGTCGCGACCGCCTATCGCCTGGACCGGTTCCGCACCGGCCACATGATCGATGAGAAGGGGGTGGGCGCGCAGCCCAACCTGCACTGAAGAAGACATGAGCATTTTCTGCAAAACCGGTAACCGGTTCCGCGGTTCGAAAATGCGACAGGAGCCAATGCCTTGATTATCAACCATCCGCTTCTTGGGTCCCGCGATGCGCAGGAGTTTGTCTATCTCGGCGACGCTGCCCTGATCGACCGCCCCGACTGGCAGGCCGAAAATGCTGCTGACGCCTTTCACGACTATCTCTATCTGCGCGACAACCCGGCCGGAGAGCATCGTGAGTTGTGGTATCACGAGCAAGGCGACCGGTCCTGGTTGGTGGTGACGCGCAACACCTTGACGCATGAGATCACATCCGTCGAACTGGCCCGTGATGTGGCCCGGGCAAGGGGGCGCAGCAAATGAGTGTACAGACCAACCGGTTGAATGGTGGGCTTGTCGATCAGACCCAACCCCTGAGCTTCAGCTTTGACGGTAAAAGATATCAGGGTCACCCTGGCGACACACTGGCCTCGGCCCTGCTGGCCAATGGCGTGCGGCTGATGGGTCGGTCGTTCAAGTATCACCGTCCACGCGGGCCGCTGACGTCCGGATCCGAAGAGCCCAACGCGCTGGTCGAACTCCGCTCGGGCGCGCGGCAGGAGCCCAACACCCGCGCCACCGTGGCCGAGCTTTTTGACGGGCTCGAGGCAAAATCGCAAAACCGCTGGCCGTCGCTGAAGCGGGATGTGTTGTCGGTCAATGACATGTTCAGCAACTTCCTGACCGCAGGCTTTTATTACAAGACTTTCATGTGGCCGAAGGCGTTCTGGGAAAAGCTCTATGAACCGGCGATCCGGCGCGCGGCCGGTTTGGGCAGCGTGTCCGGACAGGACGACCCTGATGTATACGACAAGGGCTTTCTGCATTGCGATCTGCTGGTGATCGGGGCCGGTCCGGCGGGCCTGATGGCCGCGCTGACAGCTGGCCGAGCAGGTGCTCGGGTCATTCTGGCGGACGAGGATTTTGTTCTGGGCGGGCGCCTTAACGCCGAAAGTTACGAGGTCGGCGGAATGGCCGGATCGGACTGGGCAGCGCAGGCCGTGGCAGAACTGTCGGCGATGGACAATGTACGCCTGCTGTCGCGCACCACTGTGATCGGGGCTTTCGATCATGGCACCTATGGCGCTGTCGAGCGGGTGGCCGATCACGTACTGACGCCCGGTGTCGGGCAGCCCCGGCAGATCATGTGGCGGATTTATTCGAAACGGGCGTTGTTATGTGCCGGCGCAACCGAGCGGCCCATCGCTTTTGCCAACAATGATCGCCCCGGCGTGATGCTGGCCGGGGCAACCCGGGCCTATGCCAATCGCTGGGCAGTGACACCGCACGAACATATGGCGGTGTTTACCAACAACGATGACGGTCATCGCACGGCTGCCGACCTGATATCCAAAGGTGTACATGTCACCGCCGTGATCGACACGCGGGCCGACGCACCCGCCATCGAAGGGACGGAACTGTTCGCCGGTGCGCAGGTGATCAACAGCAAGGGCAGACTGGGTCTGGGGTCGGTGACGGTCCGTACAGCGAAAGGGTTCACCCGCGATATCATATGCGGCGGTCTGGCTGTCTCAGGCGGTTGGAACCCCAATGTGCACCTGACCTGTCATCAGCGCGGGCGTCCGCAATGGAACGAGGGTCTTGCAGCGTTTGTTCCGGGTGACGTGTTACCGGTTGGCATGTCGGTCGCCGGGGCCGCGGCTGGCTTGATGTCGACCCACGGCGCGCTGAAAACCGGCGCAGAAGGGGCGGCGGCAGCACTGTCGGACCTCGGGATTGCGGCGAAGGTCGGGGATATGCCGCAGGCCGAGGACGCACCGGTGAACCTGCAACCCTTCTGGTATGTGAAAGAGGGCAAGGGTCGCGCCTGGATCGACCAGCAGAACGATGTGACCGTCAAGGACGTCAAACTGGCGCATCAGGAGAACTATGTCTCGGTCGAACATCTGAAACGCTATACCACGTTGGGTATGGCCACCGATCAGGGCAAGACGTCGAATATGGGTGGCCTGGCGGTAATGGCCGAGATGACGGGCAAGTCGATCCCGGAGACCGGCACCACCATTTTCCGCCCGCCCTATACGCCGGTTGCGATGGGTGCTCTGGCTGGCCGGTCGGTCGGCAAACATTTCCATCCGACCCGAGAGACGCCCAGCCACAAATGGGCAACGGAACAGGGCGTGGTGTTCACCGAAGTCGGCGATTGGCTTCGGGCACAATGGTTCCCGCAAAAGGGTGAGACGCACTGGCGGCAATCGGTGGATCGCGAGGTTCTGCAGACCCGCAAATCTGTTGGTGTCTGCGATGTTACCACCCTGGGCAAGATCGACGTGCAGGGAACGGACGCGGCTGAGTTCCTGAACAGAATCTATGCCAACGGGTTCGCGAAACTGCCGGTTGGCAAGGTGCGCTATGGCCTGATGCTGCGTGAAGACGGCATCGCCTATGACGACGGCACCGCTGCGCGACTGGCCGACGACCACTTTGTGGTCACGACAACCACCGCCAACGCTGTTCTGGTTTACCGCCAGATGGAGTTTGCGCGGCAATGTCTGTGGCCCGATCTGGACGTGCAGTTGATCTCGACCACCGAGGCCTGGGCCCAGTATGCCGTGGCCGGGCCGAATTCCCGCAAGTTGCTGGAAAAGATTGTCGATCCGGGTTTCGATCTATCGAACGAAGCGTTCCCGTTCATGGCCTGTGCCGTGATCACCGTTTGCGGCGGTTGCCGGGCGCGTTTGTTCCGTATCTCTTTCAGCGGCGAGCTGGCCTATGAAATCGCCGTGCCCACACGCTATGGCGATGCGATGATCCGCGCGCTGATGGAGGCGGGAGAGGAATTCGGTGTGGTACCCTATGGCACAGAAGCCTTGGGCGTCATGCGGATCGAAAAGGGGCATGCCACCGGCAATGAGCTGAACGGCACCACCACGGCGCTGAACCTTGGTATGGGCCGGATGGTCAGTAAAAAGAAGGACTGCATCGGCAACACCCTGAGCGAGCGCGCTGGGCTGAACGAGGAAGACGCTCTGCGTCTGGTGGGCTTCAAACCGGTGGATGCCGGCGACCCCGTGGTCGCAGGGGGCCATTTGATGACCAGTGATGGTCCGGTCGATGCGGCCCACGACCAGGGCTATGTCACTTCGGCCGCCTATTCACCGGTCCTGCACAGTTCGATCGGCATCGGGTTCCTGAAAAACGGTGCAGATCGGATGGGCGAGGTTCTGCGTCTGGTCAACCCCCTGGAGGGCAGCGAAGTGAAGGTCGAGGTGGTCAGCGCCCATTTTGTCGATCCCGATGGAGGACGTCAGCGTGCATAAACTGAAACCGCTCACACCGCTTGGATGTGCCGAGCCCCGATCAGACGGCTTTCCCGGCTTGACGATCACGGAAAACACCTCGCGGGCGCTGGCGTCACTGACCGCACGTCAAGGGCATGAGGCAGCGTGTGTCACCAAGGCAAATGAGTTGATAGGTGCGGCTCTGCCTGCGCCGGGCCAATCGGTGGCGACATCGGCCTTTTCGGCATTCTGGATTGGTCCGGACAGTTGGATGATCGACGCCGATCACGCAAGCCACGAGATGCTGGCAGTTGAGGTCAAGGCCGCTGTCGGAGACACTGCTTCGGTTGTCGAACAAACCGACGGCTGGTGCCGGTTTGACATTACTGGCCCGGCCGCCTGCGATCTGTTCGAACGGCTTTGCAATGTTGACACCCGAACCATGCAATCCGGTGCCGCAACCCGATGCTCGATCCACCACATCGGTTGCTACCTGTGGTGCCACGAGACCGGAACGTCCTTCTCCGCCCTTGGCCCTCGATCCTCGGCCAAATCACTCCATCATGCCATTACTGAAATAGCTCAGGCCGTGTGCCGGGGCTGAGGCGATTTCGTTGCCCGTGTTGGCGCATGTCAGCACGCGCCAACCTAATACCTTTCTTACTGTCCTTGTCGGAATAAGAAGGGTTTTGCACGCCCCCCGGCCCATGGGGCCGCGGCTTGAGTCAGTAGAAGTGCGGCAGGTTTTTGGCCCGCGCGGCGCGCACCCAGTTCGGGACGAACGGGACGATCTTGTCCTGCGACGGAACCATGATTTCGATGAAGTTCGCTCCGGGGTTGGCGATCGCCTCAGACAGAACAGCCTCTATTTCTGACTCACTTGTGATTTTCGCGGTACGGAAACCAAACCCCTCGGCAACCTTGCAGTAATCCACACGGCCGAAGTCGGTGGACCACGGTTCATCTATTTCGTCCAGTAGGATAGCTTCGCCCCGGATCCAGCCGAATGTGTCGTTTCGGGTCAGGACAATCGTGACGTTTTTGCCGGAACGCTTGATCGACTCCATGTCGCCAATGACAAATCCGAACGACCCGTCACCGGTAAAGGAAATCACCGGGCCGTCATTGGCATAGGACGCCCCCAGACAGGCAGGCACCGAATATCCCAGCGCACCCATGGAGTAGTTGGTGATGTAACGCCGGCCCGGCTTTTTGAACGTCAGAAGGGCAGACGGGTAGATCGCGCTGACGCCCGGCTCCGACGTGATCACGGCGTCGTCCGGCATTATTTTGTCCAGCGCTTGGCTGAGCTTGACCGGCGAGATCGTCCCTTCGGGCATCGGGATGTTCGAGTTGAAGACATTGTCGAGCGCGGTTTTCTTCATCGGGTTCAGATCGATCCTGTCGCGCTTCAGGCTCGGATGCTCGGCCCTGATGATCTCGACCATGTATTCAATGCTGGCCCGCGCGTCGCCGACCATGCCCACTTTGACGGGAAAGTTGTTGCCGACATGCGCCTCGGCAATATCCAGATGCAGAAAGGTCTTGGATTTTGGGTCCCCGTACAGCTTCCAGTGGTCGGTCGCAGCGCTGTCGGTGTTTGACCCGACAAAGAAGATCGTGTCAGCTTCAAACACGTACTGGTTGGAATACTCCATTCCGCCGCGCCCCCCGATGACGCGCAGTGCCAGTGGGTGATCCTCTGGAATGGTGCCTTTGCCGGGCGTTGTTGTGCCGACGGGGATTTGCAGAAGTTCCGCCAGTTCCAGAACTGCGTCGGAGGCTTTTGAGATCAGCCCGCCCTGGCCGCAGACAATGGCCGGTTTTTTGGCAGCCAGAAGAATCTCGATTGCAGCGCGGATTTTGCTGTGGTCGGCAACTGGGCGGTGCGCCGGGTATTGGCTGTATTCCGCCTCGGCATAGAGATCGTCAACCTCCGCCTCTTCTCCGAAGATGTTGATCGGCACTCGGATATGCACCGGTGCAGGGCGACCGGAGGTTGCGACACGAAAGGCCCGGCGCAGCAGGAACGGGATTTCCCTTGCGTTCGTCAGCACAAAGCTTTCCTTGCAGATACTGTCGTAGAGTTTGGTCTGATCGACCCCGGTCAGACCGTGTTTTTTGTCCTGATTGATCGGAATGTCCGAACTGAAAAAGATCACCGGAACCGAGCTGAGGAAAGCTTCGGTGATGCCGGGCGAACAATGAGTGACGCCGGGGCTGGGGGCCTCGAGAACGCATGGGCGCCCGGTGATCTTCGCATAGGCCTCGGCGGCGTAGGATGCGGTGCGTTCATCGCGGGTCAGGACGAACTCGATATTGCTGTGTTCACGCCATTCCTTGTACCAGCCGATGGTGGTTTCCCCCGGCAGGCCGAAAACATGGCGGACGCCGTGCAATTCGAGCATCTTCAGGATGATCTGGGCGCCGTTCATGCGCTTTTTGTCTTGGTGTTCCATGGGTAGGTTCCCTTTCCCGATCAGCTGCCGCACACAGTGCTGTATGCAGCTGACCTGAAGTTTTTGATATTACGTCAAAGGTTCTGCGACAGCGTATTTTGTCAGCATGTCAGGATTGACCTGAACGCCCAGGCCCGGCCCGGTCGGAACGTGTACCCGCCCGTTTTTGACAGGGAAGGGTTCGGTCAGAATGTCTTCCGCGGCGTAGTAGGTCGCCATGTAGAATTCGCATTGCAGGACCAGGTCCGGTACGGCGGCCATCAGATGGGCACCGGCGGCATGGGCCAGTCCCGTTTCGAACATGCAGCCGCCATAGATCTCGATTCCGGCAGCACGGGCGATTGCCGCCACCTCCAGCGCCCGCCGAATACCACCGGATTTCATGATCTTGAGCGAGAAAATGTCCGCGATCCGGATCTGCGCCCCGTAAAGCGCGCCTTTGGGGTCAAACACGCTTTCGTCCGCCATGATCGGGGTATCGATTACATGCGCAATGTGGGCCAGGGCTTCACGTTCGTGCATCTTGACGGGCTGTTCGACAAATGTCGGGCGAAACGCCTCGAGATCCCGGATGCAGCGCACGGCGTCATAGGCCGGAAGACCCTGATTGTAGTCAATGCGGATGTCCGCCTCGTCGCCATAGATATCACGCAGTTTTTCACAGCGCATAAGGTCGAACCGATGGTCGGCAAAACCGGTCTTGAACTTGAAGATGCGCACGCCGTCTTCCCACATCGCGGCGATGTCATCGAGGTCCGCGTCGAAATCTGGGTTGGCGACCGAAAAGCTCATCCCCATGCTGTCACGCATTTTACCGCCGACCAGTTCGCAGACCGAAAGGCCGGTGATCTGGCCGGTGATGTCCAGCAGCGCCATTTCCAGCGCGGCCTTGGCCTCGGGGTGGCCGATCAGCACCTTCTCCGCCATGTTCATGTGCTTTTCGACCTGGACCGGGTCCTGACCGATCAGATGCGGGCGCAGGTGCACGTGCAGGGCGGCGGCGTTCGCCTCGGCGGTTCCGGTAAAGACAGGCCAGGGTGAGGCTTCGCCCCAGCCTGTAAGGCCGGTATCCGTTACCAACTCCAATATCGCAACGTTGATACCTGCTACGTCGCCGCTGCCATGCGAATGGACAGCTTTGGCGGGGATCGAAATGCGATGAACGCGCAGAGTTTCGATTTTATGGTCGCTCACGTATGTCTCCGAAAGTGAGAGTTGATGGTGGTCAGTTCGGCCGCACGACCAGCACGCTGCAACGGGCGTATCGCGACACCCGGGCAGCGTTTGGTCCGATCAGAAAATCCCGGACCGATGGTTTGCTGGCACCGATCACGACGAAACTTGCTGACTGATCGTCGGCGTGGTTGATCAATTGCTCGTAAACGACACCGCGCAGCACCCTGGTTTTGTGTGCGACGCCGTGCCAATTGAAGTCGGCGCAATACGCGGCCAGATCATTCTCTGCCTCGATCAGTACCTGCTGGTGCATTTCTGCCGGGATGTAACCCTGAACATAGCTGAGCTCCTGATCCGGTATGACAAAGATCACCTCGACCGTGCTGTCATGGGATCGGGCCAGCGAAATCGCTTCGTGAACGACGTGGGCGTCGCTGTCTTTGTGCACAAGATCAACGGCTGCGAGTATTTTGGATCGGGTCATGACGTGGGTCCCCCCTGCTGTGACAGGCGAATATAAAGTGTGGAAGGGGCCGGCCGGTTACCGGCCAGCCGAGTTCCGCATATTGTCAGGCAGCCAGGTGGCCAGTTCCGGGAAAGCGATCATCACAAAGACCATCACCACCATGATCAGGAACAGCGGCAGGGCGGTCTTGGCGATATATCCCATCTCGTGCCGGGTGATCCCCTGCATAACAAAAAGGTTGAAACCAATCGGGGGTGTAATCTGCGCCATTTCCACAACCACCACGATGAAGATTCCGAACCAGATCAGATCGATGCCCGCGCCCTCGACCATCGGCTGCACAATCGCCATGGTCAGGACGACCGACGAGATGCCGTCCAGAAACATGCCGAGAATGATATAGAACAGCATCAGCGCCAGCAGCAGAGAGAAGCGCGACAGTTGCAACCCTTCGATATATTCCGCCAGCGCGCGCGGCAGTCCGGTAAAGCCCATCGCCAGTGTCAGGGCAATGGCACCCATGAGGATAAAGGCGATCATGGCCGAGGTTCGGGTGGCACCCAATAGGCTTTCTATGAAGGCCTCCTTGGTCAGCGATCCCTGCATGGCCGCCAGAATGAACGATCCGATAACCCCAATAGCGGCAGCCTCGGTTGCCGTGGCAAAGCCGCCATACATCGAGCCGATGACAACCAGGATCAACAGGATGATCGGGATGAGGAACCGGCTTTCGTTCAGTTTCTGCCCAAAGGTCATACGGTCGGAGATTTCCGGTACTTCATCACGGCGCAGAAAGGACCATCCAGCGACATAGGCCATGAACATGCTGGCCAGCACGATACCGGGCAGGATGCCTGCCATGAACAGTTTCGAAATCGATTGCTCGACGGCGACCCCGTACACAATCAGGGTCAGAGATGGCGGAATCATCAGGCCCAGCGTCGCCGCGCCGGTCAGGGTCCCGATGATCATATATTCAGGGTATTCCCGTTTGCGCAGTTCCGGGATCGACATTTTGCCGACGGTGGTGAGCGTAGCCGCTGAAGAACCGGACACGGCAGCAAATATGGTGCAGCCGACGATATTCACGTGGACCAGGCCACCGGGTAAACGTTGCATCCACGGGCTCAGACCCCGAAACATGTCCTGCGATAATCGACTTCGGAACAGGATTTCGCCCATCCAGATGAACAGCGGCAGCGCCGTCAGTGTCCAGCTTGAGGATCCGGTCCAGATACGGGTCAGCATCGCGTCGCCAGCCGGGCGTGATGTGAACATCTCAAGTCCAAGGTAAGCCACGCCAAACAGCGCGAGGGCGACCCAGACGCCTGTGCCCAAAAGCACAAACAGCGCGAACAGAAAGATGGAGACGAGGTAGAATTGTTCCACTGGGCTTACTCCGCGTGCACATCGACCCCGGCGGATCGAATGTTGTCCTTACCCGTGAAAAGGGTACTGATCAGGTTGTCGAAGGCGCAGATTGCCAGCAGGACCGTGCCGATGACCATCGACATCTGCGGGATCCAGATGGGCCACGCGTCCTGCCCCTGGCTGATGTCGTTGAAGCGATAGCTTTCATAGGTCAGTTTGATGGCGTAGCGCGCGAACAGATATGTCAGGTAACTGGCAACTGCCCAACACCAGATTTCCCCAAATCGCCGGAACCGTCCAAGCGCGTTCAAAAGCAGGTTCACCCGAATATGGCTGCCGCTGTTCAGCGCATAGGGCAGCGCCAGAAACGACGCGGCGGCCATGCAATAGCCGGTGAAATCTGGTCCACCCACGACAACCTCACCCACCCATCGAGAGATCATCTGCATCGAGACGAAACACAGGATCAGGATCAGAAAGACAGCGGCGATATATCCGGCCCAGCGGTACAGAGCATCCAGAACAACGCGCAACAGATTGAACAGCGCCACGGCAATTCTCCTCTTCTGCGCCCCGACGCCGGACCGGCATCGGGGCTTGTTTCAGCCAAGGATTATTGGGCAGCCTTGAAGGCGTCGACGATTTGCTGACCTTGTTCGCCGGCAGCTTCCAGCCATTCGGCGGTCATAGTCTCGCCGATCGCGCGCAGTTCAGCGGCCAGTTCATCGCTTGCGGGGCCGGTGGTCATGCCGTTCTTGCCCAGCTCGTTCACGGTGAACTCGGTGTACTGGATCGAACGCCAGTCGCCTGCATATTCCGCGGCAAGGGCGCAGCCGTTCACAACGTTCTTGGTCGCGTCATCCAGGCCGTTCCAGGCATCCATGTTCACCAGAACATAGTTGCGCGGCATCCAGGCATCCACGCCGTAGTAATGCGACAGGCTTTCCCAGACTTTGCGGTCGTAACCGGTGGACCCGGACGAGACCATGCCCTGTGCCACACCCGTCGCAAATGCCTGGCTGATTTCTGCGGCTTCGATCTGCACCGGCAGCATCCCGGCAAGCTCGGCCATGCGGGCCGAGGCAGAGTTATAGGCGCGGAACTTCAGACCTTCGGCATCGGCCAGTTTGTTGACCTCGCGGTCGAAATACAGACCCTGACCCGGCCACGGTACCGAATAGAGCAGATGAAGGTTCTGTTCCGCCAGCAGTTCGGACAGCGGGCCCTTGGCCACATCCCACAGCTTTTCGGAATCCTCGAACGAGGTCGCAAGGAATGGAACAGAGTCAAAGCCGAACAGCGCGTTTTCGTTCTGGTGACCGGACAACAGACGCTCACCGATGTTGACCTGCCCTGTCTGGATTGCGCGTTTTATTTCCGCGCCCGCATAGAGCGAGCCGCCCGGGTGGGTTTGAATGGTCAATTCACCCGCCGTTCCCGTGGTCACGCATTCAGCAAACATCGCACCGGTGGCCGAGTGGAAGTTGGTGGCCGAATAGGCCATCGGCATATCCCAGGTTTCAGCATTGGCCGATACCGCTGATACGGTGGCTACCGCGACACCAGCGGCAATTTTGGTGATTGTATTTGGCATTTCAAACTCCCTTGTTGCCTATTTTCGGCCCCTGATTTTCCGGGGCGTTTATGGTCGTTTCTTCAGAACCGCTGCGGATCGTAGACGGTCAGATCAATATTGCTGCGCTCTCCGGTCACCAGCCCGGCCAGAATGCGTCCGGTTTTGGGCCCGGCGGTCAGGCCAACATGATGATGCCCGAACCCGGCCAGAACTCCGCTATGGCCAATCTCTCCGATCAACGGCAGGCTGTCGGTCGGGGCAGGGCGATGGCCCAGCCAGCTGTTCATGTTTTCGAACCTGAGGTGCGGAAAGCTTTCCTCGACCTTGCGCCTGAGCAAATCAAGCGGCGCTTTTGAAGGCCCGGCTTTCAGCCCGCCAAATTCGACGACACCGGCACAGCGTAGCCCATTTGCCATCGGGGTGGCGACAAATTTGCCGGTGGTGATCATCAACGGGGTTGATGGCCCGTTTTCCGCCCCCGCGAATTCAATGTGGTAACCACGCTCGGTTTCGAGTGGCACGGACAGTCCAAGCTTTTTCGCCAACGGTCCGGACCAGACACCTGTCGCCAGAACAATATTGGAGCAGGGCAGTGTGCCGCTGTCGGTGATAACGGCCGTTGCCTTACCGTCAGTGAACTCGAAATCTGTAACCTCGGCCTGACGGATCGAAGCCCCCAGTTTTTCGGCTTCGGTTGCCAGCGCGGCCACGTATGATCCGGGGCTGCGTGAAAATCCGTGATCGTGCATCACGGCCAGAAGTTTCAGATTTTCCGTCAGGTTCGGTTCGAACTCGCGAACGGCGTCCCCTTCCAAAACCTCGGGTTCAAAGCCTGCGGTTTGACGCAGCATCCACGAATAGCTGTCCGCTTCGAAGGCGGCGCGGTCGGGATAGGCGAAACTGTAGTCCGAGGTTTGGACCCATTGCGCGGCATCTGTTCCCTTAGTCAGGGCAAAGTGCTGCTCGACCGAGTCCGAGGTCAGCGGAGCCAGCCCGGCAGCAATTCTACGGGTGTCCTTGTCGTTGGCATGTGACAGGTATTTTGTCAGCCATGGCACAAGCCGTGGCAAATAGGACCAGCGCAGAAACAGCGGGAAGTTCGGGTCCAAGGCCATTCGGGGACCTTTGAGAACCAGTCCCGGCGCCGTGACAGGGGCGACTGAGCATGCCGCCAGCACCCCGGCATTGCCATATGACGTCGCCCTGTTATCCCCTGGCGCGTTGCGGTCCACAATGGTGACGTCGGCGCCCTTGCGACGCAACCAGATAGCGGTCGAGACACCGACGATCCCGGCGCCAATTACGACGACTTGTTGAGCCTCAGACGTCATATCATCCCATTGCGGCGAGAATCATCGCCCCTTGCATCGTATTCCAGCCTGTATACAGTACTGTCGCAATCTGTGAAGACAAATGTTTCTTTTCCCGTGCGCTTTGATAGAACGGGCAAAATCCGAACTGTTGGGTATGAGATGTCCAAATCCGAAGGAAGCGTAGAACGCGCCTACGAGGCGTTACGCAAGAAGGCGATCAGTTTCGAGTTCATGCCCGGTGAGCGCCTGAACGAGACCGCGTTGACAAAAACCCTTGATGTCAGCCGCACCCCGCTGCGCGAGGCATTGAACCGGCTTGCCGCCGAAGGGTTCCTGACTTTCGAGCTTGGCAAAGGGTTTTTTTGCCGCCCACTCAGCCCCGACAAGATTCTGGAACTTTACCAGCTACGATGCGCGCTTGAGACCGAGGCGCTGATCCGTACCATTGAAGGAGCGGATGACAACGCAATCGCCGAGGTTGTCGCCTATCTGGACGAGGCCGAGAAATCCTATTCTGTTTGCAGCGATCTGAATGTTCTTTTGCGCATGGACGAAGAGTTTCATGTCAAGCTCGCGACACTGTCGGGCAATAGTGAACTGGTCCGGCTGCTGTGCAACGTGAACGAACGCATCCGGTATGTAAGGATGATAAACTTGCGGCTGCTGCGTGATCGCCGGGATACGCCTGACTATGATCACTCTTCCTTGTCACAGCATCGCATCATCCTGAATGCGGTAAAGGCACGGGACAAAGACGCCGCGATCGCAGCTTTACGGCGTCACATTGAACGCCGCAGTGAACAGACGGTCGAATTGGTGCGCGTGGCGTTTTCCCAACTCTACGTTCCGGGGAACTTGTAGACCCACAGTCCTGCCCAACTGTGTCACGCAGCTGGGTCAGGATGTGCGATGTCTACCTCGCCAACCCCAGCAGTGGATCATCCAGTTCCGGGGAAAACCGATCCGGTACAAGCGATTCATGAAACCATTTCAGGAAGGTGTAGATCGAGAACACTGGCAGCCCGGTCAGTTTGCGGACGTCCGCCGCGTAAGGCGTCATATTGGTGCATTCCAGCAAAATTGCGCCGACATCCGGATGTTCTGTCACCAGTTGCCGCGCCGCATCAAGCATATCCAGCCGGCATGCCGCAAAATCGATTTCGGGGGCATCTCCCAGTATATCACGGGTAAACGCCCGACCACCCTCGGTGCCCACGACCGGAGTATCAGCCGGTACATTCGCGGCAGCCAGATGGGCCGGCGTCAGCGTTTCTTTCGAGATCGTCAGAATGCCCACGCGTTTTTCGGGGGGAAGCGTTGCCTGAATCATGGGGGCCTGCATCAGAGAGGATGTGGCAACAGGAACCCGTACCGCCTCGGCCAGCCTGTCCTGAACAATCGAAAGAAAACCGCAATTTGTCGTGATACCGTCGCATCCTGAGGCAACCAGGTCTTTTGCGGCTTCGATGAAAAGGTCAACCAGTTCCCGTGCATCATTGCGCACCACCAACTCGGGCGTGGCGCTGCGCACGACGCGGTACTGTACCGGGAAAGGCCAGGTCAGCGCATTTCCGATGTCGCCGGGAATGCGCGGAAACTGCGTTTCAAGCATAAGAATGCCAAGGTTGGCTCCGTATACCGTTTTTCCACCGTAACAGGTCTGCATGGCGTGGCCCCACTGGATGCAATTGTACGCATAGCTGTATACAATTTTGGGAAAGTCAATCCCGATCTTTCCCGTTCGATGGAATTCAGGCGGAATGGAACCGGGGTTCTCTCTTTTCCAGAAACGCATTCATGCCTTCCTGTTGCGCCGGCAATCCATAAAGGGCGTGGTACATCTGCCGCTCATAGCGAAGACCGGAGTCCAGCGTGCTATGTTCGGCCATGTTTACACAGGCACGAGCCATTTCTGCGATGTCAGGTGCATAGCCCGAAATGGTTCGTCCTACATCCTGTGCGGTTTGTTCAAGTTCTTCGGACGGTACTACGCGGCTGATCAGACCCATCTGAAGCGCCTCCTGCGCATCCACCATTCGACCGGTCAGGATCATGTCCATCGCCCTGGCGCGTCCAACCAGCCGGGTAAGGCGCTGCGTGCCGCCGATACCGGGAATACAGCCGATCTTGATTTCAGGCTGGCCAAGTTTTGCGGTGTCCGACGCCAGGATGACGTCGCACATCAGGGCAACCTCACACCCGCCGCCCAACGCGTAGCCGCCAACAGCTGCAATCTTTGGCAGTTTCAGTGCGGCGAACCGGTCCCAGCCGCCAAAGAAGTCGCTGGCCTGCATGCTGGCATAGGTCTGAACCGCCAACTCGCCGATGTCAGCCCCGGCCGCAAAGGCGCGCTCGTTTCCGGTCAGGATCAGGCAGCCGATTGCCGGATCTTCCTCGAAGATGGTGGCCGCGTCCAGCACTTCATGCATGACCTGCGAATTCAGGGCGTTCAGCCGATCCGTCCGGTTGAAGCGGATTGTGGCGACACGCCCGTGAGTTTCCGTCTGAATTGTCTCATATATGATCAACTGTCCCAGATTGCTCCATAGGCGGGGATGCCGAGGCTTTCCAAGTCGTGCACGACTTTGCGCGTAAGCTTCTGGTTCGAAATCACGATGACAGCCTCGGCGTCGCTGTCACGCACGGCCTGCAAAGCCAATGCGGAAAGGTTCGGTTTACCCCGTTTATCAGTGTCCCAGATCAGAGGGGTGTCAGTATGCGCTTCGATCTCGTCAACCAACGCGTTCCCATAGGTCTTTCGGGGGCTTCGGGTCGACCAAATCAGCCTGTTCGGCACGTCACCGGCCAGAAGATGAGGCAGGATCGGACCAATTCCGGACCCGGTGCCGACGTAAACGACCTTTTTGAACAAAACCTCAATGCGGGCCACGCCAGATGTCGTGATGCCTTTGACCCAGACCCTGTCAGGCGGGTTGTCGATGAATCGTCCTGTCCAGTCTCCGGCCCGGCTGATTGCCAGCCGGTAGCCTTTCTGGTTCGGGGCCGGGATATTGGCGAATGAGTGATACTCTCCAAACGGTGTGTGACTGATGGCGTTGGAACTGCCGGGGAACGGCGTGTCGCCGTATTCGAACCGGGCAATCACCGCATGGTTTGACGGTTTGACAATATCAACCTTCACCTGTTTCAGCGTCAGCCACGGAGACAGGATCGACAGTGTGATCAGGCAAAGCATCCAGAACGCTGTGCTGTGCAACAATGCATCGCCCGTGTCAGAAATTATTGACACCGTCTGTGCCCAGAACAGCGCCAGGACGGTCCATCCGATGAAGCGATGTATTTTCTCGAACATATTATGGAATCGGGCTCGGATCGGTCCCAACGCTGAAACCACCATGACGGTCATCAACACGACCATGGCGGCGCTTAGCGTCAGTGTCAGGCCCGAGGGCGAATCCGCCCCTGCACCCCTGTTCGCGATCATTCCAAACAGCAAGAACCCGAACCAGATCGTGCCCGCAACGGTACATCCTGAATGCAGTCCGCCAAAATGAAAGACCTTGCCGGCACCCCAGCGAATCCACAAAGGCCAGGATGTCGGAACCCGGGTCGCCAGCCAGAACAATGCGTTGACCGCCCTTTGCTGCCGGATCAGGATACCGATGCTCAGGTTGATCAACGCCATGTCCGCGATGAGGTTCAGCGCGTACTCACCATCATGAAACCACCTGCCCTGGTGCAGCCCCATCACGAAAACACCCAGATTGACGACGGCAACCAGCGCCGCCAGTCGCCGATATTCCATCAGCGCCGGGTGCCGTGTGACCCGCCGCCAGTTCAGGCCCCGGGATTGCAGATTTGTGGTTTGAGTTGTCATCACTTCAGCTCCGTCCCGGTTTGCGCGATGTGGTCACGGGCGAGTTGCTTCAGCAGGCGCTTGTCCAGTTTGCCGCGTGTTGTCCGTGGCAGGGCGTCCATCGGCATCACCACAGCCGGACAGCAATAATAGGGCAGACGGTCCGCAACCGATCGCGCCGCACGCTTGGGGCAAGCGGAAGCAGGCGAGATGAAACTTACCAGATTTCGGCTGTCGTATTGCAGCGTCACGGCCTGTTGGCAGCAGGGCGACTGTTCGAGCGCGCCTGAGACGCTGTCCAGTTCCACCCGAAAGCCGCGTATCTTGACCAGATCATCAACGCGGCCGAAATGTTCAAGCTCTCCATCGTCGGTCCAGCGGCCCAGATCGCGGGTGCGAAACATCATATGGCCAGGGCGAAACGGATCGGGGCGGTAACGCTCATCCGTCAGCTCAGGGTTGGCGAGGTATCCGGTTGTCACGCAATCCCCACCGGCCCACATCTCACCCTTCTGGCCAATTGGCAGGGCGCGCAGGTTTTCGTCCAGAATGTAGACCGTGTTGTTGGGTGTCGGACGACCTATGGACAGGATCTGTTTGCCGGGGTGATGCGGCTCGGCCGTGTTGATGATTGTCGTCTCTGTCGGACCACAGGAATTGTAGAATGTGCAAAAGGCCGACCACCTGTCGGCAAGAGGGCGTGGGCAGGGTTCTCCGGCAACGGCGGCGACTTTGACCTGTTGGCATCGTGTATGATCCAGCGCGTTCAGGATCGACGGCGTGGCGATCAGAACGTCCACCTGTTCCGCCGTATCCTGAATGGACTTGCCACGAATAACCAGCGTTGCCCCGTTTGACAGCGCCCCCAGGGTTTCCCAGGCGGCCATGTCGAAAGCGATGGATAGAACCTGTCCAACCTTCATGCCCGGGCGCATTCCCAGATCACCGGGCGCGGTCAGCAGGATATTCGCCAGATTGGCATGGCTGACCTGAACGCCATTGGGCACACCTGTCGTACCTGATGTAAACAGGATCATCGCAAGATCTTTGGGTCGCGCCCGGTATCGGGTATCCGGGGCTGGGGCATCCAGGAGCGGGTCGAACATGACCGTGTCGATGGTGATCAATGTTTGGTTTGCCGATACGGGCACCTGATCCGCCAGTTCACTGAGACTGAGCAGAACGCGCGCGTGCGTTACTTCGGCCACATGCCGGAGCGTTTCGGGAGGCGCAACGCCGACATGCTGCGGTACATACGCAGCACCCAGTTTGATGGCGGCCACAATGCCAACCACCATTTCGATCGAGCGGTGCAAAAACAGGCAGACTGCATCGCCGCGTTTCACACCATGGGCGCGCAATACGGCGGCCAGACGGTTGGATGCCTGGTCCAACGTACGGTAGTTTATCTCGTGCCCACCGCAGTCGATGGCGACCGCGTTTGGGTTCCGCTGCATTTGATGCTGCAAGGCTTCGGCAATTGTGGCGTGGCGTGGTTCCGCCTTGGGGCCCCAGCCGAAATTTCGGAAGCGGACCTGATCCATAGGGCTGAGATGGCAGAGGACATCTGGGTGTTGTCGAAGGGGCAATTCTGAGGAGCTAAGAGGGGTAAAATTGCTTGAAGCTGAGATGTTGATTTCTTGCATGACAATTTCCTATCGGTTCAGGGGTCACGCAATATTGATAATGGGAAAATTTCCCATTATGACTCACGATTGATCACGAAATAGTCACGAAAGCGTTGAATGTGTTAATGCGTGACAGATGTTATCCGCCAAAGGCCTTTAATGAGTAGCGCAATGTCGACGACCCCCAAGACACCTCTTGAATCCGCGTTGCCAGCCTTGCTGGAGCCTTTGGCACAGGCGATGGTCGCACATGGCGTCACTGTTGGCAGCGCGACCGAGGCGCTGAAAAAGGCGTTGCTGAAAGCGGTTGAAGACAGTTCAGACACACCTCTGAGCGACAGCCGCGCCAGCCTTTTGACGGGGCTGCATCGCAAGGATGTAAAACGCCTGCGCAATCTTGATGATGAAGCGCCGGAAAAGCGCAGTTGCAGTGCGGCCGCGTTGGTGATCAGCCGTTGGGCGACATCGCCCGAGTTTCAGGACAACTCCGGTGAGCCGCGCAAACTGCGGCGAAAGGGCAGCGAGGGTGGGCCAGGATTTGACGATCTGGTTCGGCTTGCACGTATCGACATGGCCCCGGGTACCGTTCTGAAAACCCTGCTTGACCAGAATATCGTCGAACAAGGACAGGATGGGGATTTGCGTCTTTTGACCCACGCCTTTCTGCCATCGGGCGGCGGGGCGGAACAGGTCGCAGCGTACCAGGCAACATTGTCCGCACATCTGTTGGCCGCCACGCAGAACCTGCTGGCAGAGCCGGGCGCCCGGCGGAATTTCGACCGCGCTGTCCGGTATTCACATCTCTCAGAGGCCTCGATCGAAGAGTTGCGCAAGGTATCCGATGAAAAGGCACAGGCGTTGTTGCAGGAAATTAACGCGCTGGCCCGATCCCTGCAGGACAAGGATCAGGGCAAGGGCCACTCGGGCCGATTTGCGACGGGCGCTTATGTGATGCCCTTGCCGGACAAAGGCAGGGATAAGAGTGAGTGACCATGTTCCTGTTTCACCGTGCCTTGTCCGCAATCCTGACAATCCTGATACTGGCCTCCCCCGCCGGCGCAGAGGGTAGCGAAGAGCGGGAAGGCGGGATAATTGGTACCGGTATCGCCGGAACGATTACGCATCTCGGCAGTATCCATGTGAACGGGTTACGCATTCAGATTGACGATCAGGCATCCGTGGCAGGTTCGGTTCCGGCAATAGCCGCCGGGTCACTTCAACCGGGGCACACGGTCGCGATCACAGCCGAGCGTAGGGGCGATGGTTGGAACGCAAGGCAAATCCGGCAGGTTCTGCCGGTCGCCGGGCCAGTGTCGGATGTCAAAAGCGGAACCCTGACCGTGCTTGGCACCCGGATTGAAGTCCCAGATCAGAAACCGGACGTGCAAGTGGGAGACTGGGTCGCGATCAGCGGTTTGTGGCAAGGGGAGCGCCTGCTTGCCTCTCGGGTCGAACGGTTAAACGGCATGGATCATCAGGCCCGGTTGAGCGGAACCTATCTGGGTCCGGACCCAAATGGCGATATCGTCATAGGAGGCAGCAAGATCACCGGGATCAGACCAATGCACCTGGAACCCGGCGATGTGATCCGAGTTTTCGGTATGCCGACGTCGGACGGGATCGAGGCCAAAAGGATCGAAACTGGCTTGTTTGATGGTCCTGTCGGGATTGTGCAGGTTCAGGGGTATTTATCCGTTCCGAAACCAAGTGGTCTTTACACGGTTCTCGGCAGCGGGCTTGTTTCGTACACCGACAGGCCCGAGATGATTGATCCCAACAGCCAGGTCATCCAGTGCGGGCAGGCGGGGCAACTCGGTGTGGACAGCACAAATACAAGCCGTCAATCGGACCAGATCCGGGCCGATCTTGGCTGCTGATCCATTCGTGATTTTAGCAGTATTTTGTGGTAATAGGGCGCGTCGCCAATTCCGGGTGACATCCAAAGGATCAGGAGACCAAATTAACCCAAGGAGCTACTTCATGTTGGATAATCAGACTATTGTTCGCGCGCCAGATGGCAGGCTGATCTCAATCGGTCGGACAGGTGTAAAAGTGGAAACACCGGTCAAGGCATCGACCGGAATTTCAAGATCACCGGAAATCAACGGTAGTAAGCCCCGTTCCAGTCCTGCTCAGGTTGGCGCCAAGATCGATCCAATGCAACTTGGTGCGAGAATTGATCCGGCGCAGCACGGCGCAAAGATTGACCCCACCCAATTTGGTGCAAGAATCGACCCAACCCAGCATGGTGCGAAAATCGATCCGACCCAGTGCGGAGCCAAGATCGACCCGTCACAACACGGCGCCAAGATTGATCCGGCAGCCTAGGGCTAACAGCTGGATCAGAACGCCAACCTCGGCGTTCTGGTAACGGGCCCGGGAATAAAACCTGGATCAGATCCCGGGCCCTGTCCTTTCCGGCAGAGATTGGTTTTGAAGCAGTATTTCGAAGGCACACACAGGGTCCGCCCGCCGGGCCAGACCGTTGACCTGATGCGCGATCTGTTCCCCGTTTTCGGGATAACGCGCATCGCGGATGTCACCGGGCTCGACCGGGTTGGGTTGCCGACAATCGTCGTGTGTCGGCCAAATTCCCGCTCGATGGCTGTATCGCAGGGAAAAGGGGCCACTTATGATGCCGCCGTCGCCTCGGCGGTGATGGAGTCCATAGAGATATTTCATGCAGAGCGTATCGTCTTTCCGGTAATTCACGCCTGTTATGAGGACATCCGGTATACGCACAATGTCGTTGAGCCGGATCTTCTGCCGCAATGCAGGGGAAGACAGTTCGATCCCTTCCAGCCGATATTGTGGCTGGAGATGAAATCGCTTGGGGGCAATTCCGGGGGCTGGGCGCCATATGAACTGATACACACAAATTACACACGGCCTTTGCCGCCTGGCAGTGGGTTCTTCCTTTCAAGCTCCAACGGCTTGGCGTCAGGAAACACCTTTGCCGAAGCCGCCTGCCACGCCTTGTGCGAAGTCATTGAACGCGACGCCATAGCGCTATGGTCGCAATTGCCCTGGACAGATCGTGACGCGCGACGCATCGACCAAGATACGATTTGCGGCGGCTCACTTCTTGCGATTCTGAAAAAAATCCAAGACGCGGATATTGATGTGGCGATCTGGGACGTCACTTCGGACATTGGTGTGCCTGCATATCTGGTCTGGACATGCGAGAAAGGAAACCTGCCGGTTTTGCTGCCGCGGCCCTCGGTCGGTGCGGGGTGTCACCCTTGCCGCGAAATCGCATTGTCCCGCGCGCTGACAGAAGCCGCACAGGAACGGCTGACGCTGATCACCGGTTCCCGCGATGACTTGTCCAGGGAGTTCTATCGCGAAATGGAATTTCACGAGACAATCGCAAGGCCCGGAAAGCTTGAGTTCGGGTCAAGAAAATCGCAGGAAACAGCAACCCCGGATGATGATCTGGATCAGATATTAGCGGGCTTGCAGAATGCTGGACTTCACGACGCATACATCATCGACATAACCGCGGACTATGTGGCCAAACATATTTCGGTGGTCCGTGTGCTTGTTCCGGGACTGGAAGGTCCAAGCGACGACCCGCGCTACGCAATGGGGGTGCGGGCGCAAAGACAGCTGGAACCGGCCCAATGACCATATTCGTATTTTGCGGCCCCACGATCCGGAAAAGTGAAGCATTGAGTATTCTTGACGCTGAATACCTGCCACCTGCTGCACAGGGGGATGTGATGGCCGTGATGGCGCGCAACCCCCATGCCATCGGTATCATTGACGGGTACTTTCAGCTGACACCTTCGGTCTTACACAAGGAAATACTTTGGGCGCTTGACCAAGGCGTTCACGTTTTCGGCAGCGCCAGCATGGGAGCGCTAAGAGCCGCCGAGCTTTGCGATTTCGGCATGAAGGGGATCGGGTGCGTTTTCGAGGATTACCGCACTGGCCGGATTACACGGGACGACGAAGTCGCCCTGAACCACGGACCCGCCGAACTGGGTTATCCCGCATTGTCTGAACCATTGGTGAACATCAAGGCCACGCTGGCGGCTGCGTTGGAAAACGGGGTTATTTCACAAGAAACCGCAGCAGCTTTTGAAGCGCATATGAGCCGGACATATTTCTCACACCGTTCCTATTGCAACATGATCGAATACGGTCGTCAAAAAGGGTTTGATCTAAAGGAACTCGCCCGTTTTGAAGACTGGCTGGACCACGGGAAAGTTGATGTAAAGAAAGCTGATGCGGTCGAAATGCTAACCTTCATGAAGGACTTCCTAAAGCAGAATCCGGGCAGGTTTTCGTCGCAGTTCTATTTGGAACGGACTTCGGTTTTCGACCGGGTCGGCCAATGAGCGCCATGCTTCGTCAGTTTCAAGGGAACGCGCGCGGAGTTATCTTGTTTGCGCTGGGCGTGTTTTTCATGTCCGCGCTGGATGCGGTCGCAAAAATGCTGGCCCAGACATATTCTGAGCTTCAGGTCATATTCTTCGAAAGCGTGTTCGGGCTGCTGTTTTTCTTCGGGATCATCGCCCCGTCGACCTGGCGTTCGATGGTGTCGCCACGGTGGCCGCTGATGATTGGCCGAGGCTTGCTGACCTTGGGAACGATGTATTTTTTCATCGCAGGTCTGAAGGTACTGCCTCTGGCTGAGGTGACGATCATCTTCATGGTTTCCCCGATCATTTCAATGTGTCTGTCTTCCCTGTTCTTTCGGGAACACGCGAGCGTCCTGCAGGTCTTAGCGGTGGTTGCCGGAGCTTTGGGTGCATGTCTCATTATTCGCCCGCCGGGCGTCGGCATGAACATGGCCGCTTTGCTGCCGCTGGCCGCGGCTTTTTGCAGTGCCTTCGGTCTTGCGGCGGCGCGCGCCCTGTCCCGCCGCGACACGCCAGAAGCAATCACGGGCTATGAATATCTGACGATTTTTCTGGTCGCTGTCCTTCTGGTTCCGACTGGGGACCACCTGCCCGAGACGCCGGATTTGTGGCTTGTTGTTCTACTCGGGCTGTTCGGCGCCTTATGCGTGTATTGTCGAACGAAAGCGTGCTCGGTTTCGCCGCTCAGCTTGATGGCACCGGTAGAGTACTCCGGGATGATCTGGGCCATCATCTTTGGCTATGCGATCTGGAACAACCTGCCGGATTTCTGGGGATGGGTCGGGGCAGGGCTGATCGCAATTGGCGGCTTGCTGCCAGCGCTTCCAATTGGTCAGTCCGCCAGGAAGGAGAACCGACTCTGATGCAAAACTTGTCGCCTGTCTTTCCGGTTCGGACGGGTATCGGCTTTTCGGTTTTGGTCGCTCAGCAACCTCGAAAGTTCAGTATGAAGTTCCGGCGTCGCGGCGGAAGTTACTCCGCCGTCTGAAGCCAGTATCGGCGCTTGGCCGTTCCCTTCTGTTGTTACGTTACCGGTACCACAAGGTCTTAACCTTCCGGTATCGTCGCTTTTATGCTTTGACACGTTCCATTTTCGGATCGTACAGCGGCTGCAAAGTGACTTCGCAGGGAACGCGTTGGGTAGCGACCTCCAGCTCGTACCTGCCGGATGTTACAAATCCCGGGTCAACCCCCTCGGGGTTGCGGACATAGCCGTAACCGATGGATTTGCCCACGGTGAAGCCATGGCCACCCGAGGTCAGCCAGCCGACGCGCTTGCCGTCGCGATAGATCGTCTCGCGGCCCAGCAGAATAACATCCGGGTCGACGGTGAAACAGGCCAGCATCTTTTTGACGCCTTCGGCCCTTTGTTTTTCCGACGCAGACCGGCCTTTGAAGTCGACGTTCTTGCGCAGCTTCACCGCCCAGCCCAGCCCGCTTTCGAATGGCGTGTGGTCAGGGCCGATTTCCGCACCCCAGGCGCGATACCCTTTTTCGAGCCGCAGCGATTCAATCGCCCGATAGCCTGCGTTCACCAGACCGTGCGGCTGGCCCGCAGCCATCAGGGCGGAATAAACCGTCTGGGCATATTCCACCGGCAGGTGCAGTTCCCAGCCAAGCTCGCCTACATAGGTCACGCGCAGTGCCTTGACCGGGCACCCGGCGATGCCGATTGTGCGAATCGTGCCGAACTTGAAGCGGTCGTTCGAAACGTCATCGCGCGTGACCTTCGCCAGAATATCGCGCGCTTTCGGGCCCATCAGCGACAGCACGGCATTGGATGAGGTGATATCAAAAAGCTGACAGTTGAGATCTTCGGGGATATTGCGGCTGATCCAGTCGAAATCATGGGTGGCAAAGCCGGTGCCGGTGACGATGTAAAACTCATCATGCGCGACGCGGCCCACGGTCAGGTCGCACTCGATCCCGCCCTTGTCGTTCAACATCTGCGTATAGGTCAGCGCGCCCACGGGCTTGTCCACGTCATTGGCGCAGATCCAGTTCATAGCGGCCAGCGCATCCGGACCCTTAAGGGCGAATTTGGCGAAAGAGGTCTGGTCGAACAGCACTGCCGCCTCGCGCGCGGCTTTGTGTTCGCGGCCCACGGCACTGAACCAGTTCTGACGGCCGAAGCTGTACTCATCTTTGGCTGTTTCACCCAGCGAGGCATCGGCGTACCAGTTCGGGCGTTCCCAGCCCAGTTTCTCACCAAAGCACGCGCCCTGATCTTTCAGCGTTTCATAGAGCGGAGATTTGCGGCAGGGCCGCCCCGAGTCGTGTTCTTCATGCGGCCAGCCCATCGTGTAGTGCTTGCCGTATGCCTCGACTGTGCGGGTGCGCAACCAGTCGGTGTCAAAATGCGGGCGGCCAAAGCGGCGGATGTCGGCGGCCCACAAATCGAAAGGCGGCTCGCCCTTGTGGACCCATTCGGCCAGCGCCATGCCCGCCCCACCGCCAGCTGCAATGCCGAAGGCGTTGAAACCCGCACCGACGAAGAAGTTGCGCAACTCTGGCGCTTCACCGATGATGAAATTGCCGTCGGGCGTGAAGCTTTCAGGCCCGTTGGTCAGCGTTTTGACACCCGCATTCTCCAAAGCGGGAACACGGCCAAGGGCCAGCTCCATCAGTTGTTCGAAATGATCGAAGTTGCTGTCGAGCAGCGTGTAGTGGAAGCCCTGCGGGATGCCTTTGGTTGCCCAGGGGATCGGGTTTGGCTCGTACCCTCCCATGACCAGCCCGCCGACCTCTTCCTTGTAGTATGTCAGTCGGTCCGGGTCGCGCAGGGTCGGCAGGTTGGAAGGCACGTCAAAGGGTTCCGTCACCATATACTGATGCTCCATCGGCACCAGGGGCACGTTGACGCCAAAACGTCCCGAAAATGTGCGGGTCCACTGACCGGCACAGCAGATCACCTTTTCGCATTCGATCCGGCCATGTTCGGTAATCACCGCACGGATCTTGCCATCTTCGATTTCGATATCGGTGACCCCGGTGTCCTCGAATATCTTCGCTCCGGCCATGCGCGCGCCCTTGGCCAGCGCCTGAGTGATGTCCGACGGGTTCGCCTGACCATCCGTCGGCAGATACGCCGCGCCGATCACGTCAGAGACGTCCATCAGCGGCCACAGGTCCTGCGCTTCGGAAGGGGTCAGAAGCTGCATGTCCAGACCGAAGGAATGCGCCGTTGTGGCCTGGCGTTTTACCTCGGTCCAACGCTCCTCATTACAGGCCAGCCGCAGGCCGCCGTTCATCTTCCAACCGGTGCCGAGCCCGGTTTCCTCTTCGAGCTTGTTGTATAGATCGACCGAGTAGCCCAGCAACTGCGTGATATTGGCGTTCGATCGAAGCTGGCCCACCAAACCGGCCGCGTGAAATGTCGTACCCGAGGTCAGTTTCTTGCGCTCCAGCAGTACCGTATCTGTCCAGCCCAGCTTGGCCAGGTGATACGCGGTCGAGCAGCCGATGATCCCGCCGCCGATGATGACGGCTTTGGCTGTTTTCGGAAGGTCGGTCATGTCTGTCCTCAGGTGTTTTTGAAGTCTGTCAGGGCCGCGCGGAACCGCGCGAGGTTTTCGGCTGTGTAGGCTGCGTAGTCGAAGTCGATATCCGAAGTGATTTCGGACACCATGCTCCACATCGTTTCGCGCAGCAGCGAGGCGCATTTCATGGCCGTGTAGCGATGGCGCAGATCGCCAGTGACGGGGGTTTCAAAATATGTCTCCAGCACCCAGTCTTCCTGTTCGGGCGAAAGGCCGTTGTTCGAAGCCAGCCCGCCCAAGTCAAAGAGCGGCGAGTTAAACCCGGCATAGTCGAAATCGATCAACCAGAGGCGGGCACCGTCGTCCAGAAAGTTGCCGCAGAGCAGATCGTTGTGGCCAAAAACCATGTCATATGGTCCCGCCTCAGCTTCGAGCCCGTCACTGATTTTCACCAGATCAGGGAGCAAAGCCGAATGGGTGCTTCCGCGTTCCTTGAGTGTAGCTGCGTAGTCACGGATGACGTGGAAGACCCAGAACACCAGCGACGGGCCGCGCAGATGCTTGGGGACCTCGATATGGCAGGCTTTCACCAGGTCCAGAACACGCGGCAGCATGTCGGGGTGGCGAACGTCCTCTTCGGACAAGGTGCGGCTTTCGATGAACTCCAATACCGTCAGGTGACCTGTGGCGTGAACCACGGCAGGCGAAAGCCCAGCCGCATGGGCCGCCCTGTTGGCCGCCAGTTCATTGAAGCGCATCACCTGATGCAGGGGGATATCGTCTCCGACACGCACCACGTAGGAACCGCTATCGTCGGTGATCTTGTAGTTTATGTTGGTGATGCCGCCGGTCAGAGGCGTGGCCTCAATATTTCCTTGCCAGATCGGCAGATCGCGGATGCGGGTCATCAGATCGGAATGGCTCATGTTAGCTCTCCAGTCCAAAGCGGATACGGGCCTGCCGGGCACCTGCATTGATCAGCCTGTCCGCAATGATGGCGATGAAGGCAATCGACAGACCAGCCACCAGACCCCGACCGGTGTCGGCCTTGGTCAGTGCGATATAGACCTCTTGCCCCAGATCGCGGGTGCCGACGAGCGCGGTGATGACCAGCATCGACAGGGCCAGCATGATCGTCTGGTTGATGCCCAGCAGGATTTCGGGCAGGGCCATCGGCAGGCGGATATGGCGCAGCAGTTGCGTGCGGGTACAGCCAGAAACCAGCCCGGCCTCGATCAGGTCTTCGCTGACCGAACGCACACCGTGCGCGGCATAGCGCACTGCTGGGGCCAATGCGTAAAGCACGATGGCGATCAGTGCGGTGAAGTCGCCGACCCGAAACAGCATGACCACCGGGATCAGATAGACAAAGCTGGGCAGAGTTTGCAGCGTGTCGATCAGCAGATTGATCACCGTTCCGGCGCGTTTGTTCAGGGCCGCCAGCACGCCCAGAGGCACTCCAATCAGGGTTGCCAGAATGACCGATGCCCCGCAGAGGTATACCGTCACCATTGCCTTCGACCACAGACCCGACACAAGGATCAGCGAGGCCATACCGCCGCACAGCAGCGCCAATCTCCAGCCGCCTGCGTGCCAGCCCAGCAACGTCAGCATGGCAATGGCCCAGGGCCATGGGATGCCCAGCAGAACCGTCTTGATCGGGATCATGAACCAGGTCAGGAAAAAGACCTTGATCGCCTCGAACGTGTCGAAATAGTTGACGTTCAGGTATTCGACAGTGTTGTCCCAGAAGGCACCCGTGGTGATCGTCTGGCTTTCGGGATATTCCAGCAGCAGGGGTGAAAACTGGCCCAGAACCCATGTAACGACCAGCAGGATCAGCACGAGAACTGTCCGCCGATGGCGGGCGACCCACGAGCCCGGCGCCTCATGATGCACCTGCCCCATCCGTTCGGCAAAAGCCTGGCTCAGCCGGTCCACCGCGATGGCCAAAACAACGATGGCGATGCCAGCTTCGAACCCTGCGCCTATGTCCAGACGGCGCAGCGCGGCGAGGACGTCGAACCCCAGCCCTCCGGCCCCGATCATCGAGGCGATGATGACCATGTTCAGCGTCAGCATGATCACCTGATTGACACCCACCATCAGGCTGTGACTGGCCGAGGGCACCAGAACGCGCCACATTCGCTGCCGCTGTGTCGTGCCCGCCATGCGGCCAAAGTCCTGAATCTCGGGGTCAACGGCTTTCAGTGCCAGCGTCGTGATCCGAACCATCGGAGGCGTGGCGTAGATGATCGTCGCGACCAGAGCCGAGATCGGGCCAAAGCCGAACATGAACAGGATCGGCACCAGATAGGCGAAGATCGGGATCGTCTGCATCAGATCCAGAATGGGCGAGATGATGCGTTCGAAGGTCGGGTTGCGATAGGCGATGATGCCGGTCAGCAACCCTCCGCCCGCGCCGATCGGAACTGCAATCAGAACCGAAGCCAATGTAACCATTGCGCTGTCCCATTGGCCAAAGACCGCAAGGTAGATGAAACAGCTACCAACCAACGCGGCCAGTGCCCAGTCGCGGCAATACTGGCCCAACGCGATCACTGCGGTGATCACCACGATCCAGCTGATGGCGGGCAAAATGACCTGAGCGTCATTGCCCAAACCGCTGACGAACCCATTGGCAAGCAGCGCCAGAACAAAGTTGTAAGGCTGTTCAATCAGCCAGGCGATGGCACGTGTGATATCGGTGAACGAAACCGGCCCGATGGCCGCGTCCTCAATCAGCCAGGTCATGGCAGAGGAAATGTAGGTTTTGAACGGGATCACCCATGCCGACGGAAATTTCGTCAACCAGCGGGCATCCATCACCTTGCCCAGATCGCGTCCGAACCAACCCAGCAGGATCGTTACCAGAACAAGCGTCAGGATGACAATCTGGCTGCGGTTCAGGCGGATCATGCCGCATCTCCGCCGCCGAACAGCACACGCGCCACGGCCTTGCGATCTATCGCGCCAACAATCTGGCCGTTTTCATCCGAAATCGGGATTGGGGTGTCCGATGCAATGATCCGTTCTGCCACGTCTGACACACGGGTTGATTGCGGTATGGGATCGCCATCGCCACTGGCCCCCGCGATCATGACGCCGCCGACGGTCAGCACTTTTGAGCGGGGAATATGGCGGGTGAATTCGGCCACGTAGTCTGTGGCGGGATGCATCACCAGCTCTTCCGGGGTGGCGATCTGGATCACTTGGCCATCTTTCATGATGGCGATGCGGTCGGCCAGACGGACGGCTTCTTCGAAGTCGTGTGTGATAAAGACGATGGTCTTGTGCAGACGTTCCTGCAGACGCAGGAATTCATCCTGCATCTCGCGCCGGATCAACGGATCCAGGGCCGAGAAGGGCTCGTCCAGAAACCACAGGTCGGGTTCCGTCACCAGCGAGCGGGCGATTCCGACGCGCTGTTGCTGTCCGCCAGAAAGTTCGCGCGGGTAGTAGTCCTCGCGTCCTTTCAAACCCACCAGTTCCACTACGTCGCGCGCTTTGGCCGTTGCCTCGGCTTTTGGTTTAGCCTGAATGGTCAATGGGAACATGACGTTTTGCAGAACGGTCAGATGCGGCAACAGGGCAAAGTGCTGGAATACCATGCCCATCTTGTGGCGGCGGATTTCTATCAGCTCTTTCTCGTTGGCGCGCAGCAGATCGGTGTCATCGAAAAGAACTTCTCCGCCCGTTGGTTCGATCAGCCGTGACAGGCATCGCACCAAAGTCGACTTGCCCGATCCGGACAGGCCCATGATGACGAAAATCTCTCCCTCGGTGATTTCGATATTGGCGTTGCGCACCGCCCCGATGACGCCTGCGTTGCGAATCTCATCCGCCGATGGGTTCGGGTGTTGCCGCAGCAGCGATTCCGCATTTGGACCGTACAGTTTCCATACATTACGGCAGGACAATTTTGTCTTGGGGGTCATCTGGTGTGTCCAGTCAGAGAATGGAAAAGGCCGGAACGGGTGGGGAGAGGGAGCTTGCCCGCTCCGGCAAAAGGCGGATTACTTGGAGATCCAGCCGGACCAGCGGTCCTTGTTAGTATCCATCCAATCCGCAACAACCGTATCGATTTCCACGCCTTCCAGATCGGCCTTTCCGACCATCGCGCTCATTTCATCGTTGTTGATATTGTAGGCCTCGATGATGTCATAAGCCCCGGGCCATTTTTCCTGCAAACCGGACCAGGCCGCTTTCCAGATCGGACCACGCGGCTTGCCGCAGTCGTAGGCCAGGCTCGGGTTCACACCGACCGACGGATCGCTGTAGCATTCGGCCGAGAAAGGCGGAAACTCCACGAACTCGCCGTCATATTTCGCGGGCGCCCAATGGGGTACGTAAACCCACAGCATGATCGGGTCTTCCCGCTGATAGGCGGATTCCAGTTCTGCAAACAAGGCCGCATCGGTTCCAGCATGGACAACTTCAAACTCAAGCTCCAGCGCCTCGACACGCTCTTCGTCAAATCCGCCCCAGGTTACAGGGCCGCCAACGTAGCGCCCGTTTGGTGAAGTCTCGGCCGTTGCGAATTCTTCGGCACAGTCTTTCAGCGCTTCCCAGTTGGGCAGACCCGGGCAGCGGTCTTTCATGTAGGACGGATACCACCATTCCTCGATCGCCATCAGGCCGGTTTCGCCGACATTGACGACATTGCCGGTGGCGGTCGCCTCGTCCAGAGCCTCGCGTCCGGTGGTTTCCCAGATTTCCATCGCCAGATGCAGGTCGCCCGTCTTCAGGCCTGCGAATTGTGCGATGTAGTCCGCCTGAACGTATTCGACGTTGTATCCCGCCTCTTGCAGGATCGAGCCCATGATCTTGGTGTTGATTAGCTGACCGGACCAGTCGTGCAGTGTCAGTTTTATCGGGTCGGTCGACTCTGCGGCCCATGCCGCCGAGGTCACGCCGGCAGCTACCAAGGCAAGTGCACAGAGTCCCAGATTGCGTTTCATCATACCATCTCCCTGTCGTGGTTTTTTCTGGTGAATCGGTGGTATTCTCTCTAGACGACCATATCGTGGGGTTTTGTGTCAATAAAAACCACGTAAAGCCACATAAATACTCAAATCACGCCGCTCAAACCGTTGATTTTTCGTGTAGCGTTGCTTTCTGTGGGTGTTGTGATATGCCTGAATGCCACCTCAAGATCGATATCCAATGCCCGAGAACATGAACCTAAAGACGACCAATCAACGCGAAGAAGAGATCCTGCGAGAGCTGTTTCAAGCCGGCGGATCGTGCCGGGTAAGCTTTCTGGCCAATCAACTGGGCGTCACGTTGGAAACCATCAGACGCAATGTTCGCAATCTGGAAGAGCGCAGTATCGTGCGAAAGGTCCATGGCGGTGTTCATCTGGTCGAAGACATCCTGGAACCAACGCTGGAAAGCCGTCTGGACAAAAAGGTCGACGCCAAGGAAAAACTGGCCAAGGCCGTTGCGAAGATCATCAGCGATGGGGATTCCGTGTTTCTTGATATCGGATCGACCACAGCCTATGTCGCAAGGGCTCTCAGGGATCATAAGGGTCTGTTTATCGTCACCAATTCCGTTTTCGTCGCCAATGAACTGGCCTCAAGAAACAACAACAGGGTTTTCATGGCCGGTGGCGAGTTGCGCCCCCACGATGGCGGCGCGTTTGGTGTGGAGGCTCAGGACCTGATCAAGCGACTGAACGTCAGGTTTGCGGTACTGTCGGCAGGTGCGGTCAACGCGGATCTGGGCTTTATGCTGCACGATCTGCAAGAGGCCAACCTGGCCCGTATTGCGATTGACCGGGCACAAGTTCGCGTGGTGGTGGCAGATGGAGAGAAACTGGGCAAACGCGCACCGGTCACTTTGGAAGCATCAGGCAAAATCGATCTGTTCTTCACAGACACCCAGCCGTCACAGGAGATTCGTTCAATGCTCGCGCTGAACGAAATTGATCTTGTCGTTCCCGATTAAGCTTGTGCCCGTGACGCAGCCCTATTTGGCTTCCTTCAGGCCCTCGATCTGCAGATCGAAGCCGGCCTGAATATGCGCGGTGAATGTCTCGAGCGCTTCGGTTGCATCGCCCGTTGCGATGGCATCGACAAGCGTCAGATGGTCCCCCAGCGATTTCGAAATATCCACGTTTTCAATCGCGGAAAACAGGTGAAAGGCCATTGCCTTGCCCCAGATCATGTCGAACATATCCAGCAGGAATTTGTTGCCCGCTTCAATCATGAAGGCACGGTGAATCCGCCGGTTTGCAATGAAGTAGTCCCGGGTCGAGCCGTTGATCAAATCCTCTTCGCGGCGAATCAAGTCTCGCAGCCGGTCCAGCACGTCGGGTCCCGCGTGAACCGCCAGAATGCGCGCCGCCTGCCCTTCGATGGCTGCACGCGCCTGATACAACTGCCTGACCTCGGCCTGATCCATGCGCGCCAGACGGAAGCCGCCGCTGGCGGCAACTTCCAATACCCCTTCGGTTTCCAGCCGCATCAATGCCTCTCGGACCGGTGTGCGGCTGATATTCAGCTCCGCCGCCAGCTTTTCCTGCACCAGCCGGTCTTCTGCTGAAATCTCGCGGCTCATGATGGCCTCGACCAGCTGATCGTAAACCTCGTCAGCCAGTCTTCTGCGTTGAGTTTTAATTTCTTTCAGAGCCACTCGGAGCCTCTCTTTCCGCATTTTGTGAATTCTGTATTCAAAAAAGCAACCGGTGCCAAGGCGATTGGGCTTGCTATTGTTCGTGTGCTGTATACAGTATACAGACGCGAATGAACAGGGAGCTCTTCATGTGTGGAATCGCTGGAAGGATTCTGGCTGCGCCCGGTAAGGTCGGGGCGGACCTGGTAGACCTGATGGACGCGCAGGAACATCGCGGCGCGGACAGCACCGGGTTTGCAATCTATGGGCCGCCACGGGAAGCAGGATACGTTCTGCGGGGCATGGGGTTCAAAAAATCCCGGCAAAGCTCGGATCTGGATGCGTTTGAGGCGGTATTGAAAGAACACGGCTCAGAGTTCCTATCCGACCCAAAAATTCTGACGGATGAAAATCAGCACTATTGCTTTCGGATGGAAATTTCGGACCCTGCGCATTTGCAGGCATGGGTCCGTGATGCGGATGAATTGACCGACCGGATCGAAATTCAGTCCTGCGGACGCAGCCTCGAGATCATCAAGGATATCGGCGGAGCCGAGGCCGTGTCCGAGAAACACGGCGTGCGCGACATGGTAGGGACCCATGGGCTGGGGCATGCGCGGCTGGCCACCGAAAGCTCGGTTCTGCCAAACGCTTCGCACCCGTTCTGGGCGCGGCCTTTCTCGGATGTGGCGATTGTCCACAACGGGCAGATCACGGACTATTTCACGTGGCGCGACAGACTGACCCGGATGGGTTATCGCTTTCTGACCGAAAATGACAGCGAACTGATTGCGGTCTGGGTCAGTGACCAGATGAAGGCGGGCCTGACGATGGAGCAGGCGCTGAAGAAGTCGATCACCTCGATCGACGGGGTTTTCACATATATGATCGCAACGCCGAACGGGATTGGCTTTGCCAAGGATCGCTTCGCCATGAAGCCGCTTGTCGTCGTCAATCGCAACGGCGATCTTGCTGCCGCGACCGAGGAGCAGGCGGTGCGTCGGGTGATGACTGAGGAATGCGACGTGATCAATTACGACGGCCCGTCGCTGACAGGTATCTGGGGTGTCGGAAACCGGAGCCTGGCGGCATGAGCGAGGTAGCAAGGCAGATGGATGAGATCGTCATCGAAGTCGGGAAACGGCATATTCGCGAAGTGAATCAGGACATCATGGCCGCGTGTGCCACAGGGCGTCCCATCCGGGTGGTCGATACGTTGTCGCGGCATAATCTGGGTGTAGGTTTGCCGGACAATGTGGACATCACGTTCGAAGGGTCCGTTGGCTATTACTGCGGTGGATTGAACACCGGAGCAAACATCACGGTCGAACGCAACTGCGGCTGGGCCGTGGGCGAAGGAATGGCCAAGGGCCACATAACCGTTGGCGGCTATGCGGGCATGTCCTGTGGGGCCGCAATGATTGGCGGCACGATCCATGTCAAAGGGGACGCCGGGCCCCGCGTCGGCGTTGCCATGAAGGGCGGGAACATCGTGGTCGAAGGCAAAATCGGGTATCAATCCGGTTTCATGGCGCATTCCGGGCGGATCATTGCCTTGGGCGGAGCGGGCGAGTCCTGTGCCGATGCCCTGTGGCAAGGAGAGGTTTGGGTGGCGGGCGAGGTCGACAGCCTTGGCGTCGATGTCGATGTACTTGAACCGACGGCCGAGGAAGTCGCCGAGGTCGACGCCATTCTTGACCCGCTCGGGCTTGTCGACAGTTCACGGAACTGGAAAAAAATGGTGTCCGGTCAACGTCTTTGGTATTTTGAAAGCAGGGATGCAAGCGCATGGCTCATGATCTGAGTAAACCCTATGACTATCCGTTCGATGTAGCCTCGGAAGAGGAAGTCCGGTTTCGCGACGCAGGCGCAATTGAAGGCCGCCCGGCTGGGGTGCCGTCCTCGTATGACGAAGGCGGATCGACGCGATGGACGCCCGAGGCGATTTCCGAGGTGCACGCGCTGGCGCAGTTGGGCCGCTATCAGGTTCGCGGCTACAACACGTTCAACAAGCAGATGCCAACCTTTGATGATTTGACATTTGTCCCGGCGACCATGACCCGTCTGCCGTTGGAAGGGTATCGTGAGAGCTGCGACACCACGACCGTTCTGGGTGGTGGCCGCGGCCTTGTCGAACGCCCGCTGGAACTCAAGATTCCCATCTACATCGCATCCATGTCGTTCGGCGCGTTGTCGGCGTCAGCCAAGGCATCGCTGGGCTATGGGGCCTCGAAAGTGGGCACCATGACCTGCACGGGCGAAGGCGGCATGTTGGAGGAGGAGCGCGAAGCCTCCCAACGCCTTCTCTACCAGATGTCGCCCGCCCGCTATGGTGTGGATCTGGATCACCTGCGCCGCGCGGATGCGCTGGAAATCGTCGTGGGGCAGGGGGCCAAGCCGGGGACCGGAGGCCTGCTGCTGGGCATGAAGGTCAGCCCGCGGGTCAGCCAGATGCGGACACTGCCCGAAGGGGTGGATCAGCGCTCGACCATCCGCCACCCGGATTTTCTCGGAGCTGACGATCTGGCGGTGAAGATCGAGGAATTGCGGATCGCGACCAATTATCAGGTGCCGATTTTCATCAAAATGGGCGCGACCCGTCCCAGGTTCGACGTGGCGGTTGCGGCCAAGGCAGGCGCCGATGTCGTGGTTGTTGACGGGGCAGAGGGCGGTACCGGGGCATCCCCCGAATTGCTGCTGAATCACACCGGCATTCCGACCATGAGCGCCATTCGCGCCGCACGCGAGGCTCTGGACGATTGTGGTATGACCGGCAAGGTCTCACTTGTGGCAGCCGGGGGTATCCGCTCGGGAGTGGATGCAGCCAAGTGTCTGGCATTGGGTGCCGATGCGGTGATGATTGGCAACGCAGCGATGGTCGCGCTTGGGTGCAACAGCCCCAGGTATCTCGACGACTATACCGCTTTGGGGACATCGCCGGGTGCATGCCACCATTGCCATACAGGCCGTTGTCCGGTTGGCGTCGCAACGCAGGACCCTGAACTTGAGGCGCGCATGAACCCCCATGCCGGTGCGGAACGTATCGCCCGGTATCTGACGGCTATGACGATGGAGATCACGGCGCTGGCCAAGGCTTGCGGCAAATCCTCGGTCCACAATCTGGAAACCGAAGACCTGCGCGCACTCAGCTTTCAGGCGTCGGCCTTCACCGGGGTCAAGATGGCGGGCATAGACCGGGCTTTCGACTGGTGAGGATTGCCCTGCTTGAGATGACCAGCCACCCGCTGCCGCTGCTGGAGGGTTTGCCACGGACCGCACAGCAGATCCGCGAGTGGATCGAACCGCATTTGCCGGAAGCAGAGTTCTTTGTGGCGAATGTCGTGGATGGTGCCGCTCTTCCGGCGTTGTCCGATTTTGAAGGGGTCATTGTCGGAGGTTCCGAGTTCGGCGTTTACGACGATACGGAGTGGATGCAGCCCCTACGCTTGTTCCTGCAAGACTGTCGGGACCAGAGCAAACCTGTCTTCGGAATTTGCTTCGGCCATCAGATCATGGCCGATGTCTATGGCGGAAAGGCGGAAAAGGCGGTGATCGGCAACATTGTTGGCTGTCGCGCCTTTGACTACGGAGGCGGCAATCCCGACGCTTATGTCTGGCATCAGGATCAGGTGACCAAGGTGCCTCCGACGGCTCGGGTTACGGGTTCGGCTGATCACTGTCCTGTCGGGGCGCTCGATTACGAGTTTCCTGCCCGGTCGGTTCAGTTTCATCCCGAATACACGGCGGAACATTTGCGCGACCTGTTCATTCGGGGTCGCGACATCATTGTGACGCCAGAGGATGCGGATGCCGGCCTGGCAGCGCTCAGGACAGCGAATGTTCCGGGCGATCTGGCCGCGTCGCAGGCTGCAGCCTTGTTTCGGGGAACATATCGGACTCAGCAGCGCGAATAGCCGCCAGCACCATTTGATCCTGATCAATTCTCCCGTGAGCTTGTCATGTATACTGAATACAAGGCAGGGCAAAGGAGGTGTCAGATGTCCGGTTACTCAGATTTCTTTCAGTCCATTGCGCGGATCGTTGGCGCGCCCCGCACGGAACATGTGGATGATCGCGAGTTGTCAGATCTGGGGCTTTCCCGCGCGGATTTGGCGATGCTGCGCTCGGGTGCGCCACAGGCACGCGAGCGCATCCTTGCGATGGCTCGGCAGTTCGGGTTGACGGAAGATGACCTGAACGCGCACGCCAACCTTGGCCTGGAGCTTGCCGAAAAATGCGGCCATTGCCTGCAGGCGGAAACATGCCGCGACGCCATTCGGGCCGGAGCCCGGCTGCCGCAGGAAAAATGTCCCAATGCCGGCTTGTACCGCGCCTTGTCCGAAGTTTAGCGGCCGCTTGGGCTTTCTTTTGGGCTGAGTTTTCTGCGTCCGGCGACCCTGAACCGGTCAGCCGTGCCAAAATCTTTCATGCCGACACCTGCAGCGAATTCGGCAAAGACCGGCGCATGCTTGAACAGATGCCCTGAGCATCCCCCGGCAAATAGCACGTTGTCATGTTCCGGGTGCCAGTCGACGATAAAATGAGTATCCGGTGTCAGGATGATCTGGTTGAACTTCGAATCTACGACACGCTCGCCTTCCAGCCCCGGCAAACGGTGGCGAATATAGCTGCGTGTGCGACCCAGCGTTTCCTGACGGATCAGGCGTTCGTCGTTGTCCAGGTCGATCTTGTCGGGGATCACGACAGCCGCCTTGACACCAGACCCCTCGGACGAGGGCAGGCCAAATGACCCCTGACCATGATCGATCCAGCAGGGCATTCGGCTCATGTCAAAATCCTCGGACCCATCTGGCGTCGAGGTGTAAAGGACATTGACGCCAACCACCGTCGATATCGGCTTGATCGTTTTGGGGAACATGTCCGCCATCCAGGGGCCGGTCGCAATGACGATCAGATCAGCCTCAAGCGGTTTGCCGTCCAGCGTCGGACGCTCGGAGCCGTCCGTGGTGACACGACCCCGCTGCACGATTCCCCCTGCGCGCCTAAACAGATCCAGTCCGGTCAACACGCAGCGATGGGCCATCAGCATTCCGGCTTCGGGCTCGAACAGTGCATATTCGATATCGGACACCCGAAACTGAGGGAACCGCGATTCGATCTCGTGCTGATCGAACTTGTAGTAAGGCACGCCAACCTTGTCGAAAGTCTGCGCGGTTGCGTCTTCCCAGTCACAATGGCCGCCGGTGGCCAGAATCAGGGCACCACATTCATACATCAGGTTCTGTCCGCTTTCGGCCTGCAGCTCGAGCCAGCGCAGGCGGCTTTCGCGCGCCCATCGGGTATAGAACTCATCCCGTCCCGATATGGCGCGGATCACCCGGTTGTAATCCGTTGAAGATGCACGGGAATGACCAGGTTCCCACCTGTCGATCAATGTCACCGCCTCGCCCCTTCGTTGCAGTGTGAGCGCCGTCATGACGCCGACGATGCCGCCCCCGACAACGATGACCGAGCTTTTGGACATGACGCAGATTTTCCTTGTTTCTGGGTTGTCTTTGTGAATACTGTATACAGAATACAGCATTTATAAAGCTAAAAAACAGGGAGAGCGCATCAATGAGTTCGGGGTTTGATCTGCCCGAGGGCACGCATACCGTCATTCTTGGCGTCGGCGATCTGAATGGCATCATGCGGGGCAAGCGCATTCCGGCCAGCCATTGGGATCATGTGTGCAACAGCGGCAATGCGCTCTCGATTGCCTTGATGGCAATCGATATGACCTGCGATGTCTGGGACACGCCCTATGTCAATTTCGACAACGGCTATCCCGACATGCATGTTTTCCCGATGACCAAACCGGTTGCTGTTCCGTGGGAGCCGGGCGTGGCGGTCTGCTTTGGCCGCGCCGAAGGTATGGACCACAAGCCGGTGCCCATTGATCCGCGCCAGGCTCTGGTGCGTCAGGTCGAGCGCGCGCGCGACATGGGGTTCGAGGTCAATGTCGGCACCGAGCTGGAATTCTATCTGCTGGACCCTGAAACCGGGCAGCCGCGTGACAGCGGAATTCAGGTCTATGGTTTGGGTCGGGCGGCAAGAATGGAGCATATCGTTGGGCCCATTCGTCAGCAGATCAATGAATGCGGCATTCCGATCGAACAGTCGAACCCGGAATATGCCGCGGGCCAGATCGAAGTGAACATTCGCTATGGCGAAGCGCTGGCTGCTGCAGATCGCGTTGTTCTCTTCAAGTCGCTGATCCGCCAGTTGGGCATCGCCCACGGGTATCTGGCGACCTTCATGCCCAAGCCGTTCTTTGATCAGTCCGGCAACGGCTTTCACACGCATTATTCGCTGTGGAAGGACGGAAAGAACGTCTTTGCCGAAAATGGCAAGATCAACGACACAGGTAAGTCCTTCATCGCCGGGCTGCAGAAGCGGATGTGCGAAAGTGCGATCTGCGGTAGCGGAACAGTCAATGGTTACCGTCGCCGCCAGCCGTATACCTTCTGTCCGATCAACGCGAGCTGGGGATACGACAACCGCACAGTCGGTATCCGCATTATCGAAGGATCCGACAGCGCCGTGCGTGTCGAAAAACGCGATGCCGGTGCGGATGCCAATCCCTATCTTCTGCTCGCTGCCGAAATCGCCGCAGGTCTGGACGGGATCGAGCAAGGACTGACCCCAACCGACCCCACAACCGGCAACGCATACGAGGATGGCATTGGTGATCCCATTCCGACCGATCTGCCAACCGCCATCGAACTGGCGCGCGGGTCCGAGTGGCTGCGCGACGTAATGGGCGAGATGCTGTGGGAGTTGGTCTTGCAGCAAGCCGAACGCGAGCTGGAGTTCTTTAATCAACAGGTCACTCAGGTCGAGCTTGACCGCTATCTGAGGACATTCTGATGCAACTCGGCAAGGTTGCGGGAACGGTTACGGCAACGGCAAAGGACGCCAGATTGGTCGGTCTGAAACTGCTGGTGACAGACCTGATCGACAGCGATGGCAATCTGATCGACCCGGCGCGCGTCGCAGCGGATACATGCGGTGCGGGCGTGGGTGACACGGTGCTGATCGCGACAGGCTCGGCCGCACGAATGGCGGCGGGGTTGTCCACCGCTCCGGTGGATCTGGCGATTATCGCGGTGGTCGATCGCGTTTCAACGAGCTGAAAGACAACACACAAATCAATAGCCTTCGGAGGATAGGAAAAATGGCGAAACCAGTGGCAGGGCAGATGGCCCTGGGCATGATTGAAACCCGCGGTCTTGTTGGGGCGATCGAAGCAGCGGACGCAATGGTCAAGGCGGCCAGCGTGGCGATTGTCGGCCAGACCAAAGCTGGCGGCGGTCTGGTGACAACCCTTGTGCGCGGCGAAGTCGGCGCCGTCAAAGCCGCAACAGATGCGGGCGCAACGGCAGCCAACAAAGTTGGTGAAGTGGTGTCGGTCCACGTGATCGCGCGCCCGCATGATGAGCTTGAAGCCATTATCGACGGGCTCGGAGCCGGATCTTCGGCCTGATCCATCGCCGCTAAGGAGACATTATGTCAGCCGGATTTGAGGATTTCACCCGTGCGGTGACGCGGGGCGCTACCCGCGACGCCCCTACCGCGCCCAGCATTGAGCGTTTCGCAGTGCTGGGCGGCGGACCGGATGCCCGCCTTTTGGCAGCGCTATGTCTGGCTGAAGGGGCCGATGTCACACTGTTTTCGGCCTATGGAGCCGAGCTTTCGCTGCTGACCCAATCCTCGGGCATTGGTATCCGGGGTGACGGTCCTGTGGGCACCTACCAGGTGAACCGGGACGGGCCATCGGTGCAAACAACAGCGGAACTGGATGCCGCTGTTCGGGGCGCACAAGTGATCTTTCTGACCGGACCCGTTCACAAGCAGCGTACCTATGCCATGGTTCTGGCCGATCACCTGAGTGACGGCCAGGTTTTGGTACTGGCCCCCGGCCGGTCTCTGGGCGCTGTTGAAGCCGCCTGGATGCTGCGCATCGGGGGGTGTCGGGCGGATGTGACGCTGGTTGAAATTCTGGGTTTGCCCTATTGGTTCAACGCCGAAGGTGCTGGGCTGACCCTGTCCACAGCCGCACCAATGGCGGCGGCAACGCTGCCACGCGGCCGCAACAACATCCTTGAAGCTCTGAACCGTTTTCTGCCGAACCTTCACCCGGTGGATTCTGTCCTGGCTTCCGGATTTCGTGACCTGTCCGCGGCCGTGGAAATACCTGCCCTGACCCTTGGCGGGCACGGGATGGGCAACGGCGGCCCCGATGTTCCGATGGGGGGCGTTCCGCTGGAGGCAAACCAGACTTTTGCCTCGCTCATCGGCACCGATCAGATCGCCGTCATCGAAGGATTGGCCGAGGAACGGAGACAGGTCGCGGCTGCATTTGGAGTCCGAAACCTGCCGGAAACGTCGGACTGGATCGCCACCTTTGCCGGGGCTGAAAGGGGGTCGGGTTCCCGGCCTGTGCCGGATCGACAGGCCGCACGCCACCTGATGCGTGACGGTGTGCTTGGCTCGCTGGTCCCGCTGGTGTCTGCTGCAAGGTTGGCCGGTCAGCCCGTTCCTTTGACAGAGAGTCTGATCACCATGACAGACCGTATTCTTGGCGCTGACGTCGCGGCGGCAGGGCGCCGGCTTGAAACCATCGGAGTAACCGCAGGCGATGTCGATCAGGCGCGTCGTATCTTTGACACTATTGCCACTGGAGCCTCGTGATGGACGCAGATCTGAAATCCATCGCCGCCGCGCGGCGCGCTGCCGAAACGGCGTTCGAGGCTTACCGGACCTTTCTCGGGACCGATCCGGCACAGGTAGATGCCATCGTGGACGCCATGGCCCGTGCCATTGAACCCGAGGCTGAACGGCTGGGGCGGCTGGCGGTCGAGGAAACCGGATACGGCAATGTCCCGGACAAACGGGTTAAGAACCTTTTCAACGCCTTGTCAGTTGCGGATTATTTGCGGGATGTAACGACTTTGGGCTTGTTGTGGCGGGATGATGCCACAAAGGTCGCGGCCTTTGGGGAACCGATGGGCGTGGTGGCCGCCCTTATTCCGGTCACCAACCCGACTTCAACCATCATCTACAAAGTGCTGTCAGCAGTGAAAGCGGGCAACGCGATTGTCTGCGCGCCCCATCCGCGAGGCGTGGGGTGCGGGATCGAAACCGTCCGCATCATGGCGCGGGTGGCCGAACAGATGGGTGCACCCAAGGGGCTGATCCAATGCCTGGATGCAGTGACCATTCAGGGCACGGCCGAGTTGATGAAGCACCGCCGTACGTCGGTTGTTATGGCGACAGGTGGCCCGGCTATGGTCAAGGCCGCCTATTCCAGCGGCAAGCCGACATTGGCGGTCGGGGCGGGCAACGTGCCGTGTTATGTGCACAAATCGAAGGCGCGCGATCTGGCGGAAGTGGCCGAAATGATCGTCACATCGAAAAGCTTTGACTACGGCACTGCCTGTGTCAGCGAACAGGCCGTGGTGGCCGACCCGGAAATATCCCGTGACCTGCGGCATGAACTCAAGCTGAAGGGAGCTTATTTCTGCACCCCTGCCGAGGCGGATCGACTGGCGAAAGTGATTTTCAAGGGTGCGCGGGCAATGGACCCCGATAGGGTCGGGCAAAGCCCGCAGGCCCTGGCCGATGCCGCCGGTTTCTCGATTCCGCCGCGCACCCGTTGTCTGGTTTCCGAAGAAACCGAAGTGGGTTGGCAACGCCCGTTATCGGCGGAAAAACTAAACCCGGTTCTGGCTTTCTACGAGGCGAAATCCACCGACCACGGCATCGAACTGGCGCAGTCCATCGCGCGGTTCGAAGGTTGGGGACATTCTTCGGTCATCCATTCGGACGACCCCGAGGTTGTCGCCCGCTTTGCCACCGTACCCACGGGACGCGTGCTGGTGAACACGCCAGGGATCATGGGTGGCATGGGCTATTCCACAGATCTGGAGCCGTCTTTCATGCTGGGCACTGGCACGTGGTCAGGGTCGATCACGTCGGACAACGTGACGGCCCTGCATCTCATCAACATCAAGCGGGTTGCTTATGAAAGCAGACCCTGGCGCGACATTTACGAGGAGTATGGCGCATGAGCGAGATCACGATCCGGGCGCTGATGCAGATCGACAACCTGCAACCGAAATTCGCGGCCTACAACGGCGCGACGGTGCAGGGCTCGGTGCCTTTGTCCGGGGACACAGTGCTGATCGGAGAGTTTGCACCGGGCAACGGGGTGTTTTCGCTGATCGATCGCGCGCTCAAGGCGTCTTCGGTAGAGGCAACAACGCAGATGGTGGAACGAGAGTTCGGGTTTTTTATCCTGCGCTCACCTTCAAATGCCGAGGTGTCTGCGGCCCGCGATGCGATGCTGGCCGAACTTGGGGCTTCGATGTCGGACCGTCTGAAACCCGCAATCAGTTCGACTCAGATCATCACAAGCGTTGAACCTTATCAGGCGCAATTGCTGAACAAATGGCGCAAGGGCGCTCTCATCGTTCCCGGACAAACACTGGGGATCGTCGAATGCGCGCCAGCCGCCTACATCTCGATCGCCGCGAACGAGGCGGAAAAGGCAGCCGAGATCGACATCGTCGAAGTGCGCGCCGTGGGCCGGTTTGGCCGCCTGTTCATCTCGGGGTCGGAAAACTCGGTCAAAACCGCCGTCGAAGCGGCAACCCGCGCCATCGAGGCGGTGGACGGGCAGGCAGGCTGATGGCTGCTTCGCGGGTCATAGGCTCGGACGCAGTCGAGGACGCGCGCCGAAGTGGCAGGATCGTGTTCGAAGTTCTGCCCGGCGACATCGTCACGGCGCTGGCCCGGGAAACGGCGGAGCGCATCGGCATCACCCTGGTGGACGGACCGCTGGAGCGGCCACAGGCACCACGTACAGATGGCGCCGTTTCCATGCGCCGCGTGCTCTATCGTCGTTCACCCAAATGGGTTGCGCCTGCGCGGGCACCGCGCAAGGCCCGCAGGCTGGGCAAGCTGGCGCTGATCGGTGCAGGCGGCGTTGGTGGCAATATCGCACATCTGGCAGCGATGGCGGATATCGCGGATGAAATCGCCCTGATCGACATTGCTCCGGGTCTGGCAGCTTCGACAGCGCTGGACCTCAATCACACATCCGGCATCACTGGTGCCCGTGTCCGATGCGTCGGAGGGGAATCTCTGGATCTGGTGGCAGGTGCCGAGGTGGTCGTCGTAACCGCCGGGCGCGCACGCCGCCCGGGCATGACCCGTGCTGACCTGATAGATGTGAACGCGCGTGTGATGCGCCAGTCGGCAGAAGCGATCCGTTCAGCCGCACCAAACGCCATCGTGATTGTCGTAACAAATCCTCTGGATGAAATGACGGTCGAGATGCTGCGGGCCACAGGCTTCGCGCGCGAACAGGTTCTGGGCATGGCGGGAACACTGGACAGCAGCCGGTTCCGCAACGCACTTGCCATGGCCGCGGGGGTCTCTCCCGCTGATGTCGAGGCCTTTACCCTTGGCAGTCACGGTGACGAAATGGCGCCGATCCCCAGCCGCGCCCGGATCAAGGGGCGGGCGCTTGAGGTCTTTCTGTCACCGGATCAAATTGAAGCATGCGTACAGGACGCGATCACAGGCGGCGGGCAGGTCGTCGCGCTCAAGAAATCCGGTTCGGCGACGATTGCCCCGGCCCATGCCTCGATTGAACTGATCGATCACATCAGGGGCGCTCGGTCCGGTCCGGTTCCGGTGTCTGTGATGTTGCAGGGCGAATATGGAATTGATGGCGTGGTGCTGGGCGTGCCCGCACATCTTGGCGCCAGTGGACTGGTCGAGGTCGAGGAACTGCGCCTGACGGACCAGGAACAGGCAGGGCTGCAAGAAGCAGCTGATGCGATCCGGCTGAGGCTGGGTCTGTGACCCTTCGGTCGTGGAAGTCCGGCGGGCGGTTTGAAGAGGTCGCATCGTATTCCCGCGCAAAGCGGATCGGACCATTTGTCTGGGTCGCAGGGACGACCGCGATTGAACCAACAGGGCGTATTCATGCGCCGGGCGATGTGGGCGCGCAAACACGGTATATCCTGTCCCGTACCGAAGACGCGCTTAAGGCTGTCGGGGCAGAGTTGCGCCATGTGGGCCGGGTGCGCGCATACCTGACCGATCTGTCAAAAGCGGGTGAATTCGCGCGTGTGCACGGAGAGATTTTCAAGGGTATCGATCCGGTTCTGACCGCTGTTCAGGCAGGCCTGACCCAACCCGGTCTGATGGTGGAAATCGATGTGGACGCCGTGATCCACGATGAAAGCGGTAAAATCGGCGGATTCTGAACATGAGTTTTCAAGAAAGGATTTGATCGATCCATCTTCTTGTGTACTGTATACAGAATACAAGAACGGCATAATGAGACACAGGGAGCAAAACTGATGATCAAGACAGCGCTACTTAGCGGAACATGCATCGCGCTCATGGCCTCGACGGCCGGAGCAGAAATTAAGGTTGGGTTTATTGGGTCGCTTTCCTCGGACACCGGGCTGTCGACCCTTCGCGGGGCAGAAGTCGCGATTGAGGAGCTTAACGCCAATGGCGGCGTGATGGGCGAGCAGATCATACTGGTCTCTGCCGATACCGGGCAGGATCCGACCGAAGGCGTGCGCGCTTATGAATACCTGGCCGAGACCGAAGAGGTTGATTTCATCATATCGGGCTCGATCGACGATGTGTCGCTTGGCTGGCTGCCCCGGATGCAGGAATACCGCATTCCGACGCTGGACACCTGGACATCCTATATCGGCATCATCGACATGGTGGTCGAAGACCCCGAAGGCATGGCGCCCTATTTCATGAACATCGCCTCGGACGAGGCGTTGGCCACGCTTTACATCAATTTCGGCGCGGATGTCCTGAAGGAAAAGATGGGCTGGGATTCCGTTGTCATTCTGGCCGAGGACACCGCCTTTGGCGAAGCGATCACCGGACTTGTGACCGAAGCGCTTGCACCGGTCGCTGGGATCGAGGTCAAGGATATCATTACGTATGACGTGGCCACTGTCGATTTCGCGCCGATCTTCAGCCGTGCGCAGGATACAGGGGCCGACTTCATCTATCAGGTTTCGTCCGTTAACTCTCAGGTTGTGTCGTCGCAATATGTGAAATTGCAAGTGCCGATGGCGATGACGGGCGTCAACGTATCCGCGCTTGGAATGGAGTATTGGGAAGACACGGGCGGCGCCGGCGGCGGCATTTCGACCCTGTCCCCGATCCCTTCGGTCGGGTTCAGGCTGGATCCGGCAAGCCAGGCTTTTGTCGACACCTATCAGGCCAAGTATGACAGCCGCCCGCTGCTGCCGCATTTCAACGGTTTCAACGCCTATCACGGTCTTAAGCAGGCCATGGCTGCTGCCGAAGAGGCTGGCGGTTTCGACAATGTCGAAGGCTGGGCCGATGCGATGAAGAAGCAGGATCTGGTTCTGGAGATGGATGGTCAGCTGTGGTTGCGCTATGCCTTCTGGGGCGATGATGAGGTCGAACCCGTGACCGGCCGCACCTATCCGCACAACATCCGCTTTGATCTGTCCGAGCCGTTTGATGACGCCGCACCGTCCATGGTTGTCGTGCAGTGGTACGAGGACGGAACCGCCGCTGTTGTGTATCCAGAGAAATACGCGACGGGCGAGTTTACCCTGCCCAGCTGGGTCAAAAACTGATCCGGTCGTTCACATAGCTTGAACCGGGCGCGCGACAGCGTGCGCCCGCAGCCAGGGATACCTCAATGTTGCAGATACTGATCCAGGGGCTTTTGCTCAGTGGTCTCTATGCGCTTATCGCAATGGGTTTCACGCTGATCTTCAGCATAGGGCGTGTTCTGAATCTGGCGTATGGCGCCTATCTGATGGTCGGCGGGTACATCTACTTCTGGGTATCGCAAACGCTGGGGATGCCCAAGCTCATGGGCGTTGTCGTGGCCGCCGCACTGGGCGTTCTGATGGGTATTCTGAAGTACCGCCTGATCGTGAAGACGCTCAAAGGTGATCATGTGGCGGTCGAAATATCGACGCTGATCCTTGCGGTCGTGATACAGGCCGGGATCGTTTTGGTCTTTGGCGACAGCAGTAAGATCCTGCTGCCCATCGTGCCCGGAGTGATCAACGTTGCCGGAGCGTCCGTCACATACAACATCCTGATTGCAACGCTCATTAGTTGGGCCATCCTTCTGGGGCTATACGCTTTCGTGCGGCTCACCCACACCGGGCGGGCAATGCAGGCGGTTTCGATGGACGCCAAGGGGGCTGCTATCTCGGGGATCGACCCGGACCGGATCAACCTGATCACCTGGGGCATCTCGGGGGCATTGGGGGCACTTGGGGGTGTGTTCTTCGCCAGTTACACGCAGCTTTCGCCATCCATGTGGGTCGCCCCGCTGATCATCTCGGTGGCCGTTGTCATCGTGGGCGGAATTGGGTCGATCATCGGGACCTTGGTTGTCGCACACATCGTCGGCTTTCTTGAAGTCATCGTGGTGGCGACCCTTGCGCCCGAGTTGCGCGGTGTCTTCACCATGCTGCTGATCATTGGTGTTCTGGTGACCCGCCCGCAGGGCCTGTTTGGCCGTGAGGAGTTATAAAGATGGGGCTGCGCTGGTTTCACTTTGCCCTCTGGGGTGGTCTGATTGCGGGTATGTTCCTGTTGCCTCAGGTCGTTTCCAACGGAACACTGCGTACGATGATCTTTGCCAACTTCTTGGCGATCTTCGCGATCAGTTGGGACGTGCTGTCCGGGCGAACAGGATATGTGAGCTTTGGCCACCCTTTCCTGATCGGCATCGGAGCGTACACGACCGCCATTCTTACCAAACGGTTTGATGTGCCGGTTGAAATCTCGATCCCGGTCGCGGTGCTGGTCACCATGGCAGCCGGACTGCTGGTGCTGCTGCCTGCGCTGCGTATTCGCGGAAGCTATTTCGCACTGGTTACACTGGCCTTCATGGAGCTGCTGTATCAGCTGGTGCAGGTGATCCGTCCGGATCTGACTGGCGGCACACGCGGGATGTCTGGTATCCAGACCCTGACGCGGGGCGCAGCAAACGGATACTACCTGTCGACCGCCCTGATGCTGAGCGTCGCCGTCAGCATGTGGCTGCTGATGAAAACCCGGCTGGGAACAGCGCTGGCAGCGATCGGCATGAACGAGGAAAGCGTGCGCGGCTCGGGGCTCAGCACCACCCGGCTGAAAGCGTTTGCCTTTTTGACCAGCGCGTTTATCGCAGGGCTGGGCGGGGCTTTCTATGTGCACTATCTGGGATCACTGGCCCCGCGTGCGCTGTTTGACATCAACTTCCTGTTTACCATCATCGTTGCCGCACTGCTGGGCGGTACATCGACCATCATTGGGCCGATGATCGGCGCATTCTTCATGACCTTCCTGCTGGAATACCTGCGGCCGGTCCTGCCGGGGGCCGAGCGGTATTTTGTCTACGGCGCCATCGCGCTGATCCTCTACATGTACCAACCCAAAGGGCTGGTGGAACTGGTGCGGCGCGGATTCACCCGGCTGCGGAAAGGGGGTGTGGCGTGACTGTGGCGCTGGAAGTTTCCCATCTGATCAAACGCTTTGGCGGGCTGGTGGCCACGAATGGTCTGTCCTTTTCCCTCAAAGAAGGGGAATCTCTGGGTCTGATCGGTCCGAACGGGGCGGGCAAGACCACCGTGTTCAGCCAGATCATGGGCGAGCTGCGACAGAACAGCGGCACGATCGAACTTTTCGGGCAGGAGATATCGGCCCTGCCCACGTCCCGGCGCATTCGGGCGGGCGTCAGCCGCACGTATCAAATCCCGCGGCCCTTCGGCGACATGAACGTGGCCGAGAATATCCGCGTGGGCCTGATGCCTGACAACATCTGGCGCATGATCACTAAATCCCCTGACACGGATCGGGAACGGGAACTGGCATTGAGCGTCGGCTTCACCGAGGCTGACCTGCAACGGACACCGTCCGAACTGGCCATGGGCGATCTGCGTAAGCTGGAAATGGCGCGCACCATGGCCACCGCGCCGCGTGTGATGCTGCTGGACGAGGTGTTTGCCGGTTTGACGGTGGGGGAAATCGCGCAGATCTCGGACCTCATCCAGTCCATGCGCAAGGACGGCATGACTTTTCTGATCGTCAGCCACGATCTGCCCGCGCTTGAACCCCTGATCGACCGTGCCATTGCAATTGAGCGGGGAACGATGATCGCCGAAGGCACATTCACCGAAGTGATGAATGACAAGGCCGTGCAGGCCTCGTATCTGGGGGGCGCCTGATGTCCTATCTGGAAATCGAAAACCTGTCCGCATTCTACGGCAAGGCGCAGGCGCTGACTGACATCTCGATCACGGTCCAGCCGGGCGAGATCGTTGCCGTCGTCGGTCCGAACGGTGCGGGTAAGTCCACCCTGCTGGACAGCATAATGGGGATGGTCAGAACGGAAGGCGATATCCGGCTGCGCGGCCACAGTCTTGCAGGCCGATCACCGGCCGAAATCGTGCGCCACGGCGTCGGTTACGCGCCCGAGCGGTTCAACCTGTTTCCCTATATGTCGGTGCGCGACAACCTGATGGTGGGCGCCTATACTGCCCGCGAGGATATCGAAAGCAATCTGGACATGGTCCACAAGCTGTTCCCACGGCTGGCCGAGCGGGAAAGGCAGGAAACCTCGACCCAGTCCGGCGGCGAACGGCAGATGGTGTCCTTCGGACGGGCCCTGATGACCAGCCCCGAGTTGCTGTTGGTCGATGAGCCAACAATCGGTCTGGCCCCGAAAATCTGCCTTGAGATCGCCGAGGTCGTGCGTCAGTTAAACAAGGAATACGGCCTGACCGTGGTCATCACCGAACAAAACGCCAACTTCGCCCTGTCGCTGGCCAGCCGTATTTACGTGCTCGAGTCCGGCCGCATGCAAACGTCCGGCACTGCGGACGAACTGCGGAACGACAAAAGGCTGCTCGAAGCGTATTTCGGCGGGCACTGAACCCGATCGGTTCGGCTTTGCGTGCCGTCTCGGCGACAATTCCTCAGAACTACCACACACGACCTGGGTTTTGGTGTTGTCTGCTGCACGGGTTCTGTACCAAATGGGGCGGGTACCGGCGCTCGGGCGTCGAGAACACCCGAATGGTCGCGGTACAGAAGGATGGGACCAATACATGTCGGAAGAGTTCACGGCTGCAGAAAAGCGCAGGCTTGAAAAACGAGTTCGTGCTGAACGGGTCATGGGCGATAACGGCCATCTGTTCGACCATCCGGTACCCGCTGAACTTCTCACGCCGTATTCCAATGGTGACAATACCGAGCTTGAGCAGATCCGCGTCCAAAGGAAATATATCAATCGTGCCAACAACATCCGAAGGTGCTGGAACAGGTTCCAGCTTTACCTTCCCGAGTTGATGTACCCCGAAGAACCGCAGGACATATTCGAGATGTCGACGGCGCATGGCGGTATGCTCGAGGTTGCCCGGCACTTTGGCCATACCGTTTTGGGCAATGATTTTCCCAACATGCTCAACAACAAACAAACTGAACTGGCGTCCACGCATCGTCGCCTGAACGACGAGACGTTTGTCTGCGAAACCGACAATCACGGCATTCAGATCCCAAAAGACCACAAGGTACACGACTGGCCCTATCGCCCGATTATCGAAGCAATCGATATTCCAATGACTCTGTTTGACGCCGGGCGCACGCCCTATCCATTGGCAGACAAATCAAAGGATGTGCTGATTTGCATGCAGTCGATCGAGCACTATTGCCACCCTCAGGACTGGATGCTGATACTGGACGAGTTTTGCCGCATCACCCGAAAGACGATCCTGATCATGCTCAACCCCGTGATCGGTCATTTCGCCAATGATCCATTTTACACGGAGTGCTTCGAGAAAGCCCGACACGATCTGCATATGTATCGTCGAAATGGGTTCCGAACCACATCCTGCCATATCCAGTGGTCGCAGGTGCTTGTGTTCAAAATCACGTCCGTCTGAGGAAAAAGACCTGCAAGGCCGTCACTGAAATGCCCGTAGATCAATACAGGACGTTGAGCATGAACAGAGACACGAACAGGAACAGGACTGTCATGACTCCGCCGGATCGCACGAAATCCATGACCTTGTAGCCTGCCGGACCCATGATCAGCGCATTCACCTGATGGGTCGGAATGATGAAACTGTTCGAGGTCGATATGGCAACGGTCAGCGCAAAGACCCCCGGATTGCCCCCTGCGGCAACCGCGATTGAAACCGCAAGGGGCACAAGCAAGACGGTTGCCCCGACATTCGACATTACCAGCGAAAAAGCTGTGGCCAGTATTGCCACCCCAGCCTGAAGCGCCCAAATGGGCCAGCCGTCCAGAATGGTCATGATCTGCTGCGCAATCCATGCGGCCGTCCCGGTATTCTGTACGGCCTGACCAAGTGGAATGAGACAGGCAAGAAGGAAAACGGTGTTCCACCCAACTGCGCGATATGCCTCGTCCACACTCAACACGCGGGTCAGCATCATGCCGGCCGCTCCGGTCAGCAGGCATAGCGACAGCCGGACGTCGGTGAACAGGATCAGCGACAAGGAAATGGCGAAAAAGGCCAGCGCCCAACCGACCTTTTGCGGCCGCAACTCGTCCTGCGGAAAGTCCGTGGTCACAACGACAAAATCCGGATCGCGCTTGATCCGCATCAGGTTGTCCCATCGGGTATGCGCGACCAGCATGTCACCGGCGTGAAATGCTTCAAGGCCGATTTGGGTTGACGCGTGATCATCCGTCTCGACATGGCTGAGCGTTTCTTCCCCGCGATGGATCGCCAGCAACGACATGCCATAGGTCTTGCGGAACAAAAGCTCGCGCGGGCATTTGCCGATCAGCTTGCTGTCCGGGGTCACGACAACTTCTGCGATCCCGGCATTGGTGGGTGCAAACTCTTCGACGAAGATATCCAGTTCAGGCAGAACAGTCAGACCGAACTTCTGCGCGAACTCCTCGACCACCCAGCGACGCCCGATGATGGCCAGCCGGCAAGGTGCGGCAATCTCGGCGGTCAGAACCTGCACCATCGAGGTTTTCCCGCGATAGAATGTCGAGATGATGTAAAGGTGGTTCTCGTGGTTGATATCGGCCAGAATCTGCCCCACCAGGGGGCTGTCCTCGGGGACGATGACCTCAAAAACGTCTGCTTTGAGGCCGTAGACCCTTTGAAGATATTCCTGGGTGCCTTGCCCGGTCCCTGTTGCATCAGACGCGCCTTCAGTCGGCAGTACCCAGCGCCCCAGCAATAGAAAATATGCGATACCTGTCAGGATCAGGGCCATACCGATTGGAGTGACTGAGAAAAGTCCAAACGGTTCGATTTTCTGCCCTTCGGGCAACCCGTCATTTGCCGTCAGAATGAGGTCATTCAGCAAGATCAGTGGGGAAGAACCGACCATAGTCATGGTGCCGCCCAGAATGGCGCAAAAACCCATCGGCATCAGCAGTCGCGACAGCGGAATGCCGGACCTTGAGGAAATTCGGCTGACAACCGGTAAAAACAAGGCCGCCGCGCCGACATTCTGCATGAAAGACGAGATCACTCCGACAGTGCCTGACACGATCGGCAAAACCCGGTTCTCGGCTGTGCCGCCGTATTTCAGGATGACGGCGGCCACTTTGTTCATGATGCCGGTCTTGTCCAATCCGGCACCGACGATCATGACCGCGATGATTGAAATAACGGCGTTGGACGCGAACCCGTCGAACAGTCGAGAGACATTTGCCAGGTTCTCCAGCCCGGGCGCATAACTGAGAAGGCCGACGATGACCAAAACCAGTATGGCGGAAAGGTCAATTCTTACGATTTCGGAGACAAACAGGAAAACGGTGAAGGCCAACAGGGCGCAAACCACACCCATCTCGAACGTAAAGGTTACTTGTTCCACAAAGTTCACCGGGAAATTGTATTTTGGTCTTTTGGGAACACTTAACTTATTGCGCCAGCCTTGTCATGAAGTTTCGCCAACTATGGCGGAAACGAAATAAAATTATGCCAAGAGCCCGAGCTTTGAACAAGTTGACACACTGCTTGCTCCAACCAATCGGGCACCGTGCTCTCAATGGTGAAGAATCCGATCCCGCTAACTTTGGGTGGTCGAATAAAGTAACCGGACCGGCATTTCATAGCCTACCTGTCATGAGCGTCTTTCAGGCACTCAAGAAACACGTTCAACCTGCGCCCTTGCGAAGCGCTTTTGCGCACGATTGCGGCCATGCTTGAAATATATTCCGCAGCTTCGCAACGGACTTCCCGGACTTGACCAGCTTCCACGAACGGCTGTGCCTGATGGGTCGGCAAGAAGCCCAGATAGCAACCGGAAAGGATGAGAAGTGCCAACGCTTCTTCGCTTTGGACAAAGGCAGACTTTCTCAGTTTCAGTTTTTGATGGATCGACATGTTGGGTGAGTTAAAGCTCAGGCCCGCGTAGGTGTACTTTCGAAGCTCACTTAACTTGAACTCGGTTTCTGCGCGCTGAAACAGCTCGTGATTCTGGCCGCAAAACAGGCGCATGTCTTCGGTATACAGGGGCGAATAGTTCAACATCGGCGATTGGCGGTGCAAGGGGACGATGCCCAGATTGAATCGACCGTTTATGACACCTTCTTCGATCACGTTGGGCGGTTCGACCGAAATATCTAGCGTGACGCCCGGCGCCCGGTTTCGGAACAGGCGAATAGCTTCGGACATTTCGGCATCCGGGTTGGAGGAAGACCGGTCAAAGATTGCAATCTTCAACTTTCCCGCCATTTCGGCGCGAACCTCACCGATAATGTTCTGAAATCTGTCGATTGAGGCAAACAGGCTGTCTGCGGACTTCAGGACATGCTGGCCGTCGGATGTCAGCGAGAACCCGGCGGGCCCGCGATGGCATAGTTTCAGGTTCAGGCGGGTTTCGAGATCCGAGATGTGTTTGCTGATAGTTGAACGCCCGATGTTGAGCTCAAATTCGGCGGCGGTGAACCCTCCGCAGGCAACCACGGTACGAAAAATCTGCAGCAAGCGAATGTCCACATCCGAGATGCGCGTAATGGCGAGTTTCTTTGGAATTGAAAGGTTTCCTTTTGTCGAACTTTACGTAGATTACTTTGTATTACCTCAACCGTTTTTGCAACTTATAACTCGCCCACCGGTGACTCCAGTTTGCGCCATACTCACAGGCGTAGGAATGCGATGCCATCGTCACAAATAAGGTGGAGGACTTATGAAACTCATCAAATCATTCTCATCTGTCGCGTTGGCTGCCACGTTTGCCGCCGCGACCTTTGCCGCGCCGGCCATGGCGAAGAACTTCAAGATTGCCGTGGGCGACAGCGGCGGTTCCAGCCAGGAGGCAACTGGCCTTGCCTTCAAGGAAAAACTCGAGGAACTGTCGGGTGGCAATCACACCGCAACTCTGTTTCTGAACGGCCAGCTCGGGTCCGAACAGGACACCGTGAACGAAGCAGCAATCGGCACGCTGGACATGTCGCTGCTGGCGATCAACAACGTCACGCCGTTCTCGCCGACCGTAGGTGTGTTCACACTGCCTTACGTCATCCTCAGCCTGGAGGACGCCGAAACCCTGACCCAGGGCCCCATTGGGCAGGAACTGACCGAAAACACGATCAATGATGCAGGCGTACGCATCATCGCCTGGACCTATACCGGTTTCCGCGTTTTGACGAACTCCAAGAAGCCGGTAAAATCGGTTGCGGATCTGGAAGGTCTGGTCATCCGCGTTCCCAAGAACGAGATCATGATCGACACCTATAAGGCGTGGGGCATCAGCCCGACACCGATGGCCTGGTCGGAAACTTTTGCCGGTCTGCAAACCAAGGTTGTTGATGGTCAGGACAACCCCTACACCACGATCAACGCGATGAAGTTCTACGAAGTTCAGGACTATGTGACTGAAATCCGTTACATCTTCTCGATCGAGCCTCTGATCATTTCCGAGCAGGTATTCCAGGGTCTGTCGGCCGAAGATCAGGCTGCCGTACTGGAAGCCGGGCAGTATGCAACCCAGGCCTCGGCCCAATTCCTGCGCGACAAGGAAGCCGAGATCAAAGCGCTGCTGGTCGAAAAGGGCATGGAAATTCATGTTCCCGAAAACGACGAGGCAGAGTTCATCGAACTGGCAACCACAGCGGTCTGGCCGAAGTTCTATGAAAGCATCGGTGGTGTTGAAAAGCTGAACGCCGTTCTGGCCGCCATCGGCCGCGACCCCGTTTCGGAATGAAAATAGTATAAAACAAAGGAAAGCGCCTGACTGGCGCTTTCCATTCTGAGGGAGAGGGACCGATGAAAAACTTCTGGGGAATAGTCGACAACATAGAAAGCTACATCTGTCGGTTTCTTCTGGCAGTCTTTGTATGTCTTTTGTTTTTGCAGGTGGTCGTAAGGACAGTATTCAACTTTTCTTTCTCGTGGGTTGAAGAGCTGTCCGTCTATATGTTCGTTTGGTTCGTGTTTTTCGGCGCCAGCTATGCGGCCAAGATGGGTGCGCATAACCGCGTCACGTTTCAGTTCAAGTTTCTGCCCCCTCGCGCGATCAAATATATCGAGGCTTTCGCGGATCTGTTCTGGATCTGCTTCAATGTCTACTTCGTCTACCTGGCGATCGACTTCATCTTCAACCGCATGAACCGGTTCCAGTCATCCCAGACCCTGGGGTTCCACCTAAGCTGGGTCTACATCGTTTTGCCGATCACCTTCACCCTGATGACCATTCGTATCCTTCAGGTGAACTACAAGAAAATCATTCTGGACGAAGATCTGCGTGATCCTGACGCGATTGATCTGGAAGAAGTCCGCGCAGACCTGGGCGCTGACGTGGACCACACTGACATTGGGGAGGCAAAATAATGGGCAGTGAAATCGTATATATCCTGTTCGGCGGCTTCCTGTTGCTGTTGTTCATCGGCGCGCCGATAACGGTCGCGCTTGGCGTTTCGACGATGATCACCTTTCTCGTCCTGGACGAGAATCCGATCAAATTTGTCCAAATCGCCTTTACGTCCGTGGGTTCATTCCCGCTCATGGCCCTGCCGGCGTTCATTCTGGCGGGCGCATTAATGGAAGCCTCGGGCCTGTCACGGCGACTGATCAATGTTGCCGAAAGCTTTGCTGGTCCCTTCACCGGCGGTATGTCGGCGGCAACGGTTTTTGCCTGCCTGTTCTTCGGCGCGATATCGGGTTCAGGCCCGGCGACAACCGCCGCCGTCGGCATGCTGATGATCCCAGCCATGATAGATCGGGGATACGGACGCAACTATGCTTCGGCGATCACTGCATCGTCCGGCGGGCTGGGGATTGTCATTCCGCCGTCCATCCCGCTGATCATCTTCGGCATTGCCGCGCTCGGCATGCCAGCCCCGCCAGAAGCTGTTGCCGAACATGGCACCTTCCAGACCGTGTCCATCCCGAAACTGTTCATCGCCGGTTTCATGCCCGCCTTCGTGATCGCTGGCAGCCTTTTGCTGATGAACTACATCCTGGCCAAAAAGAGCGGCTATAAGGGGACGACCGAGGGCTGGTCCATGCGCCATATCTGGTGCGAAATGTATCGCGGCTTCTGGGCCCTGATGGCCCCGGTGGTGATCCTGGGCGGCATCTATTCGGGCTTCTTCACCCCGACCGAGGCGGCGATCGTCGCGATCTTCTACACACTGGTTGTGGGCGCATTCATCTACCGCGAACTCAGCTGGGAAAAGCTGTTCACCTCGCTTGAAACCACAACATGGCTGACGGGGCGCGTGTTGCTGATCATGTTCACGGCAACGGTGTTTGGTCGGCTTCTGGTCGAAAACCAGATCCCCGCGCTGATCGCCGAAGGCATGCTTTCCGTCACAAGCAACATCTATGTGATCTGGACGCTGGTCATCCTGTTCCTGCTGTTCGTTGGCATGTTCATGGAAACGCTGGCAACCATTCTTATCCTGGTTCCGGTGATGCTGCCTGTGGCCTACAGCGTTGGCATCGACCCAATCCACTTTGGTGTCGTGATGGTGTGTACGCTGGGGATCGGTTTCCAAACCCCGCCATTGGGCGAAAACCTTTTCATCGCATCCGGTATATCCAATATATCAATCGAGAAGATTTCCGTTGCAGCGCTGCCCTTTGCCTTCATCAATACGGTCGCCATCTTCATCATAGCGTTCTTTCCCGAAATCTCGCTATGGCTGCCGCGGGCGCTTGGGTATTGAGTGCGGACAGAAAGGAACTGAACCATGTTACCTCAGATCAAAGACATCCTGTTCGCAACGGATTTGTCCGAAAACGCCAACAATGCGTTGCGCCATGCCCTGAGCATGGCGCGCGCCCATGGGGCGAAAGTCCATGTTTTGCACGTGACCGAGCCTCTGACACAGGACGCCATCGTGACGATGCGAATGTTCATTCAGGATGATGCATCGCGCAAAAAAGCGATCCGGGACCGCCACGCTTCGGTGAAGGAACTGCTGAAAGAGAACCAGCAGAAGTTCGTGAAAACCCTAACCGAAGAAGGAAAGGAGGCTTACGCGTCTGTCGCCTCGGTGGAGCTGGTTGACGGGCATCCCGCCGAGTCCATCCTGCAGCGCGCGCGCGAGCTGGATTGCGGCCTGATTGTCATGGGCACGCACGAGCAGGGCACCGGACACACCTTCATCGGGACGGTCGTCAAACGGGTGCTGAGACGCTCGACAATTCCAACGATGGTGGTGCCCAACATCACCTGAGAGGGGTGTTCAGACTCATCTTGAAGACCTCAGAATCTTCTTTTCACAGCGGTTGGGTTGAGGTTCTGCCGATGGTACGCGAAGGCCCCTAGGGCTCTTGCGGGGTGATCGTGTCACAAGCCCGCGAACAGGTCTTTAAATTGCGCGCGTAGCGCGTTCTTCTGAACTTTGCCCATCGTATTGCGCGGCAACTCATCCAGTTGGATCAGTTTTCGTGGGTGTTTGTAGCGGGCCAGACCGCTGCTGATCGCGGCCTGTATCGCTTCCAGATCGGGGTGCGCGTCCGGTTCCGCAACAATCACACCGACCACGGTTTCACCGAAATCCGGGTGCGGCACACCGATGACTGCGCTTTCCAGAACACCCGGCTGGTCGTCCAGCGCCAGTTCAACTTCTTTTGGATAGACGTTGTAGCCTCCCGAAATGATCAGATCCTTGTTGCGCCCGACAATGTGGACATAACCGTCTTCGTCAATCCGCCCCAGATCGCCGGTGATGAAGAAACCATCCTCTCGCAACTCGGCGGCAGTTTTTTCCGGCATCTGCCAGTATCCGCAAAACACGTTGGGGCCGCGCACCTCGATCACGCCGATCTCGCCCTGGGGCAACGGACTGCCTTCTGCGTCGCACACCTTAAGCTCGACCCCCGGAAGTGGAAAACCCACTGTCCCGGCCCGCCGTTCACCGTCATAGGGGTTGGACGTATTCATGCTGGTTTCGGTCATGCCATAGCGTTCGAGAATGCGATGGCCAGTGCGGTTCTCGAACTGAACGTGCGTATCGGCAAGCAGCGGGGCCGATCCTGAGACGAACAGGCGCATATGTGCGGTCAGTTCCTTGGTGAAACGCGGGTCATTCAGCAGTCGCGTGTAAAAAGTCGGAACACCCATCATCGTCGTGGTCGTCGGCATCAGTGTGATGATGTTGTCCAGATCGAACTTGGGCAGGAACACCATGCGGCTGCCAGCGATCAGAGAGACATTGGTCGCCACGAACAACCCGTGAGCGTGAAAGATCGGCAGCGCGTGCATCAACACATCGTCAGACGAGAACCGCCATTCCTTTGCCAGCGTCCGGGCATTGGACAGCAGGTTGTTCTGCGTCAGCATTGCCCCCTTGGACCGGCCAGTTGTGCCGGAGGTGTACAGAAAGACCGCCAGGTCGTCTCCTGTACGATCCACAGTTGCAAAGCTGTTCGGCATGGCGGCGGCCTGTTCCATCAATGTGCCACCGCCATCGGCATTGAGGGTCACAACGCTGGCCCCCATCGGAGTACTGACAGACTTCAGTTGGTCCTCGTTCTGTTCGTCACATACGACCAGAGATGCGCCGCTGTTTTCGATGAAATAGGTCAGTTCCTCGACCGTGTAGGCCGTATTGAGTGGCAAAAACACCAACCCGGCCTGAACACAGGCAGCGTAAAGGGCAAGCGCCTCGGGCTTTTTTTCGACCTGCACAGCGACCCGATCACCGGGTTGCAACCCCATCCGCGCAGTGACATTCGCGATCTGCGCCGCTGTATTCAGAAAGCGGCGATAAGAAACCACCCTGCCATCCGCAAGATGCAGGAACGGTGTGTCTTTGTCCGCATGAATTCCGAGCAGGCTGTCATAGAGTGGGTTTGCCAAGAAACTGACCTTTGTATTCGCGATGCAAGAGACTTATCGGCTGAGAATTTCTAGCTCAACGAAAATAGTGGAGCAGCGCGGGATTTTGGGCCGCGTTTCAGGTGGGCTCACGTGTCATCAGGGACAGAGCCATAAGAAGCCATAAGGCGGGCATTCAACAGTGGAAATGAAGTTGTTCGACGGCCCGCAACTGTTCCGACGGTGGCCATTTGTCGAAGTATCGGGACCCGTTCGACAAGAAAGATAGATTGATTGACGATATCCTCCGGGGGAGGATAAGGTTCGCAACATGACACACATCCACTCAACCCATCCGGCAATCATTGCGCGACTGAAAAGGGCCGAAGGGCATCTGTCCAAAGTGGTTTCGATGCTGGAACTGCAGCAACCTTGTTCCGACATCGCCCAACAATTGCACGCGGTCGAGAAAGCGATCACAAACGCCAAACGAGCTTTGATCCATGATCATATCGATCATTGTCTGACGGGTGGCGACGATCCGGAAGGAGCCGTGGAAGAGTTGAAAACAATCAGCAAGTACCTGTAATCCGATGCTTTCAGTTCTTAGAAATCGCACCTATCGCCATCTTTTCTTCGCCCAGATCGTGGCGCTTTCGGGCACAGGTCTGGCCACTGTTGCACTTGGCTTGCTTGCATTCCAGCTGGCAGGGGATTCGGCGGCGCTGGTGTTGGGAACCGCACTGACCATCAAAATGGTGGCCTATGTCACGATCGCTCCGATTGCGGCGGCATTTGCCGAGCGCGTCGATCGGAGACGAATGCTGGTGGTCCTCGACCTGATCCGGGCCGCGGTTGCCATGACCCTTCCATTTGTATCAGAGGTCTGGCAGGTCTACGTTCTGATCTTTGTCCTGCAATCGGCATCGGCCGGGTTCACACCCGCCTTTCAGGCCACGATCCCCGACGTTCTTCCTGATGAACGAGACTATACCAAGGCGCTGTCGCTGTCCCGTCTTGCGTTTGACATGGAAAGCCTGCTGAGCCCGATGCTCGCCGCGGCGCTGCTGACCGTGATGAGCTTTGACAACCTGTTCTGGGGCACCGGAATCGGGTTTGTCGCTTCGGCGCTTCTGGTTGTCTCGGTGCTTCTGCCGTCGCCAAAGCCGGCAAAGCCGCGCGGCATTTACGATCGGACAACGCGCGGGATGCGGCTATATCTCAGAACGCCGCGCCTGCGCGGCTTGCTGGCGCTGAACTGGGTCGCCTCGGCCACCGGCGCGATGGTCATCGTCAACACTGTTGTCATCGTGCGTGGGGATCTGGGCCTGTCGGAAAGCGCTGTCGCGGTTGTCTTGGCGGCGTTCGGGGCAGGTTCAATGCTGACCGCATTGACCCTTCCGCGCCTGCTGAACAGCGTGCCCGACCGAAAGGTGATGCTGTCAGGGGCGGTGCTAAGCAATCTGACCCTGTTCACGTTGGCGCTGACATCATTGGCAACGCCGCTGTCCCAAACCGCTCTGATGGTCGGCTGGCTTCTGGTTGGTGCGGGATATTCCGCAATACTGACACCGACAGGGCGGCTGCTTACACGGTCAGCACATCCTGAAGACCGCCCGGCAATCTTTGCAGCCCAATTCACATTGTCCCACGCCTGCTGGTTGGTATTTTACCCTGCGTCGGGCTGGCTGATCACCGTGTTCGGCACCGTTGTCGCCATGATCTCACTGTCTGCTCTGGCTTTGTTCGGCCTTCTGGCGGCCGTGCGACTATGGCCGGCCGATGACGGCCGACCTGTCCGTCACGACCACCCGGATTTGCCGCAGGATCACCCACATCTACAGGGCGATGAGCCTCATCAGCACGTGATCATTATTGATGATCTGCATCCGAGGGCTGATGGGCAGACAAAGGCAAAAACCGCCCTATAACCTGTTGGCGTCCCCAGAAGGCATTCATTTTATTGCAATCCCTCCGAAAGACATTTCCGGAGTTTTGGATTTTTTTGTTGCAAATTGATACTAACCAGCGGAACCATGCTCAGAACACGTAGTCCAGGGTTTTCGAGATGCCGCCATTCGCCATTGACGGGCACAATGACGTTTTAAGCAAAATTGCCGGTTCGAATGCCTCGGATCCTCTTGCGCTTTTTTGTTCCGGAAACGGGGACTGGCATCTTGATCGTCCAAGAATGAAGGCCGGCGGATTGCTGGGCGGTTTCTTCGCCATTTGGGGGCCATCCGAAAACGATACGATCGACTATGATGGCCTGATGGCCGGAGCGACCTATGACGTGCCGTTGCCACCCGAATTGCCACAAGATGCGGCGATGAGACGATCGGTTGCATTGGCAAGCAGTCTTGTTCAGCTTGAGCAACGCGGGGCGCTGCGCATTTGCAAGAACGCGGCGGAGTTGCGCCTAACCTGCGAGTCCGGCGAAATCGGCGCAATCATGCATATGGAAGGGGCCGAGGCGATTGATCCGGACCTGAAAGCGCTCGATCTGTTCTATGCGGCTGGCCTCAGGTCGCTTGGCCCGGTCTGGAGCCGCAACAACATCTTTTGCGACGGCGTTCCGTTCCGCTTTCCCGGATCACCTGATACCGGTGGTGGACTGACCGAAGCGGGAAGGTCGCTGGTCGCACGGTGCAACACGCTTGGTGTTCTTGTGGACCTGTCGCATATCACCGAAGCGGGGTTTTGGGATGTCGCCGAAACGTCGGATGCGCCGCTGGTGGCCACACATTCCTGTGCCCATGCCATTTGCGCAAATTCCAGGAACCTGACCGACGCGCAAATGCGCGCAATTGGCGAAAAGGGCGGTGTCGTGGGGATAAATTACGCGGCCCAGTTCCTGCGCGCAGACGGTCGTCGCGACCCGGATGTGCCGTTGGATCAGGTTCTGGCCCATATCGATCATATGATCAACGTCATGGGCGAAGACACTGTGGCCCTGGGCTCGGACTATGACGGGGCGACGGTGCCCAATGCCCTCGACGGCGCAGAAAAGCTGCCTGCATTGCTGAATGCGATGGAGGTCCATGGATACACACAAGATCGGATCACGAAGATAGCCAACGGAAACTGGCTGCGCGTGCTGACCGACACCTGGGGCGGGTAGACCCGAGCATAATCAACAGGGAGTTAGACTATGAAGTTATTTTCCAAACTTGTCGGCACCGCAGCTTTTGCGGCGACACTGGCTGTGGGTGCACCGGCCGCGTTTGCCGAAACGCCGCCCAACATGCTGGTCATGGCGATGCGTATCGATGACATCACGACAGCCGATCCGGCACAGTCGTTTGAATTCACCGGCATGGAGATGACGCGCAACATTTATGGCAAGCTGGTCAATTACGATCCGCTTGATCTGGACGCCGGGTATCAGCCGGATCTTGCGACCAAATGGGACGTGTCCGAGGACGGAAAGACGATCACCTTCACGATGCGCGAGGGCGTCAAGTTCCACTCCGGCAACCCGGTGACGGCGGAAGATGCGGCGTACTCGCTGCGCCGTGTCATCAAGCTGAACAAGACACCGGCCTTCATCCTCACTCAGTTCGGTTTCACCCCTGAAAACGTTGATCAGATGATCCGCGTGGAAGATGGCAAGCTGCTGATTACCACGGACAAGAAATACGCGACATCCTTTGTGCTGAACTGCCTGACAGCCGGTGTCGGCGCCATCGTCGATATGAAGACCGTCGAAGCCAACGCCGTGGATGGCGACATGGGCAACACCTGGCTGGCGACAAACTCGGCGGGTTCCGGTCCCTACATGCTGACAGGCTGGAAACCGAATGAGAGCTATTCGCTGCAGTCCAACCCTGATTACTATGGCGGTGCCCCTGCCATGGAACGCGTCATCACCCGCCATGTGCAGGAAAGCGCGTCGCAGCGGTTGTTGCTGGAGGCAGGCGATATCGACATCGCACGCAACCTGAACCCTGAAGACATGGCCGCGGTCGAGTCGAACGCCGATCTGGAAATGTACGCGGCCCTGAGCGGTCAGATCATGTATTTCTCGCTGAGCCAGAAACACCCCGAACTGTCGAACCCAAAGGTCATGGAGGCCATAAAGTACCTGATCGATTATGAAGCGATGGCCGATAGTTTCCTCAAGGGTGACTGGGCGGTTCACCAGAACTTCCTGCCGGCAACCTACATGGGATCGGTCGACGACAATCCGTTCAGCTATGATCCGGAAAAAGCCAAGGCGTTGCTGGCCGAGGCCGGTGTTTCCGGGTTTGAGTTCGAAGTCGGTGTGCGCGAGGCGCAGGAACGTATCGAGATCGCACAGTCCATCCAGAACACGCTGGCCGAGGCCGGGATCACCATGAAGATCACTGTTGGGACCGCCAAGCAGGTGCTGACCCGGTATCGCGCCCGTGAACTGGACGCCTATCTTGGCGCTTGGGGGCCGGATTACCCCGATCCGCAGACCAATGCCGGAACCTTTGCCTGGAATCCTGACAATTCGGACGAAGCAAAGGCCACCGGGATTCTTGCTTGGCGCAATTCCTGGAACCCCGGAGAACTGACGGCAATGACCGATGCGGCCAAGATTGAACCCGACACGGCAAAACGGGCCGAGATGTACGAGGAAATCCAGGCCATATTCCGCCAGACTTCGCCCTTTGCAATCATGTTCCAAAGGACTGAGAGATCCGGGATCGGCGGCAACGTCACCAACTGGAACCTTGGCGGTGCGGTGTCCGAAGCCGGTTACTTTGTCGTAACCAAGTAATGAGCGACATGACATATTCCGAGAGGCGCGGGCTCGCGCCTCTCATTCACGTCTTAAAAACAACCGTTCTGACGATCGGATCGATTCTGGTGACGATGCTGGGATTGTTATTTGTGACCTTCATCATCGGAAGGGTGATGCCGGTCGACCCGGTGATTGCGATAGTGGGTGAACGCGCCACGCAGGAAGTTTATCAGGAAACTTATGAAATGCTCGGGCTGGATAAGCCTTTGCTTGTCCAGTTCTGGTACTACCTGTCCGACGTCGCCCGGCTGGATTTTGGAATTTCCTATCTTAACGCGCGCCCAGTGATTGAAGATATCAAGCGGGTTTTTCCCGCAACACTGGAATTGGCCACCCTGGGTGTTCTGGCGGGTATTCTGGTCGGCGTGCCGCTAGGCATTGTCGCGGCCGTCAACCGGGGTAGCTGGATCGATCAGATTGCCCGCATCATCGCGTTGGTGGGATACTCAATGCCGATCTTCTGGCTGGGCCTGATGGGATTGATGATATTCTACGGCAAGTTGCGATGGGTCGGTGGCCCGGGGCGTCTGGATATCTTCTACGAGGACATCGTGCCGACGCGTACGGGTATGATCCTTGTCGACAGCCTGATTGCCGGCGACATGACGGTCTTCTGGAATGCCGTCAGCCATATTATCCTGCCCGCGCTGCTGCTGGGCTATTATTCGCTGGCCTATATCAGCCGCATGACTCGCAGTTTCATGCTGGAGCAACTCAGCGCAGAATACATCCTGACCGCCCGTGTAAAAGGATTGCCCGAACGTATCGTTATCTGGCGTCACGCCTTTCGCAACATCCGTGTGCAACTGATCACCGTCATAGCCCTGTCTTATGCGGGATTGCTGGAAGGGTCCGTGCTGACCGAAATCATCTTCAGTTGGCCGGGCATCGGCAGCTATATCACCACGGCGCTTCTGAGTGCGGACATGAATGCCGTTCTGGGTGGAACCGTGGTTGTCGGCTTCTGCTTCATATTGCTGAACGTCACAAGCGATCTGCTTTACAAAGTTCTGGACCCGAGGGCCAAATGACCACTCAAACGCTACGACAATGGCTTCTCTCGGAAGAACCGGAAAGCAGGGTACAGGCCCGCCTCGCCTCCATATATAACGGATGGCTCACGTTGCGCGGCAATGTCATGGCTATGATCGGTTTGGTCATCATTGTGGCGCTGGTGCTGACCGCCCTGTTCGCGCCACTTCTGGCACCGCATGATCCGTATGTTCAGGACCTTGGCAAACGTCTGCTTCCGCTTGGGACAGAAGGACATCTGCTGGGGACGGACAGCCTCGGGCGCGATATCCTCAGCCGCCTGATTTTCGGTGCGAGAATAACGCTTTACATCGTGGCACTTGTCGCTCTTATCGCGCCGGTTCTTGGGCTTCTGGTTGGCACCGTGGCAGGATATGTCGGCGGAATCGCCGACCTTGTCCTGATGCGGATTACCGATATATTTCTGGCTTTTCCCCGGCTGGTTCTGGCACTGGCCTTTGTGGCCGGTCTGGGCGCGGGGATCGAAAACGCAGTTCTTGCAATATCGCTCACTGCCTGGCCGCCCTATGCACGGTTGGCTCGGGCCGAGACGCTGACGATCAGATCGCAGGACTATATCAGCGCCATTAGGCTGCAAGGGGCCGGTCCGTTCCGGATCATCACGCGCCACATCTGGCCGTTGTGCATCAGTTCACTCATCGTTCGGGTCACGCTGGATATGGCAGGGATCATTCTTGCGGCGGCCGGTCTTGGATTTCTGGGTCTCGGCGCGCAACCGCCCAGCCCGGAATGGGGTGCGATGATTTCCGAGGGGCGCCGTTTCATCCTGGATCACTGGTGGGTCGCCACCATGCCGGGGCTGGCGATATTCATCGTATCGCTCGCCTTCAATCTGCTGGGCGACGGATTGCGTGACATTCTTGACCCTAAACAAGGGGGCCAGGGATGAGCGAACAATTGCTGGATGTGCAGAACCTCTGGGTTCGGTTTCCGTCCCGCAGGGGCGTGTTTGACGCAGTGCGCGGGGTCAGTTTCAGCCTTGGGCGGGAAAGACTGGGGATCGTCGGCGAAAGCGGGTCCGGGAAGTCCATGACTGGGCGGGCAATCCTGCGCCTGGTGCGCAGCCCGGGTCTTGTCGAGGCGGACCATATCAAGCTGCACGACATTGACCTGCTGAGGTTGTCCGAACCCAAGATGCGCGCTGTTCGCGGCAGCAAGATTTCCATGGTCATGCAGGATCCCAAGTTCAGCCTGAACCCCGTGATGACCATCGGTGCGCAGATGATCGAGGCCTATCGCCAATCCACCGGCGCCGGGCATTCCACTGCCCGAACGCGCAGTCTGGAAATGCTGGACGCCGTTGCAATCCGAGACCCGGAAAGGGTACTTCGCGCTTATCCGCATGAGATGTCCGGCGGCATGGGGCAAAGGATCATGATCGCCATGATGCTGGCCGCAAATCCCGAGATCCTGATTGCCGACGAACCGACGAGCGCGCTGGATGTTTCGGTCCAGCGTCAGGTGTTGAATATCATGGACGATCTAGTGCGCGAGCGTGGAATGGGGCTGATCTTTATCAGTCACGACCTGAACCTGGTGGCGGAATTCTGCGACCGGGTGCTGATCATGTTTGCGGGGCGCATTGTCGAAGTCTGCGATGCCGACAAGCTGTCTGAGGCCAAACACCCATATACTCAGGGACTTCTGAATGCCTTGCCCCGGCTGGATGAGCCGCATGAACGGCTTGCGGTTCTGAACAGGGACGAAGCCTGGGCCGATGCGCCTTCAGTCAGCGGACAGGTCAAGTCATGAGCATGATTGACATACACAATCTGAACGTCTGGTTCGGAACGGGAAGGGATCGGGTGGACGCCTTGCGCAGCGCCTCGCTTTCTGTCGCACAAGGGCAAAGCCTGGGCCTTGTCGGCGAAAGCGGTTCGGGCAAGTCGACAATATTGCGGGCGCTGTCCGGCCTTGTACCCGGCTGGTCCGGCAGAATGCATGTCAACGGTGCCGAACTGGGCCGACATCGCTCGCGCGAGTTCTATCAGACGGTTCAAATGGTCTTTCAGGACCCCTATGCCTCGCTTCACCCCCGCCAGACCGTCGATCAGGTTCTGTCTGAAACCCTGCGTCTGCACGGCATGACCGACATTGACCGCCGGATCGAGGATCTTCTGGCCAATGTGGATCTGGGCCACAGGTTTCGTTTTCGGTATCCGCATCAGTTGTCAGGTGGCCAACGCCAAAGGGTTGCAATTGCACGGGCGCTTGCGGCCGAGCCGGATGTGCTTTTGCTGGACGAGCCGACCAGCGCGCTGGACGTTTCAATTCAGGCCGAGATTCTCAATCTGTTGACCGACATACGCGCCGAGCGATCCCTGACATATCTTATGGTCAGCCATGACCTGGCGGTTGTCGGGCATTTGTGTGACCACATTGCCGTGATGAACGCTGGCCAGATCGTCGAGCATCTGAGCGTCGAGCAACTGCGAAGCAGATCTGCCCATCATGCCTATACCCAGCAATTGATTGCCAATTCCTACATCTAGGCCATCTGTCTTGTTCGGTCCGGGCACAAAGGTGACTTAGACCGGTTTTCGTGCGACGATCCAGACTGAATGATAGGTCAAGGGTACGCCGGCGTCGGTCCCGAACCGGCGGGTGTAATCTGTTGAAAACCGCAACAGATCGGATTTGGTCCAGAACTGTTTGGCCCGCCCGTTGACCCCGGTTTGACGCAGATGTTTAAGTGCAAGACGCGGTGACGCGAAGTGCAGTTGCTGCACATGCTCGCCCGATGTCACAAGTTCCATTTCAGTTTGGACTGAAGCAACCAGATCCTCGGAACGGCACAAACCCGGTGCCCCTGCGGACGAGCCGATTTGAGCAAGCTCATGATACTGCTTTGGGCCAAAGCCCGAGACTGCCAGCCAACCACCCGGCGCAAGCGCGTCTGCGGCTCTGCGCAAAAGTGCAGCCGGATCCGCCAGCCACTGGATCATTGAGGCAGAGGTGATCAGATCAGGCCGGTCGGGCCAGTCTACCTGCAGCGCGTCCCCGCATAGGAACGTGGCGGCGGCCGTTTGTGCAGTCAGCCCGGCTTCGGGCGCCAGATCGTTGAGGGTCAGGTCCCCAATGACAAATGCTTCGCGCAGCTTTTGTGTCAAAAGCCCGGTACCGCAGCCAAGTTCCAGGACTGAGGAAAAGTGACCCGGCGCGCCGCAATCGCGCAGGTCCGTTACCAGTCGCTCTGCGATCCGCCCCTGAGGACCCGCGGCCTGGTGATAGGTGTCAAAGCTACGGCTGAAGCTGCGCTGAACCCGGTCTGTCGAATGCGCCATCATGTGATCCACTCCGCCCAGCTTTGCCCGGCCCGAAACGGAACATGTGGCCCCGAGACGGGGCGAACAGCCTTGCCTTGCCGCGCCCATGCTGCCTTTTGGGCGCCGGTCGGGATGATCCGGTCCTTTTCGGGTATCCAGACGCGATCAAAGGCACGTTCCGGGGCTGGACCCCGATCAATGATGCAATGCAGCTCAGCCTGTGCGGCCTCGATGTTCAGGGCAGGAGCGGGGCCTTGCAAACCGGCGCGACGGCAAAATTTCGAAAAACTGTCTGCCGTAAGGCCATCGGCTGTCGCGCGTATCATTTGGGGCGCTATTCCGGTTTCCACATCCGCTGGCGACAGCGTTCCACTGACGGCGACAAGACGCGCGGGTGAAAAGCCAGTCATTGCCATCCAATGCGCGGCGGACGCGACACCGAAAGAAAAAGCAATCAGATCAACGCGGTCGTATTGCGCGAGTTCGGGCAGGGCATCATCCAAGTGACGGTAGTCATCCACCAGCAGGACGTCGTCCTGTCCCGTCAGTTCTGCAAACGGGGCCGCACCCAGCGCCCAGCCACCAAAAACAAGGATCAGCGATGATTGTTCCGACCGGGATAACCACTGGCGTTTCATTACGATTCCCTGGCCAACGCCACCATCGCAGCGGTGACTTTGCTCAACTCGTCCGGTGAGATGATGTAGGGTGGCATGCAATAGATATTCCGCGCAAACGGGCGCAGCCAGACACCGGTTTCCGGCGCCTTCCTGTGCGCGATAGAGGGATCAACCCAATTCTCCATCTCGATGACACCGATTGCGCCCAGAACCCGGACATCCGCCACTCCGGGCAAATTCCGCGCGGGGGCGAGTTCATGTGCCATCTGCTGTGCGATTGCGTGCACCTCGGCGCGCCAGTCGCGCCGGGAAAGTTGGTCAAGGCTGGCGGCACCGGCGGCACAGGCCAGCGGATTGGCCATATAGGTGGGGCCGTGCATCAGCACACTGGCTTCGCTTTCACCGATCCCACGAGCCACAGGTTCAGTGGCGACCGTGGCCGCCAGAGTGATATGACCACCTGTCAGCGCTTTACCAAGACAAAGAATGTCCGGCACGACGTCAGCCAGATGCATCGCAAACAATTCGCCGGTGCGGCCGAAGCCCGTGGCGATTTCGTCGAAAATCAACAAAACCCCGTATGCATCGCACAGCGCCCGCGCGCGCTTTAGCCAGATCGGGTGATAAAAATACATGCCGCCCGCGCCCTGAACCACCGGTTCCAGGATCAGTGCGGCAATTCGATTGCCTTTGGTTTCCAGCAACTCCTCAAGCGCGCCAAGGCCATTGAGGACCGTGTCGTCAGACCAGTCCTGATCCAAAGTGATCTGTGGGCGGGGCAAAAAATGCTGTATCGACAATGCGCCCCGAAACAGCCCGTGCATACCGTTGACGGGGTCGCAAACGCTCATCGCCTTCCAGGTGTCGCCATGGTAACCGCCGCGAATGGTGGCGAATTCCGTGCGCTCGGAACGACCCATGGCCATCTGATATTGCACAGCCATTTTCAGGGCGACTTCGATCGCGACCGAACCGCTGTCGCCGAAAAAAATGCGGTCCAGACCATCCGGCAACAGGCTGATCAGCCTGCGGCCCAGTTCCACGGCGGGTTCATGCGTCAGGCCGCCAAACATGACATGCGGCATTCGCGCCAGCTGATCCTGCATTGCGCTGATAATGGCAGGGTGCCGATGTCCGTGAACTGCGCACCACCATGACGACATGGCATCGATCATCTGTGTGCCGTCTTCCCGAGTAAGCCAGACGCCCTCGGCCCCGGTGATGAGGTGCATCGGGCCGGGGTTCAACACATTGGTGTAGGGATGCCATAGATGGCGTGCGTCGAATTCCAGTGGGGTCACATGACGCTCCGGATAGCGTTGACATCGATGGCTTCAAAGGCCGCTGACAGCGTGTCGTGTGACAGATCGTCGATTAGCGGCAGCCGGCCCAGATGGCGGGCGTTACACATTTCGACGATGGTTTGTTCTACTTCGGGTTCCGCATCGCCGATAAAGGCCACGCCGACCACGGTGCAGCCCGCGTTGCGCAGCGCCATCAGGGACAGGGTCGTATGGTTGATCGTTCCAAGCGCGGTACGCGCGACAAGCACCACCGGCGCCTGCCAGTGGGTGAACAGGTCCAGAAAGAAATGCCTACGGTTTAGCGGCACCATGACCCCGCCTGCGCCCTCAACAACCAACGGGCCGTCAACCTCCGGCAGCGCAAGCTGCGACAGGTCGATTTCGACACCCATATCCGCGGCGGACAGGTGCGGAGATGCAGGCATGTTCAACCGATAGGCTTCCGGCAGCACTTCAGCCCCCGAGAGAGTTGCAACGATTTCGCTGTCGGTTGCATCCTCCAACCCGGATTGAACTGGTTTCCAATAGCTGGCGCCAAGCGCCGCCGTCAGGCCTGCGGCGAAGACCGTTTTGCCGACGCCGGTGTCGGTTCCTGTCACGATGACAGCGCTCATGCCGCTTTCCTCTGGTAACGGTTCAGTGTTTCGAACAGGGCGCTGATTTCCGCCTTGCTGACATTGCCGGTGATAGAGATACGCAATCTCGAAGTGCCGCGCGGCACGGTCGGCGGTCGAATACCGCGCACATCGAATCCGTGTTCTGCGAGCGTGGCCGCCATTTCCATTGTTCGCCCGTCATCCCCCAGAATGACGGGTATGATCTGGCTGTTCAGAACGTCGTTCGGCACGCCAAAACGCCGTGCTTCTGCATGGGCATGCCGCAGACGTTCCTGCGCCGCATCAATCAGCGAGCTATCCGCCTTCAGCACGCTGATCATTGCCCGCACCAGCGCTGCGTTAAAGGGGGAGGGGGCGGTTGCAAAGATGAAAGGGCGCGCGCGGTTGATCAGGGCGTCGATCATCACCCTTGATCCGCAAATCAACCCGCCGGCAACACCAAGCCCTTTGCCGCAGGTGTGCAGCGTCAGCAGTTCCGCGTTCAAGCCATGCGCCAGCCCTTTGCCCTGCGGGCCGAATACGCCTGTGGCATGGGCTTCGTCCACAACAAGGATCGCGTCATTGGCGCGGGCCAGCTCCGAGAGCTCTGCCAGAGGCGCAAAATCGCCTTCCATGGAATAGATGCTTTCAACGGCAATCCAGATCTGACCGGAGCCTCCGGCCGAATGCCACTCGGCGATGACACGCCGCGCATCGGCGACATCGTTATGTGCGAACTCCAGAGTCGTGGCGCGGCCCATGCGCATGCCTTCATGCGCGCTGGCATGAATCAATGCATCATAGAGAACCAGATCTTCTGCGGCGGGCAGGGTGGAAAAGATCGCCTGATTTGCCTGAAACCCACCGCCCATGAACAAGGCGGATTCGGCATGGAAGAAAGCGGCGGCTTCCTGTTCCAGCGCTTCATGCTCAGGGTGATTGCCCCGCAACAGGCGCGACCCGCCGGACCCCAGCGGAACTCCGCGGTCCAGCGCGTCTTGCGCCGCCACCTTCAGCATTGGAGACTGCGCCAGCCCCAGATAGTCATTGGAGGCGAAATCCAGGCCGCAACGAGGTGCGAGCACCCTATAGCGGTGCCGGTTGTTCAGAACATCCAGCATGGATTTCAGGCGGTCAAATGCCTTCATTCAGCCGCTTCCACGCAGCTCTGCCCGGCCACGGTTTCGACCTGCAAACCCAGTTTGGCAAACAGGACTGCGTCAGTATCTTCCTCGGGGTTTTCAGCGGTCAGCAGGGTTTCGCCCACAAAGATCGAGTTTGCTCCGGCCAGGAAACACATCGCCTGCATCTCATCGCTCATCTCACTGCGGCCAGCGGACAGACGCACATAGGATTTTGGCATCATGATGCGGGCGGTTGCAATTGCGCGTACAAAGTCGATCGGATCGATTGGCTTGGCATCGGCCAACGGTGTGTCTTCCTGTGGCATCAGCATGTTGATCGGCACGGAGTCGGGCGCAGGGGACATGTTGGCCAGCGTCACCAGCATATCGACGCGGTCCTGAATTTCCTCGCCCATGCCAAGGATGCCACCCGAGCAGACCTTGATTCCGGCTTCCTGAACCCGGTTCATCGTATCGATCCGGTCCGCGAAAGTGCGGGTTGTGATCACTTCGGAGTAGTACCGTTCGGACGTGTCGATATTGTGGTTGTAATAGTCCAGACCGGCATCCCGCAAACGGACGACCTGGTTGTCGTCCAGCATGCCGAGCGTCATGCATGTTTCCATGCCAAGGTCGCGCACACCCTCTACCATGGCCACAAGCGCGTCCATGTCCCGTTCCTTGGGCTCGCGCCAGGCGGCTCCCATGCAGAACCGAGTCGCGCCGCCATCCTTTGCCTTGCGCGCCTCGTTCAGAACACGCTGAACCTCAATCAGTTTTGACGCCGACAGCTTCGAGCCGTTTCGAGCGGACTGAGAACAATATGCACAATCTTCGGCGCATCCGCCGGTTTTGATCGAGAGCAGCTTGGATGTCTGGATCTTGTTTGGATCAAAGTTTTCGCGGTGAACCGTCTGAGCGCGAAACAGCAAATCCATCAAAGGCATGTCGTACAAGGCTTGCGCGGCCTCGCGGGTCCAGGTGGGGGTCGATTGATCCATTTTATCGATACTTTTCCTAGGCGTCTGTCTTTCCGGCTTTTATTATTGATAAACCCAAAAACTACAACTGGAATCTCCCTTGTGGGAAGGCATTCAGGCGAAAACCAGCGAATTGAACGCGTTGCGAGCCAACACGGCGCTGCAGTGCAGCGCCGCGCCGTGGAAACGCACGCAAAATAGAATGTTCGTCAGTCGTCCGCGCCACCTTGACTTTGGTCAGACAGGAACGTGTCAGGGCTGTCTATTTCTTCAAGTTTCCGGTTTTTGATCCTCCAGAACCGGTTTCCTACATTCCGCAGAAAACTTCGGTCGTGACTGACCAGCAGGTAGGTTGCGTCATGTTCCGTCAGTTCGGCCTCAAGCGCCTCTTGCCCGTCGATGTCCAGATGATTGGTCGGTTCGTCGAGCAAATAGAAGTTAGGTGCCTTTAGCCGCAGCACCAGCATCGCCAGCCGGGCCTTTTGGCCACCGGACAAAGCTCCAATTTTTGTGTCTTGCATCTGGTAGTCAATTCCAGCCCCGGCCAGGACCGAACGCGCCCTCTGATCGCCGATGGAAAACTGTGCCACCACCATAGCCAAAGGAGTTTCCGCATCATCCAGTTGGCTCAGATGCTGATCGGAAAAGCCGGGAACAATAGACGCTGCGCATTTGATGCCATCTTCGGCCCCTGCCAGAGCTGCCTGTATCATCTGGATTAAACGTGACTTGCCAGCACCGTTCGCGCCAAGCATCACAACTCTGTCCCCGCGCGCAATCCACTTCCGGCCGGTCTTGAAAAGTAATTGCCCGTTTGGCGAGCGAACAGGCACATCATCCAAAAAGACAAGCGCCTTGGCATGGGTGCCGCTGTTCGCCAGCCGGATATCGCCTGCAGATTGTTCGTGGTGAACGTGACCGATTGACTGTTCCAGCTTGTCGGCCCTTAGTAACAGCTGTTTGGTTTTGGTCAGCAACAGATCAGAGCCGGAATTCACCCCAACGTTCTTCAGTTTTGCCGCCTGACGACGAAGCTGCCGGGCCTTGTTCAGTTCATTGGCTTGCTGCCGCTCATCGGCTGCGTCAGATTCTGCAAGGGCTGCACGGGCCGATGAGTATGACGCCGAAAACACGCGGGAATTTTCGGGGCGCAGAAACAAGGTACGATTGGTCGTGGCATCCAAAAACGCCCGGTCATGCGAGGCGATCACAACCGGCACGTCGCGTGGCAGCGCGCCCAGCCAGTTTTCCAGCAGCGCAATCCGGTTAAGGTCAAGGTGGTTGGTCGGCTCGTCCAAGAGCAGCAGGTCCGGTCTGGTGATCCAGACCGCGGCCAGCATGGCAGTGCGCTGCCATCCGCCGCTCAGATCGCGCAGCGGCCTGTGATGCAACTCATAGGGGATCTGAAGCTCATCCAGCACGACATCCGCGCGCCAGCTTTCATAAACCGCCTGCTCTGGTGGCAGGCCCGCCAGGACCCAATCGTGCAAGCTGTGCGCCAGCGCACCGGTCGGAATGTCCTGTTTTACGTGTACGGCTCGCAAGCCGCGAGCGCGGGTAACCTCTCCGGTTGTTGGCTCATGGTCGCCCGACAGGCATGCAAACAGCGTGGACTTGCCGCGTCCGTTTGCGGCCACCAGACCGATCCGGTCGGTTTTCGATATGGTCAGGTTGAGGTCAGAAAATAAAGTCGCGCCAAGGGTCACGCCCAAGGCATTGATGTTGATGACAGTCATGGAAATCTCGCACCCAGAAGGTATGGCCGCACAGCGGCTTTGAGCAGACCGTCGATGAAAGGTGTCTCGGGTCGGCCCTGTAAACGGATCTACAGGGCGAAACGGGGACCGTGCTGAAGTCGGCGGATGATACGCATGTTCAGCTCGTGCCCTCCTTTTGTTGGTTGTTACCTTTGCGTCAGGCTAGGAAAACTGCGGGCGATTGGCAACCGCCTTGGCCATCCATCGCAGAAAATTTGGGTCAGTTTTGCCGGTTCACGTTGACGGTAGCCATTCTGAAGAAAATCGAATAATCAGAGCTTCACGACGTCATCAGGCAGAAAAACAGTCCCGTGTTCGACCTACCCGCGCAGCGCGCGCATCTTTCCGAAAAATATGACCTCAGCCCATCGCCGGAACTGGCCGCCAGTATGGCAGACATTTATGCGCGCATGTCCCGCGTTGTGTCCCCGGCGGACTGGGCGATCTATGCCCCTTACGTGAAGGCGATCAATGATCTGAAAGCCAAGCGGAATGCGGTCGTCCTGGGCCATAACTATATGACGCCAGAGATTTTTCACGGCATCTCGGATTTTGGGGGTGACAGCCTTCAACTGGCGATCAAGGCGACCGAGGTCGAGGCAGATGGGATCGTGCAATGTGGTGTGCATTTCATGGCGGAAACCTCCAAGATCCTCAGCCCGGAAAAAACGGTATTGATGCCGGACATGGAGGCGGGATGTTCGCTTGCCGAGTCCATTACAGCCGAGGGAATCGCGGAAATGCGCCGCCGCTATCCTGGCGCACCGGTTGTGTCCTATGTGAACACGACCGCCGAGGTCAAAGCCGCATCCGACATCTGCTGCACCTCGTCGAACGCGGCGCAGATCGTGGCCGCGCAGGACAGTGAAACGGTCATCATGACGCCGGACCAGTACCTGGCCCAGAACGTGGCACGTGACGTGCCGCAAAAGAACGTAGTCTGGTGGGAAGGGTCCTGCATCGTTCACGAACAATACAGCGCCAGCGATCTGCGCGATTTCCGGGAATGGAATCCCGGTACGCGCCTGATTGCGCATCCTGAGTGTCCGCCGGACGTGGTGAATGAGGCCGACTTCTCCGGATCGACGAGCGGCATCATCAAGTATGTCACCGAAGAAAAGCCCGAGAAAGCACTGCTGATCACGGAATGTTCGATGGCGTCGAACATCGCCGATGAATTGCCCGAAGTCGAATTTGTCGGGCCGTGCAATATGTGCCCGTACATGAAAAAGATCACGCTGGAAAAGGTGCTTTATGCACTCGACACGATGACCGGTCAGGTCGAGGTTGACGCGAGCATTGCCGAAAAGGCGCGGTTGTCCGTGCAGCGAATGATCGACCTGTCCCGCAAGCTGGGTATTTGACCCAGCCGATGCAGGAAATTGTGACTCCAAGGGTGGTCGTTATCGGCGCCGGGCTGGCCGCCGTTTACGCCGCGTTGAAACTGGCACCACGACCCGTTGTCATGATTTCGCCCGAGCCGCTGGGGTCAGGGGCCAGTTCCGCTTGGGCACAAGGCGGGGTCGCCGCTGCCATGGCTCCGGGTGACAGTCCTGAAGCCCATACCGAAGACACCATCCGTGCCGGGGCCGGGTCCGCTCTGCGTGAGGTTGCCGAATACGTGACCCGCTCTGCCCGCGACCATGTTCTGGATCTGACTGATCTGGGTACTGATTTCGATCGCACGCCGGACGGGGCCTATATTCAATCCCGCGAGGCCGCTCATTCCGCTGCACGCGTGGTGCGGGTGAAAGGGGATCAGGCAGGCGCTGAAATCATGCGTGCTCTGATTGCCGAATTGCGCCGGACCCCGTCGGTTCAGGTGATCGAAGGGGTTCAGGCCATCGGGCTGGAAAGCGACGGCAAACATGTAAGCGGCGTCTACCTGACTGCTGCCGCCGACAACGGCGCCAAACCAGTGCTTCTGCGCGGGGCCGCACACGTTCTGGCGACTGGCGGGTCCGCGGGGTTATACGCCCAAACCACCAATCCGGCGCGTATCCGCGGGCAGGGGATCGGCATGGCCGCCCGTGCCGGGGCGCGAATAGCTGATGCTGAGTTCGTCCAGTTTCATCCGACCGCAATGGATGTCGGCGAAGATCCAACGCCGCTGGCCACCGAGGCATTGCGCGGTGAAGGGGCGGTTCTGATCGACAAAGCCGGGAAGTGCTTCATGGAAGGGGTTCATGCCGATGGTGATCTGGCACCCCGAGATATTGTTGCCCGGGCAGTTTACTTGCAGGCGCAATCCGGAAAGAAGCCTGCGCTGGACACAAGGGCGGCCATTGGTGTGGAAATCACAACGCAATTTCCGGCCGTGACCGACGCCTGTATTCGCAATGGGGTGGATCCCGTTTCCCAACCGATCCCTGTCACGCCCGCAGCTCACTACCACATGGGGGGTGTTGAAGTAGAACTTAACGGCCGCAGCACCCTCACAGGGCTTTGGGTGTGTGGCGAAGCCGCATCCACGGGCCTGCACGGAGCCAATCGCCTCGCCTCAAACGGGTTGCTGGAGGCGTTGGTCTTTGCCCGCACCTGCGCCCAAGACATCGCAGCGAATACGGCAGCGGAGCCTTGCCCTGAGGTCTCGATTGACCCGGCTAAAGGTGACCCGAAAACAGAGGTCCCAGCGGTTTCAATTCTGCGGCGGGTAATGACGGAGTACGTGGGCGTTGTTCGGAACGGCAAGGGATTGCACCGGGCGCTGTCCGAAATCGCCAGGCTCGAAAGCCAAAACGCGGCATCGGCCAGTTTTCTGAACATGACTGCAACCGCCACCCTGATTACCGCAGCCGCGCTGATGCGCGAAGAAAGCCGCGGCGCGCATTTTCGGTCCGATTTTCCACAGACAGATCCCGGCCCCGGCAAACGATCAGCTTTGACACTCGGCGAAGCCGTGACACTGCGCGACCGCATCGCAAAGGTTCTACAATGACAATCCCGACATTGCCTGACATGATCCTGGAGCCCCTTGTCCGGGCTGCATTGATGGAGGATCTCGGCTCCAATGGCGACATCACCACCCTGACCGTTATTCCGGCAGGAACGCAGTACACGGCCCGTCTCAACGCGCGCGAAGACGCTGTTGTTTCCGGAATGCAGGTCGCGGAACTGGCTTTCCGTCTGGTCGACCCATCACTTCAGATTACCTCGCTTGTCGTCGACGGTCAGCGGTGCGCCAAAGGTGAAACGCTGATGGAAATCAGGGGCAGCGCCGCCTCGATCCTGTCCGGAGAGCGCGTCGCGCTGAACTTTGCCGGACGTTTGACTGGCGTGGCGACAAAAACAGCGGCCCTTGTGGCGGAAACCAAAGGTACAAAGGCGCGCATCACCTGCACCCGCAAGACCACGCCCGGGCTGCGTCTGGTCGAAAAACAGGCGGTCCTGCATGGTGGCGGTTTCAATCACCGTTTTTCGCTGTCAGATGCAATCCTGATCAAGGACAACCACATTGCCGCCGCCGGTGGGATCGCCGCCGTTCTGCGGGCTACGAAATCCCGTGCCTCACACATGATGAAGGTCGAGATCGAGGTCGACCGCCTGGATCAACTGTCCGAGGTCCTGGATGTGGGTGGCGCGGATGTGGTTCTTTTGGACAATATGTCCGTGGAAACCCTGGCAAAAGCGGTCGCGATGGTCGACGGACGTCTGGTAACCGAGGCGTCGGGCAACGTAACCCGTGAAACGGTTGCAGCAATCGCCGCCACCGGAGTGGACTATATCTCTTCCGGCGCGCTGACCCATTCCTACCGGACAATCGACCTAGGCCTGGATTTCTGAACTGGGCGCATCCCGTCTCACCAAGCTAACAGGCCACACAGGGTCGAGAGCACAGCGGCCACATTGGAGTGAGGAGCGCAAGTTTTTCTCAAAACGCCCCATCTCCGATTGACGTTCGCTTCGAATTGACTAGAAAAGGCCGGCACAGTCGGGCCGGAGGCAGGGCTCGGCGAAGAGAAGCAGGCCGCTGTATCCCCAATTAATGCGCCCGAGAGCATCAGCATGGTCAGGCTCTTGCCGGAGCCCTGCGTGTGCCAGACGACGCCGCCACGTCCATCTCCTTCCGGCTTGAGGGACAGTGTCACCCGTTCGCGCGCTTTGCGAACCGCGCGAAACTGATGATAACCGCCAATCTTTTTGATGATACGACCGGTACGTTCGTCTTCTTCGAAAACAATGCAGTGAGCCAAGTAGTCCAGCAAAGCATCTCGGCGAAACAGGCCTGTGATCACGGTTTCCAGCGTCGGCGCGCCTGGATACCCATCGTCTTTGATCGAACGCCAAGGCGTAAACCGATCCTGATCGGCTGTGAGAGAGCCAACTCGCGATTGGTCACCATCGCTGACGACAAGGATTTCATTGTAAGCGAAGAGCGCGGGGACTGCGGATTTGTAGTCTTGGAGCTGATCAAACGCTGTCCAGAGAGTCGCTTCTTCGTTTGTGGGGTCTTTCAGTTCAATCACGGCGACCGGCAGGCCGTTCAAAAAGATCACGAGATCGGGTCGACGGGTATGTTCACCATTCCTTACGGTGAGCTGGCGAACCACCAGAAAGTCGTTCGCAGACAAATTGTGCCAGTCGAATAACTTCGCTTTGTCGCCGCGCGTTTCGCCTTCCACAGTTCGATAGTCAACGTCCGCGCCATCCGCCAGCAAGCGATGGAACCAGCGGTTGTTCTGTTCAAGCGTTGGTTCTGGAGGGCGGGACACAAGCGTCGCCGCCTGTCCGATGGCATCCTCAGGCAAGTTTGGATTCAGTTTGCGTAACGCCGCCTTGAGACGGGGTAAAAGCACGACGTCTTCGTATGACTCGCGCAAGGGGTAGTCTGCGCCAACAGAGATATCAGCACCACGCGCGGTATCGTAGCCAAGAGATTCAAACCAACCTAGGGCGGCCTGTTCGACGATATCTTCCTTCATGCCTGGACCTCCACTCCATCAGGGTTTTCCACCAGCTGTTCTTGGATGGTGTCCTGCTCTTGTTTGAAGACGACAAGCGCTGCCCGATAGGCGTTGTTATCAGTTCGAAACAAAGCTTCGCTTGCGACGAGTGGCGTTTCGAGCACTTCGAACGGTCCGAAATCACTGTCGATCCATTCGTCGAAGTCGTTGTGATCGCCGTATCGCAAACGCGCCAGCGGTGCTTTACCTGAGCCGTTTAGATGGGTCTTGAACAATAGCCCGACGACAGCATCTGTCGCTCGGGCGAGAATTTCAGCATAGCGCGCGTCGAGCATCGGTGCGTAGGCATCTGATCCATGAGCCGCCGCTCCATGGGCATTGCGGATTTCCATGACGCCATCGATGATCGAGTTGACCCCACGCAACAGCTTCTCTGCTCCGTTCTTCAAAGTGGGGTCAGTGTGCCCGTCATCGTGAATGCCGAGGTGTAGAAATTTGGTTGTTTCAGCTATGAGCTTTGGAGCTTCCCAAGCGCCATCTGGTGCTTGGCCACGATCTACCAGAATGGTTTTACATGTGGTTTCGATCAGGGTGCGGCAGAAGGACACGGCGATGCCAGGCTTGTCTGGCATCGCGTCTTCCAACGCTTCCACCTGCTGGCGAATAACAAGAGATTCCGGATGGCTTTCCATCAACTCACGGCAGGCAAACGCTTCGGCATCGCTCGCCAAACAGTCTGGAAACGCGTGGAGCTTGGTGTTCTACCTGCACCGATCAAACTGCCCCCAAACAGCAGTCGCTGGCGCCTATCCAGCCTGCTCGCGTTTGAGAAAAAACTGGCTGAAGCATCACGCCAAACCAAAAAGAAAAGTCGCAAGGCAGGGCACGAAGCATGACACGGGCCCACTACAAGGTGAAGGTCTGCCAGGACCAAGTCTATTCGGTAGATGAACTATGCAAAATCTACAATGTTCGCCGTAATGCCATCACCGACTGGATGAAATCCGGCCTGCGGAAATCAGACGATCTGCGCCCTTTTGTTTTTCGTGGGGCTGAGCTGCAACGCTACCACAATGGCCAGAAGCGCAAACCGCTCGCTAAACTAAAACAGGGTGAGTTCAATTGTTTGAGCTGCGGCAGCGCAGGTTATCCCGCTCCTCAGTCGATCTCGCTGATGACAACCTCCAGTTATAGGTTCATGGCGGTGGGTGTCTGCGCTACGTGCGATGCCCAGGTAACAAAGTTACTGAAAGCGTCAGAATACGACAGCATAGAAAAATGCCTAATGTCGGGTACCAGCCTGGCTCTGATAGACGAAAGTAATTGTGAGATCCCAGCTGATACCGGGAATAAACCCGACTTTCGCGAGACGGTTTGGTATCCGACAAACGATCGGATCGTGCATGAGTGGCAAATCTATGCTGGGCGCTTCGAGACTTCGACCAAACGCGCCCATCTGCGGAGCATCCGCATGCTGGAGGTTTTCCTAGGAGGCAAAGCCTTCGACAAGGTCACGCCAAAGGACGCCGCAGACTTTCGTGATCATTTGGTCAATCTTGGCCAAACGCTCAAAGAGCATGGCGGTTTGGGTAACTCTACCATCCGGCACCACGCTTCGCAGGTTCGCCAGTTCTTCGAATGGCTACGGCTTCAGGATGGCTACAAGCGTTTGAGTCAAAACATCCCGCTCTATCTGGAGCTTCCAAAGGCGGTACACGCCAAAACCCTGCCGCGTGATGATCGCGACTATCTGACGATCGAGCAGGCGGAAAAGATGTTGGAGAAGATGCCAGATCGCACAATTGCAGAGCGTCGTGATCGTGCCATGGTGGCTTGTGCTTACACCAGTGGGTTACGTGCCGCAGCGCTCTCTACCCTGAGACTGAAACATATTGACCTTTATAAAGGGGAGCTGGTTCAGGACGCCTTAGAAATGCGCGCGAAGAATGGGAAGAGCTTTCGCAGTGTTTTCTTCCCGCGTACTGAAGCCTTCCAAGAGGTCCTTGTATCCTGGCTTTCGGAGTTATTTGTACTGGGCTTCACCCAAGACGACGCTATCTTCCCTGAGCTTGCACATCTGAAACAACGAGGTCCAGAGATCAGCCCCGTACCCCCTATGAAATCCTCCTCAGCCGTGAGTTGTGCCTTTGATCTCGCCACCTCCCAGATCGGACGCAAATGCACACCGCACTCCGTTCGTGATACACTCAAGGCACTTGGGGATGAGCTTTGCACCTCTCCCAAAGACCGCAAAGCCTGGTCCCTAAACCTCGGCCATACGAACGAAAAAATCACGGAAATCTACTATGGGAAAATGTCGGACCAGCAACGTCGCAGCATTATTGAAGGGCTTTCTACTGGTGGTTTGCTGACCGCCAAGGAAAACGCAATGGTGCTCGACTTCTATGAAAGCCGCTTCGAACGCGGCAGTGACGAGTACAACATGGCCAAACGTCTAGCCGAAAGGCGTGCGGCTGCTCGCGACGGAAATGAGGTGCTGGAGTAGGGGCAATTGCTGCGCTGGCCACGAACGGCAGAGATGCGCGGAAAGCAGACTTTGGAAAGTGCAGCAGATTGCTCCAAACGGTCATTGCTTCAGATAGCAGCGTACGTCGGCTATGAGCCCAAAGCGGACATACCCAACCTCCGCAAAATGTGTTGCTTGATAAAGGGCAGACTGTCCGCCACTCTTTCCAGATTGGTAGTTTGGGGTTTTGTCATGACGGATAGTTTTGACGTTATTATCGTTGGCGCCGGAAGTGCTGGATGCGTCCTCGCCGCTCGTTTGACCGAAGATGTGAAGCGTTCCGTTTTGTTATTAGAGGCCGGTGGATCGAACGACGACCCCCGGGTTTCCACACCCGCAAAATTTGGCGCTCTCACTAATACACGTTTCGATTGGGCCTTTCGGACAACTCCGCAGGGCGAACTTTCGGGACGCCAGATCGCCTATCCGCGCGGTCGATGTATCGGCGGCACTGGTTCGATAAACTACATGATATACCTGCGCGGGCATCCGGCAGACTACAACACGTGGTCCCAAATGGGCGCAACGGGCTGGGGATGGGACGGTGTGCTGCCCTATTTCAAGAAGGCTGAGAATTGGGAAATCGATGGAGATCCGTCGATCCATGGGGACGGCGGCCCGCTGACTGTGACTAAGCCAGGCGAGCGGTCGCCCTTAACCGAGACATTTATAGAAGCCTGCCAGCAGGCCGGGATTCCATTTAATGGCGATCTGAATGGCATGGAACTGGACGGCTGTGGTTATTTCCCCGCGACCTTGCAAGAGAACAGGCGGGGCAGCACCGCGCAGACATACCTCTCCGCGGCGATGGGGCGTCCCAACTTGACCGTTGTGACCGGTGCGACGGTTATGTCGTTGCAATTTAAGGGCAGTTCTGTGACCGGTGTGAATTATCTTGCCAAGGGAGAACTGAACCATGCAACTGCACAGGAAACCGTCTTGGCGGCGGGGGCCGTAGGCTCACCTCAGATATTGCAACTTTCAGGAGTTGGCCCTGCAGACCTTTTGAACGATGTCGGAGTCCGGGTAAAGCATGACCTGCCCGGCGTGGGTGAAAATCTGCAGGATCACTTCCATTACCGCGCCCGTTGGGAAATCGATCAGCCTTTGACCTTCTATGGCCGAAGCGCAGAGCAAGCGGCAGAGGTTGAGCGCCTCTACTCGGAGGAGTCGCGCGGTCCCCTGACAACGAACCACTTTGAGTCTGGTGCGTTTCTGAGATCCGGGCCCCATGTCGATATTCCCGACATAGAACTGCTTATGATCCCATATTTCATAAGCTTGGGAGCCCCGGAGTATCGCCCACCGGATCGCCACGGTTTCACAATCTCTGGTTTTCCGACCCGTCCTTGGAGTCGAGGGCGTGTGACTATTGCATCAAACGACCCATTGGATCGGCCCATTATCGATCCTGGATATCTAAGCGACCCGGCGGATGTCGATCTGATGCGCTCGATCATCAAGGAAGCGCGGAAGATTGTATCACAGGAAGCCTTTTCGAAGCTTAATCCGGTTGAGATATCTCCGGGGGCGGACGCCCAGAGCGACGAAGAACTTCTTGCGGACATTCGTGAGATTTCGTCGACGTCCTTTCATCCCGTTGGCAGTTGCAGGATGGGGCAAAGCGATGATTGCGTCGTAGCTCCTGACTTGAAAGTGCACGGGCTTGAAGGGTTGAGCGTTGCCGATGCGTCTGTGATGCCGCAAATGAACACCGGACACCCCAACGCGCCGGTGATTATGATTGCTGAAAAAGCTGCCGACATGATCGCTGGGCGCGTTTGAGTGAAATAATTGCTAAGCATCAGACAACCGATTTTTTGTGACAGGATCAGGCCCCGACCTAGAACCGCAGACCGAAGCCTATCGAAAAACCGGAAAATCCTTCGGCAACTACACCGTTTAACATCACACGTCCCGCTTGAACGGCTGGCAGACCGGTCAGGCGAGTATCAATCTCAAGTCCTACGCCAGCTGTGGCCAGCCAATCGGTGCCAAGAACGGTTGCACTGTCGCCGTGATACAGCACAACACCAGCATCCAGAACGAGTTGTGTTGGGAGTTCGAAGAGATTGACGTTTTCCAGCGGATAGCGATGACGTGAGAACAGGGTTGTTTGGTTTGAACTCGCACTTGCGTTCCCAGCCTCAGGCTCGTTGATCGGGTTAAAATCCAAGAATGTTTGACGGATACGATATTCCCCCTGCCACGATCCAAATTGCGCCTCTCGGAAGATACCAAGCGAAGCACCAACCCCGAATGCGTTTAAGTCTCCGTCGATCAAATCGTTGGAGCTAGATGCCGAACGCAGCAATGGAAAGCCGCCAAGAAAAGCATCCGCAGTCACTTGGCCAAGTGAAAGATGTCCGACCGGACGAACTTTCCACTCGTTTACCAATGGAAATTCCCAACCGATGCCGACCGTTGCTGCCACGCTTGACCAAGTTACATCCAACTCAGTGCCGGGGGCGATCTCTGGAAAGAAGAGTACCGGGTTATATTTTTGATAGGCAACAAGACCCTCTACATACAGCCCGTTTTCAAGTGGCTTGTAACCTCCTCGCAGTTGCGTCGAGCGTAGACTCTTGGCACCTCCGGAAGCATCAAGAAAAGAAAACGAGGATAGAGTCTCGTTTGGGGTGGCGGCGATACTCAAGACGGACAAAGCCGCTCGCGCTGCAGCCTCAGAGGCATCAGGGTCCACGCTTTGAGCATTGGATGGACTAGTTGAACTTGCAGTTGAAAACACCGCGAAAGCAAGAAATCGTCTCAATGTACAGGCTCATTTGTCGGATAAAATGGAAGACTTAGCGATGTCCCTTAAGCTTAGCATTGCCGGGATAAGAATGCCCCGCCTTTTGCCATATTTGTTTTGCTGTTAGGCAATTTGGTCTCGATTGTGAGGGTCTCGCCCCCAACTGCTTCCTTAACCGCCTAAGAAGGGTCCTAAATTGGGGAATACCAGTCAGCAATGTGAATTGAACCCGTCGCCGCAATATCCGCTCCGCATTGATAACCCGTATCCAACAAAAAGTGGCAGGTGACAGCTTCGAGCCCAAAGCGACCCTGAAAAATGACGCAACTCGTCGCCCGCGGTGAATGTAGATAGCGAGCTTTAGGTTGGGTCGTGGTAGAATATCGAAAGGCGAGAACGTCTTACATATCTGCCATTCGATTATTAGCCTACGCTCTAGTAACCCATCTAAGCCTCTATGCTTGGATCGGTTCACCTGGCAACCCTATAGCCTCTCTGATGGGGTCAGGCAGATGAAGATTTTGTGCGAGGATATCCGCTTTTTCTGACAGCGCTTCCGCACGTTCTGCAGCAGTTTCTGCTTTGGGGTGCATTCCGGACTTCCTGAGTATCCACGCCTTCACTAACCAAAAGTGTCTGCAGTAGGGGCGCATTTCAGTAGCGTCTGATATTGCTTCGATCGCGAGTTGCTTATCACCTGCCATCATGTGAGCAATCGAAAGGGGATAAAGCCGGTACGGAAGAAACGGATCCTCGGTGGAACGACTCACGGCCTTCGCTAAACTTTT
>NZ_JBXWOP010000008.1:0-203525 GCF_059610965.1 Ruegeria sp. CDSB136
ACTCGCAGCCACTCGTGCTCTTCAGAATAATACGTCGACATTCCTGTTCTCTCCTGACTTCAACGCTTGTAGTTTTGTTTGACGAAAGGCGTGGCCACGATCTCGGCCGGTTGCGCCTTGCCCCGAATGATCAGGTTCACCTTCTCGCCCGGCTCGCCGTGGCCTGCGGACACATAGCCCATCGCGACCGGACCGCCGATGGTCGGACCAAAGCCACCCGAAGTGATCTGCCCGATGGTATTTCCTTCGGCACATTGGATCTCGACGCCCTGACGCGCGGGGGCACGACCGGAAGGCAGAATGCCGACCAGTTTGCGCGCGGCGCCCTCTGCTAGTTCCCGTTGAACACGCTCAGCGCCAGGGAAACCGCCTTCTTCCTTGCGGCGCTTTTGAATGGCCCAGGCCAGCGACGCCTCGATCGGCGAGGTGGTCTGATCGATGTCGTTCCCATAGAGGCACAGACCGGCTTCGAGCCGCAGACTGTCGCGCGCGCCCAGACCGGCCGCTTCGCAGTCTTCGTGGGCCAGAAACGCCTTGCTGATCTCGATGGCCTTGTCCTCGGGGATCGAGATTTCGTAACCGTCCTCGCCGGTATAGCCCAGACGCGAGATACGGCATTCGACGCCGTTGATCGGGGCCATTGTGGTTTCCATGAACTTCAAATCGCGCGCCGCAGGGCAAAGCGCGCCCACCACATCCTCGGCCTTCGGTCCCTGAACAGCGACCAGAGCACGGTCGAAAATCTCGGTGACTTCGACCCCTTCCAGATGCTCTTTCATGTGCGGGATGTCCTGATGGCGCAGGGCTGCGTTGACCACGACAAAGAAATAGTCACCCGCGTTGGACACGATCAGGTCGTCCATGATCCCGCCTTCCGCGTTGGTGAAAAACCCGTAACGTGCCTTGCCGGGCTTCAGAGTGGCATAGGCCTGAGGGCAGATGGTTTCCAGTTTCTCGCCCACGTTCTCGCCACGCAGGATCACCTGACCCATGTGGCTGACGTCGAACAGCGCGGCTTTTTCCCGGCACTGAACATGTTCACCCATGATACCCAGCGGATACTGAACGGGCATCTCCCATCCGGCAAAATCCACCATCTTTCCGCCCAGTTCGACATGCAGGTCGTATAGCGGCGTACGTTTCGGTTCGGTCATCTTCTCAACCTTTCAATCAGCGGGACTGGTCGCGAACGACCATAACGGTGCAATGCGCATTGCGCACGACACGTGCCAGGTTCGGACCGATTTCATAATTCGGGAAATCGCCTTTGGTCGACGCCATGACGATCAGGTCGAAGCCTTCCTTGTGGGCAAGCTTCAGAATTTCGCGGTAGACGCTGCCTTCCTCGACATGCACGGGCACGTCAGAGGCATTGCCGTGATCCAGAATGGCCTGAACCTTGCCCCGCACGTGGTCTTTTGCGCCTGCGCCATAGTTGGCGGGCAGGTTCGGCAGCTGGATGATCTCGGGGATGACAGCGATCGCGTGCAGCTCGGCACCGTAGAATTTCGCCTGTTCCAACGCGACCGGCAAAGCCAGCTTCCACGAGTGGTCGTCGGTGTGATCAATTGGCAGCAGGATTTTCGTGGCCATCACGTCTCTCCTCGAGATATGGAATTCTGTTTCGAAGGTGGAGGGCCGGGACGGCCCCCCGTTTTTTCTGTTCGAATTACTCGGCAGGAGTGTTGCCGGGTTCTTCCGATTGGCCGCCCGAGGCGAAGAACTCTTTCGTCAGTTTGAAGACGATCGGGCTCAGCAGGACCAGGGCGATCAGGTTCGGAAGCGCCATCATCGCGTTCAGCGTATCCGCCAGCAGCCAGATGAAGCCCAGATCCGCGGTTGCACCGAAGTAGATCATGACAATCCAAAGGATGCGGTAGGGCAGCAGGGATTTGACGCCCAGCAGGAACTCGACGCATTTCTCGCCGTAGAAGGACCAGCCGAGGATGGTGGTGAAGGCAAAGATCGACAGAGCGATGGCGATCAGATACCCACCGATACCAGGCAGGGACAGTTCGAACGCCGCCGAGGTCAGTGCCGCGCCGGATTCACCCGATGTCCATGCACCCGACGAGATGATCGCCAGACCGGTGATCGAGCAGACGATGATGGTGTCGATGAACGTACCCAACATCGCGATCAGGCCCTGGTTGACCGGACCTTTGGTCTCGGCCGCTGCGTGTGCGATCGGAGCTGAACCCAAACCGGCTTCGTTCGAGAAGACACCGCGCGCCACGCCAAACCGGATTGCGGCCCAGACTGCTGCACCGGCGAAACCACCTTCGGCGGCCGACGGAGTAAACGCGTGGGTGAAGACCAGCGACAGGGCGTGACCGATGCTGCCGATGTTAATCAGCAGAACCAGCAGTCCCGCGATGATGTAGGCAATTGCCATGAACGGAACCAGTTTGCCGGCAACCGCACCAATGCGGGTAATACCACCCAGGATCACGGCTGCTGTCAGAACCATCAGGACGACGCCAGTGACCGAAGTGTTCATGCCGAAATTTGATTCCAGAACCTGCGCCACACCGTTGGCCTGCACACCGTTGCCGATTCCGAAAGCGGCCACCGCGCCGAACAGGGCGAAAGCAACACCCAGCCAGGCCCATTTCGCGCCCAAACCGTTCTTGATGTAGTACATCGGACCGCCGACAAAGTTACCCAGCTCGTCCTGCTCGCGGTATTTCACGGCGCAGACAGCTTCGGCGTATTTGGTGGCCATGCCCACCAGGGCGGTCATCCACATCCAGAACAAGGCGCCCGGACCGCCCAGGAAGACAGCAGTGGCCACACCGGCGATGTTACCCGTGCCGATTGTTGCCGACAGCGAGGTCATCAGCGCGTTGAACGGGCTGATCTGCCCTTCGCCCTGACCCTCACGGCCTTTGAACAGCAGGCTGAAGCCTGTGCCAATTCGCAGGATCGGCATGAACTTCAGGCCGACCTGTAGGAAGAAACCAGCGCCGAGGATGAGGACCAGCATTGGTACCCCCCACACGATGCCATTTATTTCCCCTACAAAGTTAGATAACGCTTCCATGGTTTCCCTCCCATTTGCGTCAGGTTTATGCCCCGTTGGCGACGGCCCGCTGGCGGGCCTGCTTAAGAGCAGCGAAATCTTCGTCCGCGTGGAACGACGACCGGGTCAGCGGTGTTGCCGACACGTGCAGAAAGCCCTTGGAACGGGCAATTTGTTCTAGCTTTTCAAACTCTTCCGGTGACCAAAACCGGTCAATCGGATGGTGTTTCGGGGTCGGTTGCAGATATTGTCCGACGGTTAGGAAATCGACATTGGCAGCGCGCAGATCGTCCATCACCTGGCGCACATCATTAATTGTTTCGCCCAACCCTACCATAAGTCCCGATTTTGTGAAGATTTCCGGTTCGGCCCGTTTGGCATCGTCCAGAAGCCGCAAAGAGGCATAATAACGGGCACCCGGCCGCACCGTCGGGTACAAATGCGGCACGGTTTCCAGATTATGGTTAAACACATCCGGCGCCGCTTCGAAGACGACGTTCGCAGCTTTGCCCTTGCCCAGAAAATCAGGCGTCAGAACCTCAATTGTCGTCCCGGGGTTCTGATGACGCACGGCGCGGATCGTTTGCGCGATATGCTCGGCCCCACCGTCTTCCAGATCGTCGCGATCCACGGAAGTGATCACCACATGGCGCAGACCCAGCTTTTTGACCGCCGCCGCGACCCGGCCAGGTTCGAACGCATCCAGAGCGTCAGGACGGCCCGTCGCCACGTTACAGAAGGAACAGCCGCGGGTGCAGACCTCGCCCATGATCATCATGGTTGCGTGGCGTTTGGACCAGCACTCCCCGATGTTGGGGCAGGCGGCTTCTTCGCAAACGGTCGCCAAATCGTGCTCGCGCATCAGGCGGCGGGTTTCGTAATACTCGGATCCTTCGATCTTTTTCTTACGTATCCACTTCGGTTTGCGCGGTATGACACTGTCGGCCTTTTTGGCCTTTTCCGGGTGGCGTGGGCGAAGCTGGATGGTCATCTGGCTGCTCCGGTTCAGGCGTGGATTGCGCGGCCCATGGCGTCAAGGCAGGCTTCCTTGACAGCCTCGCCCATCGCCGGGTGCGCGTGGCAGGTTGCGGCCACCTCGGCGACGGTTGCGCCTTTGGTCATGGCCAGCACCAGTTCTGCAATCAGGTCGCCGCCATGCGCCCCGCAGATATGGCCCCCCAGTATCTTGCCATCCGCGTCGGCCAGAACCTTGACCGCGCCGTCTGTCTCTCCGGTCGATCGGGCACGGGAATTGGCCATGAAGGCAAATTTTCCGACCGTATATTCCGATCCAGCCTCCTTCAGCGCCTCCTCGGTCAGACCAACGGACGCAACCTCGGGGTCCGTGTAAACCACGCCGGGTACCGTGTTGTAATCCACATGCCCGGCCAACCCGGCCAGCATCTCGACGCAGGCAACACCGTCTTCCTCTGCCTTGTGCGCCAGCATCGGGCCGGGCACGCAGTCGCCGATGGCGTAGATGCCGGGTACCGATGTCTGGAATTTGCTGTCGACTTCGACAAAGCCGCGCTGATTCACGGCAACACCCAGTTCTTCCAGCCCGAGACCACGGGTAACGGGACGGCGACCGACGGCGATCAGAACCTTGTCGGCTTCCATCACCTCTTCCTTGTCCTTGCCGACGCGGTCCATGGTCAGGGTCGGGCCTTTACCGGTTTTTTCAACCGACTTCAGGGCGCGACCCAATTGGAACTTCAGACCGCGCTTGGACAAGGCCCGCTGCGCCAGCTTGGCGATCTCGCCGTCAATGCCCGGCAGCACACGGTCCAGATATTCGACAACAGTGACCTTGGCGCCCAGGCGCGCCCAGACCTGCCCCAGTTCCAGACCGATTACACCCGCACCGATTACGACCAGATGCTCGGGTACGCTCTCCAGCGCGATCGCACCGGTCGAACTCAGGATATCCTGCTCATCAATTTCGATACCCGGCAGCGAGGTCGGCTCGGACCCGGTGGCGATCAGGATGTTTTTGGCTTTATGAACCGCGTCGCCGACCTTGACCTGACCTGCGGCAGGGATGCTGGCCCAGCCTTCGATCAGATCGACACCATTCTTTTTGAACAGAAACGCGATGCCCTTGGTCAGATCACCTACGATCTTGTCCTTGCGCTCCATCATCGCGCCAACGTCGATGCTGGCCCCCTCGACTGCAATGCCATGGGAGGAGAGATGGGAGAGTTCGGCATATTTGGCCGAGGAGGTCAGCAAGGCTTTGGAGGGAATGCACCCCACATTCAGACAGGTTCCGCCCAGTGCCCCGCGTCCTTCCACGCAGGCCACTTTCAGACCCAGCTGAGCTGCGCGGATCGCGGCGACATAGCCGCCGGGTCCGCCACCGATAACGATAAGATCGTAGGTATTCATGGGCTTGCTCTCAGTAGATCGGGTAGCTCGCGCACAGGGCGCGGACTTGTTCGCGGGTTGCCTTCTCGACGGTCTCATCCCCATCCGGCGACTGTGCAAGCGCATCCAGAACGTCGCCGATCAGATGGCCGATCTTCTTAAACTCTTCGGGACCGAAGCCACGGCTGCATCCGGCGGCGGTGCCCAGGCGGACTCCGCTTGTGACCGTCGGCTTTTCCGGGTCTCCGGGCACGCTGTTCTTGTTGCAGGTGAACCCGGCGCGCTCCAGCGCCGCCTCGGCCGCGTTGCCCTTCACCCCGATGGGTCGAAGATCGACCAGCATCAGATGGTTGTCCGTGCCACCCGAAACGATGTCACAGCCGCGCGACATCATCACATTGGACAATGCCTCGGCGCTGTCGACGACGCGTTGCATGTATTCCTTGAATTCCGGCTTCTGAGCTTCGCCAAACGCGACTGCTTTGCCTGCGATGACGTGCATCAGCGGGCCACCCTGAAGGCCGGGGAACACAGCGGAATTGATCTTCTTCGCCAGCGCTTCATCATTGGTCAGGATGATGCCGCCGCGCGGACCGCGCAGCGTTTTATGGGTTGTCGACGTCACGACATGCGCGTGTCCGACAGGCGAGGGGTGCAGACCTGTCGCGACCAGACCCGCGATATGGGCCATGTCGGCCAGCAGCCACGCCCCGACTTCGTCGGCGATTTCACGGAACCGGGCAAAGTCGATCTTGCGCGAATAGGCCGACGCGCCCGCGATGATCAGTTTGGGTTTCTCTGCGCGTGCCAGTTCGGCGACCTGATCGTAGTCGATCAGACCCGCGTCGGTCAGGCCGTACTGAACCGGACGGAACCATTTGCCCGACTGCGCAGGTTTCGCGCCATGAGTCAGGTGGCCGCCGGCATCCAGCGACATGCCCAGGATCGTGTCACCCGGGCTCAGCAACGCCAGCTTGACGGCACCGTTGGCCTGCGCGCCGGAATGCGGCTGCACATTGGCAAATCCGCAGCCGAAAATCGACTTCAGCCGTTCGATGGCTTCAACCTCGACCTCATCCACATATTCGCATCCGCCATAGTAGCGACGACCGGGATAGCCTTCGGCATATTTGTTGGTCAGTACTGAACCCTGCGCTTCGATTACGGCCTGCGAGACAATGTTCTCGGACGCGATAAGCTCAATTTGTTCAGCCTGACGGGAAGCTTCACGCGAAATCGACGCCGCAATAACCGGGTCGGATGCTGCAAGAGACGTTCTGAACATGATTTCCTCCTCCGAAATCCGAATCCTTAACAGGGGATTTTGTTTCCAATAGTGGAAAACGGATGCTTGAGGCAACATTTTTTTCCGATTTGTTATGTTGAGGGCTAATCGGGAACTATGTATCCTTGCTGAAAGTGGGGGGATTCAATATGTCAGACGATTTACAGCCTGATGGCGCGGGACTTCAGGACCAGGACGATGGAGCCGCTCTGGGTCGCTCGATCCGGGATGCACGCCGTGAGAAGGGCTGGACGCTGGAAGAGGCCGGCAGGGCCGCCGGCATTGGTCGCTCGACGCTTTCAAAGATAGAAAACAACCAGACCCGCCCCAGTTTCGATATTGTCCGCCGGTTGACTCAGGCGTTGGATATGAACCCGCCGCAGCTTTTCCTGCAATCCGGTCAGACGGGGGTCGCCGGGCGGCGGGACTTCACCCCTAAAGGGACGGGCGAGATCAGGCATACCGCCACCTACATGCACGAGTTGCTGTGCCCGGAACTGACCAGCAAGCGCATGCTACCCTATGTAGCGACAATCAAGGCGCGTGACATATCCGAATTCGACAACTGGATCCGGCATTCCGGGGAAGAGTTTATGTATGTCCTGAAGGGTGAGTTGATCTTTGTTTCGGAGCATTATCGCCCGCTGCCGATGAAGGCGGGGGATTCACTATATTATGACAGCAGCATGGGCCATGGATGCGTATCCACCAGCGAGGAAGACGCGCAGGTTCTGTGGGTGTCGCTGGAGTAGTCCTGCGTTAGACCAGAGCGGTTGAAAACCATGGGAAACGGCTGAGCAGAACCAGGATCGCTGCAACAGCCAGCAAGAAGGGCCAGAGCGATCGCAAAATGCGACCCGGTGAGGCCCCGCTCATGGAAGATGCGATGTAAAGCCCGACACCCACCGGTGGCGTCAGCAGGCCCAGAACTAGGTTCAGGCACATGACGACGCCGAACTGATAGGGGCTGATGTCGTAATCGTTCATTGCGATGGGCAGCAGGATGGGGGTGATCAGAATGACGGCCGCGATGCCATCGATCAACATTCCGACCCCCAGCAGGATCAGGTTAACGATCAGCAGGAACAGGAATGGATCATCTGTAATGGAGGTGATCAGGACCGCCAGCTTCTGCGGCAGTGCCTCATAGATGATTACCCAGCCAAAAACACTTGCGGCAGAAATCATGAAGATGATCATAGACGCGTTGATTGCCATGCGCCGGAACATCTGGGGCAGCGCCTTGGGCTTAAGCTCTCCGTAGATCAGCCAGCCAATCAGGAACGCGATCAGGGACGCGATAGCGGCGGATTCCGTGGGCGTGGCGATACCGAACAGAACACCCCCGATAATGGCCATGGGGATCAATACCGCCGGTAAACAGGCAAGCAGCGCCGAAATCGATTCCTGCCGCGTAAACCAGGCGCCTTTGGGAAATCCCTGCGCGAAACCGATCAGGGCGATCACCACGGCAAACGAGATCGACAGCAACAGTCCGGGCAGGATGCCGGCAAGAAACATGTCACCGATGGGGATCTGCGCCAGAACGCCAAAGATCACGAACATCATGGATGGTGGGATGACCGGTGCCAGCAATCCCCCAGCGGCTGTGGTGGCAGCGGCAAAGCCCTTGTCATAGCCTTCCCGCTCCATCTCAGGCGTCATGGCCCGCGCCATGACGGCAATCTGCGCCGTGGCCGATCCGATGATGGCGGCCATGAACATGTTGGCCAGCAGGTTGATATAGGCCAGCCCGCCGCGAAAGCCGCCGACAAAGACCCGGGCGGCATCGATGAGCCGTCGGGTCATGCCACCTTCGTTCATCATCTCGCCGGTCAGCATGAAAAGAGGAATGGCCAGGAGCCCATAGTTCTCGAGGCCCGAGAACATCTTCTGGGCAAAGCTGTCATACAAAACGGTGTTGCCGCTTTCCCAAATGTACCAGATCGCGGTCAGCGACAGGACCAGCGCAACGGGAACCGCGATCAGCAGCTTGAAGGCAAAAATCAGAGGCGTCATGCGTTGCCCTCGGGTTGAGGGACACGGGGGCCGGTCAGATTTGAAATGCTGTGCAGCGTTGCCCCCAGCGCAAACAGCCACATGACCATCCAGACCAGGTATTTCGGAACGCCCAGCGTTGTTGTCGGTTCCGCGTAGATGAAGTTGAAAGTCGCACCCTGAAACTGCTTGGTGTCGAACCCATGCCGCGCCAGTTCCAGCGGTGAATACCAGCGCCAACAGAACCAGATCATGAACAGGGCAAAGATCAGAACGATTAGGTCAACAAGCCGGGCCGCCAAGTCCCGCAACATAGGGGGCAGGGCATCCGTCAGGATCGTAACGGCCACAGCGTGACCATAGTGCAGCGCCGCGGATGCGCCGAGAAAGGTCATCCAGGCCATGGCATAGATCGCCAGCTCATCCACCCAGAACAAAGCGGACCCCAGGCTCCGTGTCACGACGTTCAGCAGGATAAGAACCGATATGGCGGCGGCCAGAAAAGACGCGAGCCACAGTTCAGCACGCGCCCATGCTGCAGAAATCCGCCGGATCATTGCGCTCACTCCTCAAAACAAGGGGCGCAAATCACCTGCGCCCCAATTGCATGAGTACCGTATTAGTTGGCGGTTTCCGCAGCAACCTGTCGCAATTGATCCAGCGCACCTGATTTCCCGGCCCAGGTCTGGTTCCATTGATCAATGGCATCACCAAAGAATGAGCTGTCTACCTGAACATAGGTTTTGCCGGTGCCTTTCACCTGATCCAGCCATTCCTGTTCCTTGGCAACATAGGTGTCGATGGTGCTGTCCACGTGACGGGCCATCAGTTCACCGATCATGGTGCGGTCTTCTTCGGACAGACCGGCCCAGACCTTGGCCGACACAAGACCAACCATCGGGAACATCATGTGGTCCGACTGCACGATGGTGTCGGCATGTTCGTAATATTTCAGAACCCAGATCAGTTCTGCGTCCATGTCGATGGCATCGACCTGACCGTTGGCCAGCGCATCGTAAACGGCGGGCAGTGGCATCGGGGTCGGGGCCGCACCAACGGCGTTGTAGAAGTCGAGAATAGGCTCGAACGGAGTGATCCGCAGTTTGAGACCGGCCAGGTCCTCTGCCGAGTTCACGTCGCCCCGGGCAACGATCTGGCGCAGGCTGGCCATGCCGTACCCGTTGCCGACGACACCGACCTCGGCCGGAAGTTGATCCAGCATGCTGCGTGCGCCATCGCTGCGCAGGATGCGGCCCGCGTGGCCGATATCGCTGGCCAGATACGGGGCGTAGAACGCGCCGAAATCCTTGGCGCGGTTGGACACTTCGGCCACTGTCATGAACGCCATGTCCAAAGCACCTGTTTGCAGCTGTTGCAGCATCTCGGCTTCGTTGCCCAACTGACGCGCCGGGAAAACTGTCACGCTATGCGCGCCACCGCTGGCTTCCGACAAGTCTGCGCCAAATGCCTCGGCCGCCTTGGTCCAGATATGCGGCGGTGGCGTGATCAGACCCAGGCGGAACTCATCTGCCAGCGCAATCGTTGCGGAAAAAGAAGTCACAACCGCAGCAGTCGCGCCGCAAAGGGCTTTGTGAAGGTAGTTCATTGTATTCTCCCTGTTTTGTTCCGGTTCAGCTCAGAGCTGGACCCAGTCCGCAGGCGGCTTACCCTTTCCGGGATGCAGCGTTCCGCAGTTCGGACAAGTTCGAGCTTCGGTACTGTTATGGAAAGCATCGTAAATCTTTGGCAGTGCTGTGACGATCCCTTCGGGGCCATCAAGCGCAACTTCTTCGCGATGCACAAGGCCTTCGCAGTTAAAGCAAAACCATTCGAACCCTTCTTTCATCCCCGGCTGACGTGGGGCTTCGACCACGATGCCGATCGATCCTTCCTGTGGGCGCTGCGGCGCGTGACGCACATGAGGCGGCAACAGGAAAACCTCGCCTTCACGCACCGGCACATCGTAGATTTTGCCGCCGTCGGCGATCTTCAGCATCATGTCGCCCTTTTGCTGAAAGAACCATTCTTCGACCGGATCATCGTGAAAATCGACACGTGTATTGGGGCCGCCAACAACCATGACAATCATGTCGCCTTCCTTGTGCAGCAACTGATTGCCAACCGGAGGGCGCAGTTTGTCAGCGTTGTCTTCCACCCATTTCTGGAAATTGAAGGGTTTCAGCGTCGGGTGTTGTCCCATGTGCTTTCTCCTGCCTGACCGGTGCTTGGGGCACAGCAACACTATATCGTGCCGTCAAAAAGCCTAGGACAAGCCGTATGAAAGAAATATTTGTTTCTGGGAATGTCGGTATCCATTAACCTGATATCAGATTGATCAAAGCTGAAGGCCGCAATCCTCGAACGCGGCGCTTGCGGCGGCTTTTTCGGCCTCGGTCAGTTCCAGCATGGGATGGCGTACGCGCCCTCCGACCTGTCCAAGCAGTTCCTGCCAGTATTTTCCGTGGGCTGTCGGCTTGCCACCGGGCTTGGTGCGTTTGATCGCGGCACGGACCGGATCGAGACTGTCGCGCACGCGCCGGGCCTGGTCGAGCTTTCCGGCAAAAGCCAGTTCGGTGTATTCGTGCATACGCAAGTCGTTCGCCGTCTGGATTTGGTAGGGCGGCGAGGAACACAGGTAAAGCTGCCAGCCCAGCTCCTCGATATTGTCCAGCCAGTCGTCTTCCAGAGACGTGGACACCAGGATCTTGTCACCCACCATCCGCGTCAGTTTTGCATACATGTCCCGGGGGACCGAGTATTTGATGGCCATGATGTTGGGCAGCTCCGCAATACGCGCACAAGTTTCGGGCTGCATCAGATACCCGCTGTCGGGATGGCTCCACATGGCGATGCCGATATCCAGGCGGTCGCAGATATACTTGTAGTAATTGTACAAAACCTCGTCGCGGTCGTGACAAAAGCTGAGCATCGGGGCGTGGACCACCACATAATCCGCACCGCAGTCCTGAGCATGCCGTCCAAGCTCCAGCACGGTGTCCACGTTCTGATCCGAGATCGACATGATCGTCCCGGCCTTGTCCCCGCATTCCTCGGCGGCGATGGTCATGTTGCGTTTGCGTTCGTCCAGCGACATCGACCAGAACTCACCCTGTTTGCCTGCGATGAACAGGCCCTGAATTTGCAGATCGTCGATCCAGTGCCGAATGTTCCGGCGCAATCCGGCCTCGTTCAGGCTGAGGTCTTCGTTGAACGGGTTCAACGCGGCTGCCCAAATCCCCCGCATGGTTTCGCGCGAATAGGCTTTGGCGTCGTGTTTGGCATATTTCATGGGCAGGAAGTCCGAAGGTCAGATGTCAGATCGCTAGCGTGCAAACACTCTGGTTCCGTCAAACGCACAAAGCCAAGCGCATTGGGCGGATCTGGATATTAAATATTTCGATAACAGAGAGCCTGCAGTTTCGGATAGGTTAAGGCTGCATCTGGAGGCTCTATGAAAATCGGCATTATCGGCGAAGGCGCTATCGGGCGTTACGTGGCACAGCACTTGCTTGAAAAAGGCGAAGGGCCTGATGCCATACTGGTTTCACCTGGTCGGCTGCTTGACGAAAAAGCGGCCGGGCCATCTCGTGTTTCCTGCGTCTCAGACCTGCCCGGCGGGATCGATCTGATGGTCGATTGCGCGGGCCATGCGGGCCTGAAAGCACACGGAGCCGCCATTCTGGAACGGGGCATCGACCTGGTAACACTGTCAGTCGGCGCATTGGCTGACCCTGATCTTGAACAGGCGCTGGCATTGGCGGCGCGTAACGGTCATTCGCATTTGCGCCTTGCCAGCGGGGCAATCGGCGCACTGGATTGCCTATCCGCCGCAAGGGTAGGGGGGCTGACCGAGGTCATCTATCGCGGCAGCAAGCCCCCGGCGGGATGGCGCGGTTCAGCTGCAGAAGAACAAATGAATCTGGATCACCTGAATTCAGCGGCAGTACATTTTTCCGGAACTGCCCGGCAAGCAGCCGTGGCCTATCCAAAGAACGCCAACGTGGCGGCGGCCATCGCTTTGGCGGGGCTGGGATTTGACGAGACAAGGGTTGAACTGATCGCCGATCCGGCTGTTAATGCCAATATCCACGAAATCGAGGCGCGCGGCAGTTTTGGCACCTTCACATTCAGGATCGAAGGAAAGGCGCTGCCGGACAACCCGCGCAGTTCGGCTCTGGCTGCCATGAGCGCCATTGCCGCCATCGAAAGACAGCCCGCAGCGATCAGTATCTGAGGGGCCTTCATGGTCGCACATCATACCCGCATCGTTGAGCGCGCGCTGACGCGGTTGAAGCTGCGCCAGTTGCGTCTGCTGGTTGCGGTCGGCCAGCACGGCAGCATCCAGAACGCGGCGCGCGATCTGGGCATTTCGCAGCCTGCCGCCACCAAGATGATTCAGGACCTGGAACTGGATTTCGAGGTCAAGCTTTTTGAGCGGACCAATCGCGGCATTGTGCCCACGGTGTTTGGTGAAGCACTGATCCGCCATGGCAAGCTGATCTTCGCGCAGGTCTCTAATGCCGCTCAGGAATTGGATGATCTGAACGAAGGCAACAGCGGCCGGGTTGTGGTGGGAACCCTGCTGGCGGCGTCACCAACCTTGCTGCCACGCGCTGTCGAACGGCTGCTGAAAGACCGGCCGAAAGTCGCGGTCAAAATTGTCGAGGGGACAAACGAAGGGCTGATGCCTGCGCTTTTGTCGGGCGAGATCGACATGGTTGTCGGTCGTCTGCCCAGTCATCGCCACCGAGCACGGATCACGCAGGAAAAGTTCTTTGATGAACGGGTATTGGCCGTGACCGGAACGCAGCATCCTTTGGTCGGCAAGCCGAATATCACTTTCGAAGAACTCAGACGCTTTGGCTGGATACTGCCACCGGTCGAAACCACTCTGCGCCGCCAAACCGACCAGTATTTTGTGCGGCAGGATCAGTACCAGCCGGGTGTTTCAATTGAATCGGTCTCCTATCTTGCCAACAGGTCCCTGTTGCGATCCCACGATTTTGTCGGGCTGATGCCGGCCCATGTCGCCTCGTTGGATATCGACCGTGGCCTGCTGGCCTGCCTGGACTGGGCTGTCCCATTTGGTGCGGGCCCGGTTGGCGTGTCTCACAGAGGGGAAAGCAGCCTGTCCCCGGCAAGCAGCACATTTCTGGATGCCCTGCGCGCGGCAGCAGGGGACATCTGAACCATTCCTGCAGATATCACGCAATCGGATATCAGTATTTCTTCAATTCAGTTGAGGTGATGCCAGCGGAAATGAGACCCTGAAGCTGAATTGCAACCTGCGAGGGCGCCATGAGCACTTATCCGGACCTGAAACTTTATATCGGCGGTGAGTGGCGCAAGGCAGCAGACGACATTCCCGTGTTGAACCCTGCGACGGAAGAGGAAATCGGCAGGCTTCCCAAAGCGGGCAGGTCCGATCTGGATGGCGCGCTGGCTGCGGCCGAAGCGGGGTTTCGCGTTTGGCGTCGCACGGCGCCACGCGACCGCGCGGACATCATGATCAAGGCTGCGGCCCTGATGCGCGACCGGCAGGAGGAGATTGCCCGCTCAATCACTGCCGAGCATGGAAAGCCGCTGGCACAGGCCCGGCTCGAGGTGATCCGCGGCTGCGAGTTTTTTGAATGGGACGCGGGCGAGGCCATGCGTACCTATGGCCGCGTCATCCCTTCGGCGCCCGGTGTTCGATATGTTGTGCACCACCAACCCATCGGGGTGGTTCTTGGCCTGTCGCCCTGGAATTTCCCGATGAGCCAGCCGGCACGCAAGATTGCAGGCGCGCTGGCATCGGGGTGTTCGATCATCCTGAAAGCGGCTGAGGAAACTCCGGCAGGTGCCATGCATATCGCGCGCGCCTTCCACGACGCCGGCTTGCCACCGGGTGTCCTGAACCTTGTCTTTGGTGAGCCTGCGGAGATCTCAAGCCATCTTATCCGGCAGGATCCAGTACGGCTTGTCGCCTTTACCGGGTCAACAGCGGTCGGGCGCCACCTGACGACGCTCGCCTCGGAGAATATGACGCGCGTCCTGATGGAGCTGGGCGGGCATGCACCAGTAATCGTCTGTGAAGATACAGACGTTGAAAAAGCCGCAATTAGCGGAGCGGTCCGCAAATACAGGAATGCAGGGCAGGTCTGCACCTCGCCAACCCGGTTTTTTGTGCACGAAAGCATCTACAAGCCATTCCTGGATACGTTCATTGAACGGGCCGCTGCCACTGTCGTAGGGAACGGAGTGGAAGAAGGTATCGAAATGGGGCCGCTGGCAAAAGACCGCCGCGTTCCCGCACTGAGCGAACTTGTGGAAGATGCCCGTGATGCCGGAGCAACGATCTGCACCGGGGGAGGTCGGATCGGAGCAAAAGGCTATTTCTTTGCGCCGACCGTTTTGACGAATGTGCCTGACGACGCCCGCGTGATGCAGGAAGAGCCATTTGGCCCGCTGGCTGTGATCAATCCGGTCGCTTCACTGGACGAAGCCATAGCCAAGGCGAATGCGACACCTTTTGGTCTTGCCGCTTACGGGTTTTCAAACAGGGCCGACTATATTGACCGGATGACCGATGAAGTCGAAGCCGGAAACCTATCCTTCAACACGCTGGAAGCATCATTGCCGGAAACACCTTTTGGCGGGGTCAAATCCAGTGGATACGGCCGGGAAGGCGGGACGGAGGGTCTGGAAAACTATATGATTGTTAAAAATATCTCGCACAGCACCCAGATCGTTTGATCATTCGCGGGGCAAAATCCGGCCCCGAAATATCGTTCTGACAGTAAATGGTGAAATCGCTTAAAGCACTGTCATTGTTAAAATTTTTTACAAATTAAAGAATTAGTAGAATGGGTCATATTTTGGCCTCAATCAAACGTCACTTCACATAGCCACTGGCATTGACGCCGCTCACACTCAATCGCTGCGGCATGCAGTTGCTTTTCCCCCTCGTGGCATCTCAGATTCGACCTCCCACTTGAAAACGGATCTTGCCGTAGCGATTGAAAGCCAGTTTTTTCACATCTGATCTGGTTCGGGTCATGCCTATTGAGGCTCTGAAAACTCCTGTTCCAGCCAGGTTTCGAACAGTTGCTTCACAGGCTCATTTGCGCCTGTTCCGCTTGTCTCAACAAGAAAGTGGGATTGATTGATTGGGACCGCATCGCCGACAATCGCGATGGCCTGTCCGGACTCGATCGCGGTTTGCGCGAACCTTTCCAGCACCATTGCGTACCCTCCGCCCGCCGCAACGACGCCGATCGCGGCGACGGTTGTATCGACGGAGTAGGGGGACAAGGGTTCAGAATACGGTATGCCCAACGCTTCGAAATACTTCTGCCCCATGTCCTGAAATCCCAGAATCTGCACAAGCGGTTGCTTGCGGAGTTCGGCAACCGGAATGCTTTGCCCCGACGCCGAATCCGCCGCGACAGGTACGATACGCTCGGTCGAGATTTTTCGGGTTCGCGCATCAGGCCAGTCACCAACCCCCACGCGCAACTCGACATCCACGTTTTCGTGACCAGCCGAATCCGCCCAAATGTTCGAGACCAGCCGAATGGATACATCGGGCTGGCTGCAGGTAAATTTCGGCAGCCTATGTGCCAGCCAGAGCGTCGCTGTCGAGATTGGAGCCCGCACGGTTAGAATCTGCGCGCTTCCGGACCCGAAAAGGCTGGCGGTCGATACCGTAATATCGCTCAGCGCGCGCCGCACGGAATAGGCGTAGGCCTGTCCGACCTCTGTCAGGCTCAGGTTTCTGGCCGCGCGAAAGAAAAGCTTGCACCCCAACTGCGCCTCCAGCGAGCGGACATGCAGACTGAGTGCCGTTTGCGTTATACCCAGTTCCTTCGCCGCGGCCGTAAAGCTCATATGCCGCGCTGCGCATTCAAACGATCTGAGCCAGACAAGATTTGGGGAATTGGACACGTTCAGCACCAAAGAGAATTTGTGATTATTGCTCTTTTTATTCGTTTTACTTTTTCGCTTCAACGTCGCTAAATCGGTGCGCAAACGGAAATTTCACCGGCCTGATCAGACCGGACACCCTGGGGAACGCGCTTATGAAAGTTGGATTTATTGGTCTGGGTAATGTCGGCGGCAAGCTTTCGGGTTCGCTGCTGCGCAATGGTATGGACTTGACAGTCCATGATCTGAACGAAGAACTGGTTGATGCATTCGTGGTCCGTGGTGCGAAAAAGGCGGAAGGACCGGCGCAACTGATGCGGGATTGTGATGCGGTCATTACCTGCCTGCCGACGCCTGCTGCGTCGGACGCCGTCATGCAGCAGATGTTGCCGGAAGTAACCGACGGCAAAATCTGGATGGAGATGTCCACCACGGATGAGGCTGAAGTCAAACGCCTGGGTGCCATGGTGATGGAGCGGGGCGGGGCGGCAGTGGATTGCCCGGTCTCAGGCGGATGCCACCGCGCGGCGACAGGAAATATCTCGATCTTTGCGGGATGTGATCGCGCAACGTTCGAGCGTATCGCGCCGTTCCTCAAGACCATGGGCCGCCGTATTTTGCATACCGGTGAGTTGGGGTCGGCTTCGGTCCTGAAAGTTTTGACGAACTATCTGGCCACAGCCAATCTGGTGACCTGCTGCGAGGCTCTGGTCACGGCCAAAGCCGCAGGTATGGACCTGAATACCACCTATGAAGCGATCAAGATCAGTTCCGGCACATCGTTTGTTCATGAGACCGAGAGTCAGGTCATCCTGAACGGATCACGCGATATCTCGTTCACCATGGATCTGGTCAAAAAGGACGTGAGCCTGTTTCAGCAGGTTGCCGACCGCCACAACGTCCCGTTGGAAATCTCGCCCATGCTGGTTCAGATTTTCGAGGACGGGATCGAACGTTTTGGCGAACGTGAGTTGTCGCCCAACATTATCAGGCGCCTGGAAGAGGTCACAGGCCTGGAGATCCTTGCACCCGGCTTCCCGACCGAGATGGAAGACGATGAACCCGAAGAGCCCGGCTATGAGGTGATCCCGCAAGGCAAGGCGCTGAAAGCCGCTGAATGACCTGATCACGTCGGGCGTTGAACCGGCTCAGGCATATTATAGCTGTGGCCGCCAGGGCCATTCTATCCGGCAAGCTGGTGCTGCTAAATCGCGAGTAGGGGATTGGACATGACGACAGCGGACACCAACCCAACGGAAAATGCCGCCCATCGCCCCGAGCCTGGTCCGATGAGCCGTGAGTGGCACTGGCACCCTGAATTGCCAGTGAACCACGCGCCATATTGGCATTGGCCACCGAAACCTGGTGTTCTGGCTAAGTGGCTTTGGCAGAATTACCTGCAGGTTTCCGATCGTTCGATCTATTTGGCACTGTCGTTTGTCGTGGCGTTCTGGATGCAACCCGTTGGCCCCGAACAAACGCAATTCGCGTTCGGGTGGATGTCATGGGTTTTCATCCGAAACTGGGCTCTGCTGATCATTGTCGCAGGTGGGCTGCATTTCTGGTTCTACGGAATTGACGGGCAGGGCAAGCTGCTGAAATACGACCCAAGACCCTACATGAAGCGCAAGAATGCGCTTTATAAGTTCGGCTATCAGACCTGGGACAATATGTACTATTCGCTGGTCTACGGTGCCACGATCCTGTCGGCGCTCGAGTGCTTTTTGCGCTGGATGTATGCCAATGGTTACGTCGCGACGCTTAGCTTTGGCGCTCATCCGGTCTGGTTTATTCTACTGTTCCCGATACTCGCCATATGGCAGAGTTTTCATTTCTACATGGTGCATCTTTTTCTGCATCAACCGTTCATTTACAGACAGGTTCACGCCGTTCATCACCGCAACGTAAACACCGGACCCTGGTCGGGCATGTCGATGCACCCGGTCGAGGCGTTCGGCTATCTCAGCGCGATCCTGATCGTTCTGGTATTGCCAAGTCATCCGGTTCACATGATCTTTCTGGGATATTGGCTGATGCTGGGCGCCGCGTCATCCCATTCGGGATACGAAGCAATCTGGGCCCACGACCGCAAAGCACTCCTGATCGGTGCCTTTTTTCATCAGTTGCATCATAGATACTACGAATGCAACTACGGCAACGCGGAAATGCCCTGGGACAAGTGGTTTGGCACATATCACGACGGCTCAGAGGAGGCGACCGTACGCACGCGCAACCGGAAACGCGAAATGCATGCGTCACGGCAGTAGCTAACGTTGCTTTTTCCCGAGGTTTAATGAAAATACAACTCTAAATGGCGTTCGTCTGGATATCCCGCATAATCATGATTATGTTAATAACATGGGTATGTATCGTTTAGGTACTCGCTTTGGCCAACGACAACGGCTTCGCAATGGTTGTTTTCTGATACTTCTTATCTATATTGTCATATATGAAATATAAGGAAGCTTGTGATGTCCAGGATTCTTCATCTTTATGATGTCGCAGAAGATACCGAACGCGATCTTTCCGCGCAGGAAGCGGTTCGGCTTGCCCAAAAGGACAAATCCCTGATCCTTATCAGCGGTGTTCGGGACATGTCGCCCAGGACATTTCATCTCATCGCATCCTCGGTTGCCAGACGAAAGCTGGAGCGCGCTCAGGAGCGTATTGACGCGATGATCGATGCCTATCTCGACACGGACGCGTTCGATCAGGTCGAGGCAAAGATTGACGACGACAACGCCCGGCTGCGCGCTGAGTTCCTGAGCGATTTTGAGGTCCTTACAAGCGCCCAGATCCATGCCATGTCTGGCAGCACATCGAGAAACAAGTCAGCCACGGCGAACGACTGGAAAAAGGCCGGAAAGATCTTTTCGGTCAAACTGCAGGGCAAGGACCTGTATCCGGCGTTCCAATTTAATGCTGATGGGCGGCCCTATGCGACCTTGGCGGACGTGCTTGCTGCGCTTCCGCAGGATTTGACTCCCTGGCAAACTGCCTTTTGGCTTGTCGCGCCCCAAAACGCGCTGGATGGTGCTCGGCCGATTGACCTTGTTCAGGCCGGTGACGCGCGGGTTGTCGATGCCGCTGCGCGCGCGTTTGAAACGCCGGCAGGCTGACGGCGCGTGATACTTCCGAATGCGGCCGGACAGCATCCCTACTTTGCGCTGGAAAGCGGGCGAGAGGTCTTTCGCCTGCACCGAGACGTTCTGGATGGTGATCAGTTCAATCCCGGTTACGGCACGTCCCGCTTCGCCCCCTTTCAGGATCTCGAGGGCAAAATAGTTCCCACTCTTTACTCCGCTACCACATTTGATGGCGCGGCTTATAAAGCACTGTTCCGAGAACGTCCGGCCAAGTATCAGACATTCCCTCGTAACCGTCTTGATGACTATGCAGCAAGCCGGTTAACGACCAGGCGGGAACTTCAGTTGGTTCGTTTGTTTACGCCGGAACTCGCCGCTTGGGGCATCGCGGAAGCTGACCTGCTTACCTACGATGAAAGCAACTATCCCACTTGCCGGGAGCTTGCCGCCTTGATCTGGAAAGACAATCCCGCCGCAGATGGCATGATCTGGTCATCCGTGCGTGACAGTTCCGCATTGGCGATGATGCTGTTCGAAGATCGGGTAACACCCGGCGCGCTGACGGTAACAGAAACGCGGTACGTTCAGCGCGACGCGGACTTGCTGGATCAGCTGCGAACAACGGCGCGCCGCGCGGGCATCACGATCAGCCGTTAAGCTTGTTTTGAAAAGGTGTCGAACGCCTTGAGCGCCTTGGCGCTGTAGGCATAAGACGGGCCGCCCCCCATATAGGTCGCCATGGCCAGCGCCTCGCACAGTTCTCCCCGGCTGGCACCGAGGCGCACCAAAGAACGGACGTGAAAGCCGATACAACTGTCACACCGTGTCGCAATTGCGATCCCGAGCGCCATGAACTCTTTGGTTTTTTCGCTGAGCGCGCCGTTGGACTTGGCGGCCTTACCCATGATGCCAAAGCCTTTGACCGTCTCGGGCACTTCTTTCGAATATGTTGCGATGTCGGCCTCAATCCCGGCCATGAAGTCATTCCAGTCCATGTCGTCCTCCTTCAGCCGCGTTCGTCCGATCCCATGCGGCGTTCCAGCCAGCGCACTCCGGCGCTGATGATCAGAACCAGGATCAGATATTCAAGGATCAGCAGCGAATAGATCTCAAGCGGCCGGTATTCTGTGACCACCAGCTCGTTCGCGCGCCGCGTCAGTTCCTGCATGCCGATGACGCTGGCAAAGGCGCTCATCTTGACAATGTAGATGAACTGGTTCGCCAGCGGTGGCAAAATGCGCCGGATCGCCTGAGGCAGGATCACATAGCGCATGGTTTGAAGATAGTTCAGGCCGATGGTCTGGGCCGCCTCGGTCTGTCCCTTGGCAATCGACTGGATACCGGCCCGGTAAATCTCGGCTGTAAATGCACTATCGGACAAGGCGAGCGTGATGATCGCGCCCCAGAACGGATCAATCGGTATGTTCAGGCCCATTTCACGAAAAACGATCGGCAGGCCGTAGAAGACCCAGAACAGCATGGGCAGCAGCGGGATCGAGCGGATCAGTTCGACATAGACCCGGTTCACCAAACGCCAGCCCCTGCTTTTGGCCAGCCCCGGCAATGCCACGATCAGCCCCAGAACAATCGAAATGACAGCGGCGATCACTGAAATCAAGATGGTGTCGCCCATGCCGGAAATCAGGAATTTGACATTGATCCAGCCCGCTTCGGTCATCGGATTGATGACATACCATCCCCATGTGGAAGAACTGGAACAAGCTGCAAGCGCCAGAAACGACAGGAGAAGAAGAAGGTTTCTTTTCATCGCGTTTGGCCCCCTCAATGTTGCAGTATCTGGCTGAGAAATTTCTGGCAGCGCTCGGATCGGGGGGCGCCAAAGAACTCCTCGGGGTTGCCCTGTTCGACAATCTGCCCCGCATCCATGAACACCATGTTGTCTGCCACTTTGCGGGCAAAGCCCATCTCATGGGTCACCACGACCATGGTCATGCCTTCTTGCGCAAGTGCCACCATCACATCAAGCACTTCGGAAATCATCTCGGGGTCCAGTGCCGACGTGGGTTCGTCAAACAGCAGGACCCGGGGTTCCATGCATAACGACCGCGCGATGGCGACGCGCTGCTGCTGTCCGCCGGACAGTTGGCCGGGGCGTTTTTCGGCCTGATCCGGGATGTGAACCCGTTCCAGATAATGCCTCGCCCGAGCCTCGGCGTCGGCACGCGACATTCCTCGTGACTTGATCGGGCCAAGGGTCAGGTTTTCCAGAACGCTCAGGTGCGGGAATAGATTGAACTGCTGAAACACCATTCCGACCTCGGACCGGATGGCCGTCACGGACTTGGGGTCATTCGTCAGTTCAATTCCATCAACACGGATGGTGCCTTTCTGGTGTTCTTCCAATCGGTTGATACAGCGCACCACGGTCGATTTGCCGGACCCCGAAGGGCCGCAGATCACAACCTTTTCGCCCGACTTGATGCTGAGATTGATGTCCTTCAAAACATGGAAATCGCCGTACCATTTATTGACATTCACAAGTTCGATTGCCGTTTCGCTCACTGGCCGGGCTCCCTTGGTATGAAGTTTTCCTGGGAAGAAATATTTTTCTTGAGGTTATCGTTGCACTTGACGTTAAATCAAGCATCAAAAATGCTAGTATACAACGGCAATCAATGAACAACCAACGGGAGCACTCAGATGAAAAACCTACTCAGGACGGCCGCTGCGGCAGCCATCGGACTGGCCCTTGCCGGGGCCGCACAGGCCCAGTCAGCGCTGAACGAAATCCTTGATGGCGGTGTCCTGAAGGTTGGCACAACCGGTGACTGGAACCCGATGACCCTGCGCGACCCTGCGACCAACAGCTACAAAGGGTATGACATCGACATCATGACCGAGCTGGCCAACGACCTGGGGGTCGAGGTCGAGTTTGTTCCGACCGACTGGAAAACGCTGGTCAACGGCGTGGTCTCGGGCAAATACCACATGACCGGTTCGGCTTCGATCTCGCCGCCGCGCATGAAAGTTGCGGGTTTCTCGGAAAGCTACATCTCGGTCGAACTCTATCCTTTCACGACCAAGGACAAGGCCGACCGTTTCAACGGCTACGACTCGATCAACCAGCCTGACGTCAAGGTTGCAACAACCCTTGGCACCACATTCGAAAAACGCGCGCGCGAATGGTTCCCGAACGCGGATATCAAGGTGGTCGAGGCCCCTGCCCGCGGATTTCAGGAGGTTCTGGCCGGACGTGCCGACGTCTTTATCACGTCAAACATCGAAGGCGCGACGCTGGAAGCCAAATTTCCGGTTGTCCCCGTTGCAGGCGCCGAGGCCCGTTCTCCTTCGCCCATCGCCATGCTGCTGCCACAGGACGATCAGGTGTGGATCAATTACGTGAACAACTGGATCAAAGTGAAAAAGGCGCAGGGGTTCTTTGAGGCCAACAAGGAAAAATGGGGGCTTTGATCCCCATATTTAGAACCGTCCGCTCCGGCCGGAGCGGACGGTCTAGCCAGGCACTGCTTTGGCCAGAAGCGAAATAAAACTGACCTTGTCCGTCTTAAGCTCAACCGCCCCATGGGTCGTACTGGAATCATAACTCAGACTGTCGCCGGGGCGCATGTGGTACAAGCCTTCGCCGCACCGAAAGATCATTTCGCCCTCGGTTACATGCACAAACTCTGCCCCTTCATGCTGATAAAGCGGGCCCGGCGGCAAGGGGCCTTCAAGCGTGACAAGAAAGCTCTCAAAGCTCACGTGGCTGGCTTCGGCACGTCCGATCAGTTTGAACGCATGCCCAAAATCGCTACCCATACGCTGAACCGTCATGCCCTCGCCGGCGGCCACAAAGGATACATCCGTCACTTCGGCAGTTCCGGCGAAGAAATTGATCAGCGGAACGCCCGTGGCCTTCGCCAACGCCTCAAGCGAATTCAGCGAAGCGGATACCTGTCCCCGCTCGATCTTGGAAATCATCGCTGGCGAGACATTGGCGCGCGCCGACAGTTCAGCGATCGTCAGGCCGGCCAGAACCCTATGGGCTTTGACCGCTGCGCCGATTACCTGATCCAGCCGGGGCTTTTCCCCTTCGATGGGTGCGGAATCTTCCATGCACGCAGCGTAACGCCCCGGTACAAAAAGGGAAAGCGCGCGTAACCGTAAGGACACCTGATGCAACTGGAACACATGACCTGGTACGAAGTTGACGACCGCCTTGGCAATGGCTGCGCGGTGATGCTTCCTATCGGCTCGACCGAACAGCACGGGCCGATCGGGCGGATCGGGACCGACACGATCTGTGCCCGGGCCGTCGCGCTACGCGCCGCTGATCTGTGTGACGCGATCGTGGCACCCGCCCTGGCCTACACGCCCGCACCTTTCAACGCTGCCTTTCCCGGCACGGTTTCCGTTTCCCCGGATGTGTTCACTCTTTATGCAAAGGAAATCATTGAAGGCCTTTTGGCGCAGGGCTTTTCTGGCATCTTCATCGTTAACGGCCATGGTGCGAACATTGCACCCCTGCGGGCCATAAGCGCCGACCTGCCCCCGAACGCCTTGATCACCCGCAGCTGGTGGGAACCTGAACCCGTCAACGCATTGCGGCGTACGCTATACGGAGAATGGGAAGGGATGCACGCCACCCCGTCCGAAGTTGCCATCACGCAATCCTTGTTGGGCGTCATAACCGACGAACGCGCAGGAGAGCCGCCGCAAAAGCTGACCCCTCAATACCTGCGTGATCACAGCGGAGACCGTCACGGGCCGCCGGATGAACACCGCGCAGAATTCCCAGACGGGCGGGTCGGATCCCATTCTGCTTTGGCCACGCCCACAGACGGAGCCCGACTGCTGGAGATGGCGGCTCAAGCCATCTCACGGGAGTTTCTTGATTTTCAACAGGCAAGGAGGCAAAGTTGACAACACTTGGTGCCAGATTTTTAGCTGTACTAAAATAAATTTTGATCTTCCCCGCATTCTTCTGTTCAATGGTCAGAACAAATGGAATGCAGGAGAGACTGGATGCAAGCTCCGACAACGCGGGCAAAAACCAAGGGGCAGCCGACCGAATTGGGTCAGGCGATCCGGCGACGCCGCAAGGCGATGGGGCTGACGCTGGATCAGGTGGCCAAGAAGGCCGATCTGACGACGGGGTTTCTGTCTCAGGTCGAGCGTGGGCTCAGCTCTCCCTCCTTAACCTCTCTCATGGCAATTGCTGCGGCTTTGCAAACAACCATCGAACAACTGCTGAGCGTTCCACAGGTCTTTTCCGAGTTTGTCGCCAAGGAGAGCAGACAGACCTATTCCCTTGGCTTGCGCGGGCGGTTTTACGAGAAACTCGGGCCGGGATTTCTGGGCGCTCTGTTCCACCCGCAGATCGTTCATCGCCCGCCGGGGCACGTATCGGAACGTATGTGCCACAGCGGTGAAGCCTTTTGCTATCTGCAAGCCGGTCAACTGGAATACCATCTGGGTGATCGTGTTTTCATCATGTCACCCGGCGATGTGGTTCATCACGACACATCGACGCCGCACTATTCCGTTGTCCTGGGCGAAACCGAGGCCGTCGAACTGTGGGTTACAACCTCTCCGATCAAGGATTCCGCGCCACCAGACAGCGGTTAGGACTGCGAAAAACTCAGTCCCGGAATGCCGCGCTCTAAAAAAGTTTCAACTATTGCTAAAAAAAACTTTAGTAAAACTAAGAATCGCTTAATGTCCCTCCGCAGGAGCAAGAAGATTTGCGGGAGGAGAAGAAGATGAAGCTGAAGATATTACTGGGCGCCACGGTCGCCGCGACGCTTGCGCTGCCCGTTCTGGCGCAAGAACGCGGGGGCACATTGAACTTTGCCCGCTATGACGGATCGCGCCTGATCGATCCGATTTACGCGGACCGCAACCCCGATATCTGGATGGTTGGCAGCCTGTTCGACACGCTTTTGCGCAGCAGCCCCGATGGCAACTCGGTAGAACCCGGGCTTGCAGAAGACTATGCAGTGTCAGAGGATGGCAAGACCGTATCCCTGACCCTGCGAGAAGGTATCCAGTTCGCTGACGGCTCGCCCATGTCGGGCGCGGATGTAGTCTTTTCGCTGGATCGCGCCCGCAACCCTGACCTGAGCCCATGGGCCGGTCTGCTGGGATCGATTGACGCGGTGTCCGCGGATGGAAACGCGATCACCATCGCTTTGAAGGACCCCGATCCCACCCTGTTGTCGATGTTGGCCACATTCAACACGGCCATCGTTTCGAAAGCCGCATTTGACGCAGCCGCAGGTGAAACGGATCAGGACAAATCCGCTGCCATTTTCGCGGCCACAAGCGCAGGCTTCGGCTCCGGCCCGTTCTATTTGTGCGGCTTTGAACAAGGGGCCAGCATGGATTTCTGCGCCAACGAGCTTTACTGGCGCATGGGCGCGGATGGCAAAGCCCTGCCCTATCTGGACGGCGTCCATTTCGAGATCGTTCCCGATGATGCAACCCGCATTCTGCGCCTCCAGGCGGGAGAGGTGGATGCAGCCGAGTTCATCCCGTTCAGCCGCGTGGCCGAGCTTGAGGCCGATCCGAACATCAACATGCAGCTGTATCCGTCAACACGGATCATCTATTCGCCGATCAACACCCGTGAGACACGCGCCGACGGTTCCCCCAACCCGCTGGCAGACCCCCGCGTGCGGCAGGCGCTGAACTATGGCACCAACAAGGATGCTCTGATCGGTGTGGTTCTGCACGGTGCGGGCCAACCCATGAGCTCACCGCTGATGGCCAAAGCAACGCAATATGCGGCCGATCTGAGCCCGCTCTATAGCTATGATCTTGAAAAAGCCAAAGGGTTGATCGCGGATGCCGGGGTCGCGGACGGCACGCAGGTGACTCTGACCACGCTGGCCGGATCCGCCGATGACGCAACAATTTTCGCCGCGCTTCAGCAAATGTGGGGCGAGTTGGGAATTGATCTGGTGGTCGAACAGGTCGACGGCGCCACGCGCGGGGCCAAGAACCGCTCGGGTGAGTTTGACATTCACACCTATGGCTGGGTCAACGATGTGAACGATCCCAGCCAGGTTGTTGGCTGGCTGGGCTACACACCGACTGCCAAGGCTGTCGGCACCGGTTGGGAGAACGCAGAGTTCAACACCCTGTTCGAAGAGGCCGCCAAAGACATGGACCCGGACTCTCGAAAGGCCAAGTTCGACCGCATGCAGGCACTTTATGCCGAGGCAGCCCCCTTGCTGTTCATGTATGAAACACCTTTCGCTGTCGCGCTGGGGACGGCGGTCGAGGGCTATGTTCAGACCCCGCTTGGCAATAACATCTTCGATGAAGCCACAGTCAGCCGCTAAGAGCTGATCCCTTGCCTCGCCGCACCCTGCGGCGGGGCCCTTTGCGGAGCGTCGAATTGTCCAGCCTGTCCTACATCTTCAAACGGCTTTTGCTGATGATCCCGACCTTCTTTCTGGTCATGATCATCATATTCATGCTGGTGCGCCTGTTGCCCGGTGATCCGGCCATCGCCATGGCCGGGGACCGCGCATCTGACGCCGATATTGCTGCAATCCGGGAAAGACTGGGTCTGACGGAACCGATGCCAGTGCAATTCTGGCTGTTTCTGACCAATACTCTGCAGGGCGATCTGGGCCGTTCGATCCTGATGCGGACGGATGTCGTGGGCGTCATTGCCGATCGATTGCCGATCACGGTTTTCCTGACGATTTACTCGGTTGTGCTATCCCTGATCATCGCTGGTCCGCTGGCCTTTGTCGCGGCGCTCAATCGCGGCCGCTGGCCCGATGCGGTGATCCGCACTGTGTTCCAGATCGGCCTGTCGATGCCGGTGTTTTACATCGGACTGGTTCTGCTGACCTTTTTGGCGGCGCAGTTGCGCCTGTTCCCGGTGGGTGGCTATGGCGACACGTTTGGTGAGCGTCTCTATCACCTGTTTCTGCCTTCGGTGACCGTGGCGCTTTATACTTCGGCCATCATCATGCGGAACTTGCGCAGCGCGATTATCGAGGTTCTGGATGCCGAGTATGTCCAGTTCGCCCGCGCCAAGGGTCTGCCGCCGCGCCTGATCCTTGGCCGTCACGTGTTGCGCAACGCGCTGATCTCCACGGTCACCCTGCTGGGCCTGTCCATCGGCAATCTGATGAGCGGAACGCTGGTTACCGAGACTGTCTTTGCGGTGCCCGGAATGGGACGGCTGATGCTGGAAGCGATCTTTGCGCGCGACTACCCGCTGATACAGGGGCTGACCCTGACCTTCGCGCTTCTGGTTTCGCTGGTCTTTCTGATGACGGACCTGTTCCAAAGCCGCCTGGACCCAAGGATGCGCCTGCAATGAGTGACGTGCCTTTCACAGCCGACCGCCCATCCCTTGCCCGCGCCGCCTTGCGCAAGCCGGGTTTTGTGGCCGGTTTGCTGATCATCGGGTTTTCGACCCTGCTGGCCATCTTTCCCGGAGCGTTTGCTCCTTACGATCCAAATGCAATTGACTATCTGGCGGTGCGTCAGCCGCCATCATGGGAGCACCCGTTCGGCACCGACCTGCTAGGCCGTGACAGCTTGTCCCGCGTGATCTGGGCTTATCAGGTCAATATGCAAATGGCGATCTTCGGCACAGTTTTTGCTCTGGTGACGGGTGTCATCATCGGAGCTCTGGTCGGATATTACCGGGGCATTGCCGATCTGATCTTCGGACGGATCGTCGATGCGGTCATCACATTTCCATTTCTGGTGCTCGTGATCGCGGTGGTCGCCGTTTTGGGGCCGGGCCTTATCAACATGTATATCGCCATATCTGTGGTCTACTGGGTCTATTACGCGCGTCTGATGCGGGCCGAGGTGATCGCGCAGATGGGCAATGACTATGCGGCCGCCGGGGTCGTCATGGGCTATTCCGACCGGCGCATCATCTTCCGTCACCTGCTGCCCAATGCCATCACCCCGGTCATTGTCTACTGGATGACTGACATGGCGCTGGTGATCTTGCTGGGTTCGTCGCTGGGCTATCTTGGGTTGGGCGCGCAGCCACCGCAGGCGGAATGGGGCGTGCTGATCGCTGAGGGGCGCAATTTCATCTCGACCGCATGGTGGCTCAGCCTGATGCCCGGTTTGGCAATCGTTTTGACGGGCCTTGGCTTTTCGCTGCTGGGCGACGGGCTGGCCGATCTGCTGAGACCACGGGGATAAGAGATGACTGAACGAACTCCCATCCTCGAGGTTCAGGGGCTTAACACCACTTTCCACCGCAACGGCCGGGAACTGCCGGCCCTGCGCGACGTCAGCTTCAGCGTGGCTCGTGGCGAGGTTCTGGGGCTGGTCGGTGAAAGCGGTTCAGGCAAAAGCGTCACCCTGCGCTCGATCATCGGACTGGCGCGGCGTTATGGCGATGTCAGCGGGCAGGTCCGCTGGCAGGGCCGCGATCTGGTGCCGCTGCCGGACCGCGCTCTGCGGCAGGTCCAGGGGCGCGAGATCGCGATGATCTTTCAGGAACCCATGACCTCGCTGAACCCATTGCTGACAGTGGGTCTGCAACTGGAGGAGACATTGCGCGCACATACGGATCTGTCCGGAAAAGCCCGGCGCGACCGGGCGGTCGAGATGCTGGATCTGGTCGGTATCCCCTCGGCGGCGCAAAGGCTCAGGGATTACCCGCACCAGTTCTCCGGTGGTATGCGCCAACGGGTCATGATCGCAATCGCACTGGCCGCCAACCCCAGGTTGCTGCTGGCGGATGAGCCGACTACGGCGCTGGATGTGACCATTCAGGCGCAGATCCTCGATCTGATTCTGCGTCTGGCGGACGAGATGGAAATGGGCGTCGTCCTTGTCACTCATGATCTGGGCGTGGTCGCCCAAACCTGTGACAACGTGGCGGTTATGTATGCAGGCCGGATCGTCGAACAGGGGCCGGTTCGGGATGTGCTGCGCGAACCCCGCCATCCTTACACAGTTGGCCTGATGCGCTCGGTTCCGGAAAATCTTACACCTCGGACGCCGCTTTATTCCGTGCCGGGTGTTCCTCCATCTCTGGACGCGCTTCCGCAGGGATGCGCCTTTGCGCCACGCTGCGAGGCCTGCATCCAGCCCTGCCAGCAGGACCGCCCGGTTCTGTCGGTGATCGCGGACAGCAGGCAGGTGGCCTGCTTCAACCCTGTGACCAAGGCCGAAGGAAACGCCGCATGAACAATGCCGTGATCGAAATACGCGACCTGCATCAGCGGTTTGCCCTGGGTCGCAGCCTTTCTGATCTTGCCACCGGCCGGCCGGGTCGCGTGGTGCGGGCGCTGAATGGCGTCAGCCTGGATCTTATCCGGGGTGAAACGCTTGGCGTCGTCGGCGAATCCGGTTGCGGGAAATCCACGCTGGCCCGCTGCATCGTTCGATTGCATAGCCCCAGTGACGGGACGATCCGTTTCGAGGGGCAGGATATCTTCGAAGATGCAGGCGGCGACCGCAGTTACAACCGGCGCGTTCAGATGATGTTCCAGGACCCCTATTCCTCGCTGAACCCACGCATGACAACGGGCCAGATTCTGTCCGAGGCGTTGGCGGTCCACGACATGCGCACCAAAGCGAACATCCCCGCCCGTGTCGCGGAACTGCTGGACCTTGTGCGTCTGCCTCAGGACGCTCAGCACAAACTGCCGCACGAGTTTTCCGGTGGCCAGCGACAGCGCATCGCCATTGCCCGCGCACTGGCGGTCGAGCCCGAAGTGCTGATTGCGGATGAACTGGTTTCGGCGCTGGATGTGTCGGTGCAGGCGCAGGTGGTCAACCTGCTGCTGGACCTGCAGCAAAAACTGGGCCTGACCATCCTGTTTGTGGCTCACGACCTGCGACTGGTGCGGCATGTGTCAAATCGCGTTGCGGTGATCTATCTGGGCCGGATCGTCGAAATCGGCGATAGCGAGACATTGTTCTCCGCCCCTGCCCATCCCTACAGTCAGGCGCTTTTGTCTGCCGCGCCATCCCTGAACCCGGATGATCGGGGCAAGGCCATCCCGCTTGAAGGAGAGTTGCCCTCGCCCCTGAACATGCCATCGGGCTGCCCGTTCCATGTCCGCTGTCGCCACGCATCCGAGATTTGCAGGACCGATACTCCTGCCCTGATGCCGTTCGAAAATCGCGGCCGGGTCGCCTGCCACCACGTCAAAGAGATCAACGCCCATGCCTGACCGCGCTCGGATCGTTTCAGCCCTGCGCGACGAGATGCGCACCCGTGGTCTTAATGCATTTGTTCTGCCCCGCTACGATGCGCATCAGGCCGAATACGTCGCGCCGCATGACGAACGGCTGGCCTATGTGACCGGCTTCACCGGTACTGCCGGACTGGCCATCGTGACAGGTGACACTGTCGCCATGTTTGTTGATGGACGATATGTGGTTCAGGCTGCCAATCAATGCCCGGAACCTTTGTTCTCGCATCACCATCTGCACGACGAGCCGCCTGAATTCTGGCTGGCCACCGTTGCCGAACAGGGCTGGTCCGTCGGGTTTGACGCCATGCACCTGCCGCCCGTTTTGCATGACCGCTTCACGGATGCGCTGAATGGATCGCGCGCCCGTTTTGTCGCCGTTGAAGACAACCCTGTTGACGCGATCTGGCCCAATCAGCCCGCGCCGCCCAACGGCATCATCTCTGCCTTTCCGACACAATTCACGGGTGTAGGCGCGGATGAAAAGATCTCTCAGCTTGTCGCAACCCTGCAAAGCGGCGAGGTCGATCTGCTGGTGGAAACACAGCCGGACAACATAGCATGGCTTCTCAATGTGCGCGGTTCGGATGTGGCTTATTGTCCGGTTCCACAGTCTTTTTTGTTGGCGCGTTCATCGGGTCAGGTTGACTGGTTCGTCGAAACCAAAAAATTCAGCCCAGAAATCTGCGATCATCTGCCCGACACCGTGACGCTGCATCCGCCAGCAGCATTTCTACCGACCCTTTCGGAGTTGTCGGGTCGTGGCGCGTGCGTGCAATACGATGGCGAATTTTCCCCGGCTGCGGTGCGTCTGGCCCTCGACCGGTCATCTGCGCAAGGTCGAGCGGCCAGCAGTCCGCTGACGCTTTTCAAGGCCCGGAAAAATCCGGTCGAAATAGAAGGCCTGCGTGCCTGTCACCTTCAAGATGCCATCGCTTGGACCGAGTTCTGTGGTTGGCTAAATGCTGAAATCCCGGCGCGAGCCACTCTCAACAGACAAGTGACCGAGCTTGAAGCAAAAGACAAAATTCAGTCCTGCCGCCGCGACCGTGCCGGGTATCTTGAGGAAAGCTTCAATACCATTTCGGCCGCGGGTGCGAATGCTGCCATGTGCCATTACGCGACCATTCCGGAGGATGCGGCAACAATTGACCCTGAAGGGACATATCTGCTGGATTCCGGCGGCCAGTATGAGACCGGCACAACCGACGCCACCCGCAGCTTTGCCTTCGGAAAGGTCAGGCCGGATGGGTATGACCGCGCCTATACCGCCGTGTTTAAAGCGTTCCACGCCCTTGCAACACTGCGGTTTCCACCCGGCACACAGGGCCACCACATCGACGCCATCTGCCGCCGCCCTTTGTGGGATCTGGGGTTGGACTATGATCACGGAACCGGACATGGCATCGGGCATCGCCTTTCCGTACACGAACACCCGCAGCGTATAGGCAAGCCATACAACCCGGTGGATCTTGTGCCGGGTATGATCCTGTCCATCGAGCCGGGGTTTTATGAGATGGGCCGGTTTGGCATCCGTATCGAAAACCTGTTCGAGATCGTCGAAGAGGACGATGGCTTCATGGCGTTTTCCAACCTCACATGGATACCGATCCAGACTGATATGCTGCTTGCTGACAAGTTGTCCCAAGCGGAACAAAGCTGGCTGAACGCATACAACGCCGAGGTCCTGCGCCGGATCGGTTCGCAGCTATCACCCTCCGGGCGTGCATGGGCCGAGAGAGCCTGCGCAGCCATTGCTTGACGGGTTGTTCAGTACCTCGCAACGGTTCCAAATATTCCGGAATGGAACTTGTGCACAGGGCCCCGGCTCAAAACGGGTCGAAGCCATGTAAGAAACTTGCATGATGGGAAGACAAAGTTCAGGCTTAATCAGCGAAGTGACAGGACAGTCCGGTCATTTGTCCATCGGGTCGCTTTCAGCATATTCCAGAAGAGAAGTGACATCTGAAATCCGCGCGTGGTTGCGATCGATGACGACTCCGGTTGCCTTGAGGCGCGAAAATGCGCGGCTCAGGCTTTCGGGCTTCATTCCAAGGCGTCCGGCGATCAGCATCTTGTCATAGGGCAGCACCACCTCGCAGGCACCGCTGTCGCGATCGCAAAGACCCAGCAGGAATTTTGCCACCCTCTGTGCCCCGGTTTGCGCCTTCAGTTGCTCCAACTGCGCCACCAGTGAATGCAGGTGAGTAAACGTTGCCGCCAGTATCGAGATACCGATTTCGGGGTCTTCCTTCATCAGAGATATCAGCACAGGGATCGGGATATGCATCACCTGACAACGCGACACGGCCTCGGCCGAGACCGGATAGGGCATATTGCGCAACGCCACCGCCTCGCCAAAGCTTTCGCCCTTGGTGAACACGCTGACCACTGCCTCGGCACCGGACGGAGACATCCGGAACAGTTTGATCCACCCAGCCAGAACCACGTGAACGGCCTGAGCCGTCTCTTCCTGCAGAAAGATGGTTTCCCCACGGTCGTATTCGCGCCAGATGGCTTGGCTCAGTAACGTATCTACATGTTGCTCTGGCAAGCTCCTGAGCAGCAAAGACTGCCGGGCAACTGCCTTTTCGGCTTCATGGGCCACGAATATTCCCCTTTTTCAGGCCGGGTCTCCGACCGGTATTTTCCTTGCTTTATGGCTATGCCAAAGCCATCGCCCAGGCACCAGCCCTTTCCCGCCCACCAACTTGACTATTGTCATGTCACGCCTCGGCCGCAGCGATTAACCTCGCTGCAAAGCCAGCAATCCGCGGGAGCACACACCATGGACTACGAGCGATTTTTCAGTCAAAGCCTCGACGCATTGCGGGATGAGGGAAACTACAGGGTTTTCATCGATTTGCAACGCCACCGCGGCGCTTTTCCAAATGCGCGGCAAACCGATGGCGATATCCAGCGCGATGTGCGGATCTGGTGCTCGAACGACTATCTGGGCATGGGTCAGCATCCGGATGTGATCAACGCGATGCAAAATGCGTTGAATCGCTGCGGCGCAGGTGCGGGTGGAACGCGCAACATTTCCGGCACAACCCACGATCATGTGTTGCTCGAGGCGGAACTGGCTGACCTGCACGGGAAAGAAGCCGCGCTGCTGTTTACGTCCGGTTACGTTTCGAACTGGGCCGCGCTTGGTACACTTGCGGCGAAAATTCCTGGTCTGATCGTGTTCTCCGACGCGCTGAATCATGCCTCGATGATCGAGGGCATTCGCCACTCACGGGCGCAAAAGGTGATCTGGCAACACAACGACCTTGCCGATCTCGAGGCCAAACTGGCCGCCGCTGACCCCGATGCGCCCAAGATGATCGCCTTTGAATCCGTTTACTCAATGGACGGGGATATCGCCCCGATCAAAGAGATCTGCGACCTGGCCGACAAGTACGGGGCGATGACTTACCTGGATGAAGTTCACGCCGTTGGCCTCTATGGTCCACGTGGCGGCGGCATCGCAGAACGTGAAGGCCTGATGCACCGCCTGACCGTCATCGAAGGCACGCTTGGCAAAGCGTTCGGAGTAGTGGGCGGTTATATCGCGGCGTCGGTCGCCTTGTGCGATTTCGTGCGCAGCTTTGCCAGCGGGTTCATCTTTACGACCGCCCTGCCGCCGGCGATTGCAGCCGGGGCGGCGGCATCAATTCGGCATCTGAAACAGTCGAACGCCGAGCGCGGTTTGCAGAAGGCCCGTGTGGAACAGGTCCGGGCCAGACTGGATGCCGAAGGCATCCCGCATCTTCCCAACCCCAGTCACATCATTCCGGTGATGGTGGGTGATCCGGTGAAATGCAAATTCATCTCGGACACGCTGCTGGAAGAATTCGGCATTTATATCCAGCCGATCAACTATCCGACCGTTCCCAAAGGCACCGAGCGTCTTCGGATCACGCCGTCGCCCGTCCATACTGACGCAGATATCGCTCATCTTGTCGGCGCGCTGTCCGCGCTGTGGCAACGCTGTCAGATTGCCCGGAGGCCGATGGCAGCGCAGTGATACCGGCTTGAAAATTGTATAAAATGGCCGCCCTTTCGGGCGGCTTTTTCTATCATACCAGGTAGAGGCCAAAAACCGTGACTGAAAACCCGGTCAGTACCATTGTAAGGCCTCGTAGCCAGCCGGGGCTGTCCGTCAGGTCGAGGTAGCGCGCGAGGATGAGGCGCGCCTTGAGCAACGCCAAAAGCAGGATTCCACCCCCTATTGTCGCAGGCGCCGCAGGCAGCAGGGTCAGAAGCGCGGATGCCAGGCTGAGCGCCAGTAGTCCAAGCCAGGCCTTTGTTAGCGGGTTCGGGAGCCTCCGGCGGGAGTATTTGGGAAAAGATGAAGAGGCGGCCATGATGTTCATCCCAGCAGGTAGATGACCGGGAACAGCATGATCCAAACCAGGTCGACCATGTGCCAGAACTGGGCGCCTGCCTCGACATTTCGGGGGTCATCCCGCCAGGCGACCAGCAGGAGGATGAAGGTTCCGGCCAGCACATGTGCGGCGTGAAATCCAGTCAGCATATAGTAGAAGAGAAAGAACGGATGGGTTTCGTAGCTGATACCCTGCGCTGCTTTGTCGGCATATTCCACCCCTTTGATGACAAGGAAAACCAGTCCCAGCAGGGACGCACCCAACAGTGCCAATCTGGCGGTATTCCGGCGGGCATCCCGCCGCCAGCGCAGTGCCTGTGCGGCCAGATAGCCGGACGTTACAAGAACGATGGTGTTCAATGCAGCTCCGGTGCGGTGAAGATGCGACTGGGCTTCGGCAAATCCTGCGGGGTCAGTCAGACGCACGCCCATGAAGGCGATCAGCCCTGCCCCGAACACCAGCAGTTCACTGATGATCAGCACCCACATCAGCAATTCGCCGGGCAGTTCGTCGATCAGGGTGGCGTCGCTCATGCGCCGACCAGTTGTCGATAGATTTGCGGCAGGGCCATTGTCAGCCGGTGCGGGTCCGGGATGACGGCAAAGCCACCCTGCCCGAACATGCGCGGGAACCAGCTTTTGCCGGTCTTGTCGATGGTGACGCCAAAGACCGAATGACCGGCACGGCGGGCTTCGCGCACAGCCATGCAGGTATCTTCGATACCGTGTCGGCCCTCGTAATGGTCAAGGTCGTTGGGTTTGCCATCGGTGATGACCAGCAGCAGGCGGCGCTTGCGAGATTGCGCGGCAAGGTCGGCGGAACAGTGGCGAATTGCGGCTCCGAGTCGGGTGTAGTGCCCCGGTCGCAGCGAAGCGATACGTTGCTCGACCTTCGGCCCCATGGGTTCGTCAAATCGTTTGCAGCGCTGAACGTATACGCGTTCGCGTTTCAGCGAACTGAAGGCGTAGATGGCGAAATCGTCGCCGCAGGCATTCAGGCCCCAGGCCAGCGCCGCCAGCGCCTCGCGTTCTATGTCGATCACAGCGCGGCCGGTGACGGCGCTTTCGGTTGAGCGGCTGACATCCAGCAGGATCGACACCGCCAGATCGCGGGCCTCGGGGCGGGATTGCATCCAGACGCGTTCGTTGCTTTCCCCGCTTGCGAGTCGGTCGGTAGCAGCCCGCACGGCGGCTTCGATGTCGAGTTGATCACCGTCCAGATGACCTCTGGTCATGACCCGACCGGGGCGCAGGGCTTCGAACTGGCGTTTGACGGCACGAATGCGGCGGGCCGTGGCGGGGTCCTTGCCGAACTCGGCTGCATCCTCGCGGATATCGGCGTCGGACAGCAGAACGTTGACGTGGTCGGGCAGGTATTGACCGGTGCGCACGTCCCATTCAGGATAGAGGATGCGGCCTGACAGGCGTTCTCGGTTCACGTCTTCTGGCGCGAGATCGAGGTGGAGTTTTAACTTGGTCGGCGGCGCCTTGGAGATCTGACCGAGGCCGATCTCCTCCTGATCGTCGGCCGCTTTCTTCGCGTTGTCGGGGTCATCATCATCGATACGACGGTTGATGTTCAAAAACTCGGCCCAGCTGAGGATTGCTTCGAACTTGTGCAGGATGAAACTGTCGCTGCGCGAAGCCTGGTCAGATTTTCGGCGCCGCGCGCGGTGGGTCTTTTCACCGGATTCTTCGGGTGGGCCTTCTGTATCCGGGTTTTCAACCTCGTTATGTTCGGAAAACCCGACGGCGCGCAACTCGGGCCACAGCGGGACCGGGCGGAAATGCTGATAGCCGCGCGGGGCGGTGAGATCGTCACCCAGTGCCAAAAGCTCTTGGGCTTTCGGTGACAGGGGCGCGGGGTCACCCAGCATGTTGCGGACAACCTCTTCGACCGCCGCCTCGAGCGGTGGCAAGCCGGGTATGTTCCGTTGATACAGAACGCCCTTGCAGAGTTCAGCGTACAGCGGGCGCAGACCGGGTGCATTTTCCAATGTCGCCTCGACCATGTGCCGGGCAGCGACCAGTGCGCGCAGGTCGCCGCGCAGAGGATCGTCTTCGTCAATTCTTTTTGCGGCATGGGCGGCAGTTGCGGCCAGCCAGACATAGAGCGCGCCGTTTGCTTCACGCGCTGGGAATACGGCCAGCCGGTCCGGCAGGCGCAGTACTTCCCCGTCGAACGACGCGCGCGGCATCAGTTCGGTTTCGGTCGCCAGACGGCGGCGCCAGCCGAGACGGTGGCGCGAAATTTCGGGTGAGACCGGGCGCAATTCGACGCCCGGGCTGCCCCCCAGTCCCCGGAAGAGGACTGCCAGCCGCCCCGCGACCTCAGAGAGGTCGACCGCGGCTCCAACATGCACCTCAGGTGCATCGAGGCGGCTGGCAAGGGTGTGCCACAGTTTCCCGATCGTTTCTTCGGGTTCCCATGGCTCGAAATCGATCTTGACCATCGGCCGGCCTCACCCAAAGACAGCCGTAACAAGATCGAGGAGCCCGCGTTTGATATCCTCGTCATCAGTCAGAGGTTCGATCATGGCGGCAAGGATGGCGCGGTCGGTGGACATGCCCTGCGCGATCAGCGTTGCGGCATAGACGACCAGACGGGTGGAAACGCCTTCCTCAAGATCCTGACCCTTGAGCCCGCGCAGCTTGCCTGCAAGGCGCACCAGCGGTTTGCAGCGTTCCAGCGGCAGGCCGCTTTCCTGTGCAACGACTTCGGCCTCCATCTCGGGCGACGGGAAGTCGAACTCCAGCGAGATGAAACGCTGACGGGTCGAGGGTTTCAGAGTTTTCAGGATGTTCTGGTAGCCGGGGTTGTATGAGGCCACCAACATGAAGCCGGGTGCCGCCTCAAGCTCTTCGCCGGTGCGATCGATCGGCAGGATGCGCCGGTCGTCGGTCAGCGGGTGCAGAACGACGGTGACGTCCTTGCGAGCCTCGACTACCTCATCAAGGTAACAGATTGCACCTTCTCGTACTGCGCGAGTCAGGGGGCCATCGACCCAGACGGTCTCGCCGCCTTTCAGCAGGTAGCGGCCGATCAGGTCTGCGGCGGCCAGGTCATCATGGCAGGCGACGGTGTAAAGCGGGCGGCCAAGGCTGGCGGCCATATGGGCCACAAAGCGGGTCTTGCCGCATCCGGTCGGTCCTTTCAGCAGAACCGGCAGGTTGTTGGTATAGGCGGCGGCGAACACGTCGCATTCGTCGCCTTGGGGCAGGTAGAAGGGGGCGTCAGCCGCCCCCGTTCCCAGTTGCATGGAGCCGTCCATATCCATTACTCCGCAGGAGTTTCAGCTGCGCCGGGTTCAATGACCTCTTTCCGGGGGACCCAGATCGAGTAGATGAACAGCAGCGCACCAAGCACCACGACCAGACCAGAGCCAAGGCGCATCCAGTAGAAGATCGCGATCTGATCCTGCACATCCATGAAGTAGTCACCGACCACTCGTTGCATGTGTGTCTGGACAGTTCCGGCGAAGGTCAGCACGAAGGTCATGAAGACCATACCACCTGTCATCAGCCAGAAGGAAGCCATGTTCAGAACCTGATTATAAGGATCGCGGTTCTTGAGGATCGGCATTGCGTAGCTGAAGATCGCCAGGTTGAGGCAGACATAGGCGCCGTAGAAGGCCAGGTGACCGTGTGCGGCCGTGATCTGCGTACCGTGGGTGTAATAGTTCACACCATGCAGCGTATGCAGGAAGCCCCAGACACCGGCCCCGAAGAAGGCCAATGTGGCGCAGCCCAGCGACCACAACAGGGCGGCCTTATTGGGGTGGTCACGGCGGCCTTTCCAGACCATGACGAAGGCAAAGGCCATCATCGCGAAGAACGGGATCACCTCGAGGCTCGAGAAGATCGAACCGATCCACTGCCAGTAGGCGGGTGTACCGATCCAGTAATAGTGGTGGCCGGTGCCGAGGATGCCCGAGAACAGTGCGGCAGCGACGATGACGTAGAGCCACTTTTCAACCACCTCACGGTCAACACCGGTCAACTTCAGCATCAGATAGGCCAGGATCGAGGCCATGATCAGTTCCCACACACCTTCAACCCACAGGTGGACAACATACCACCAGTATTGCTTGTCTAGCGACAGGTTGCCGGGGTTGTAGAAAGCGAACAGGAACAAAAGCGCCAGACCCCACAGACCCAACAGAAGGATGTTGGTGATAGCGGTCTTCTTGCCCTTAAGAACGGTCATCGACACGTTGTAAAGGAAGATCAGCGCGGCCACGACGATACCCGCCTTGACCCATTTGGGCTGTTCCAGGAACTCACGCCCTTCTTTGCCCAACAGCCAGTTGCCTTCGAACAGGTTGAAGACATAGGTCACGACCACGCCCAGCGTGCCGACGACCAGAATGATCAGCTGCAGATAGGCCAGCTTGGGCGAGTGGATCTCGCGCTCGGCCTCTTCCGGGATCAGGAAGTAAGCAGCGCCGAAGAAGCCCAGGATCAGCCAGACGATCAGCGAGTTGGTGTGAAGCATCCGCACGATATTGAACGGCAGAAGCTCACTCAGGAAGTTTGGCGATACATAGATCAGTCCGGCCAGCAGGCCGCCGATCACCTGGATCGCGAACAGGCCCATTGCCACTGCGAAGTAGGCGTAGGCGATTTTTTGGGATTCGTATTTCATTGTCCTTGTCCCTTTCTCAGCCTGCCTCGTTGGGCGGCCAGCCCTGAGCGTCGATATTGTCCGTCCAGATCAGGAAGTTGGTCAGGTCGCGGAGTTCTTCGTCGCTGAGGTTGAAATTGGGCATCTGTCGGCGACCGGGAATGCCGGTCGGCTGCGCCTCCATCCAGCCCTTGAGGGATTCAAAGGCTGCTTCCGGGTCGTCCAGCACACCCCAACGGGTCATCACGTTACCGACTTCGGGGGCGAAGTAGGCCCCTTCGCCGAGAATCGAGTGACAGTTGATGCAGGCGTGTTTTTCCCAGACGTGCTTGCCGCGAACCACACTTTCGTCAAGCTTTGCCGCGTTTTCGGAATTGACGATATACAGGTGGGAATGGGCCGACAGGGCCAGAAAGATTAGAATGAAGAACAGTGACCCGCCATAGAATATATTGCGAGCCATGCTCTTTGTCATGACTTCTCGCATCGCGCTCTCCTTTGCGCAGATTAGCTAGTTTGCTCAGAATGGCGGGTGGGTGATGGTATCGCCTTAACGAAAGTCAAGACTTGCGACAGGAAATCAGATTCAGTTTGAGTGCCCCAGCCGTGGACCCGTCAGCGCAGGCCACATGGCGATCAGATACAGCACAAAGGCGCTGACCCAGAGACCATCGGACAGCAGCACCGCAACAAGATAACCAGATTCCATATCCGCCGCGATCCAGCGCGAGATCGCTGCCGCGGCCATCAGTCCATAGGCCACGACCATCGGGCCGGGTGCGATCAGATCTCGTCCGCTGTGCCCCAGCGCAGCTCGGCTCATGACCGCAAGGGTCATGCCGCCCACACAACCAATGCCCAGAACGTGCAGCGCAGCAACCTCGTTGCCGAAGCCCAATGCCGCAAGCCCCCAAAGAATCAGCCCCAGCGCCAGCATTCCAAGCCCCAGGTGCAGCGCGAACAAGATTGGCTGCCGCGCGGACCAGATCATGCGCCAGCGCAACATGCGCAGGATTTGCACGCCGCCAAGGGCCAGCGCCAGCACTCCGGTCGCGCCTGTCGCGCCCAATACCAGAACGCCACAGGGCAGAACCAAGGCCAGAATCATGCCCGCCTTGTCTAGGCCAGCCACCGAGACCGGCCAGTTCGCCTCGGGTTCTCCGGCGCGTTTCATTGCATTGCGTGTAAAGGCGGGAGTGATCCGGCCCCCCAGAATGGCGATCATCGCACAGAGTGTCAGCAACCCTGCCCGCAGACCTGTTTGCAGTGTGTCGCTTGTAATACCAGCCCATTCCAGATGGGTCAGCAGGTTCGCGACCCAGATGAAGCTTAGCAGCAGGAGAAACACCATGTTCTGCGGCTTGGGACGGCGGATGAGCAGTGTGGCGATCTTGGCTGCCAGAATTGGCACAAAGGCCAGATCCAAAACCGCGACCACAAGCGGCGGCAGTATCCCGGAAAACCACATTGCCATCCGGCCGGCCAGCCAGACCCCTGCCGCCAGTGCGATGAAGCGAGCCCGCGCGTCGGGCGCACCGGTCCAGTTCGGCACCGCGGTCAGGAAGAACCCTCCCAAAGCTGCTGTGGCATAGCCGAAAATCATCTCATGCGCGTGCCACATAGGCGGCGTCATGCCGTAATCCGGTGCCAAATACGGCACCGCCAGCCACAGCCCCCAGACAAGGCCGACAAACAGGCCGTAGAGACCTGCAGACAGGAAAAAAACTCGGAATCCTTCACCAAAAATACGAGTGATGATCGTGGGCATTTCTGCTCTCCTAGACCGTTTTGCCACAGGTAGCAGCCCGGCGGCCCGGATGACTTAACCAAAATCAAAACCGTCGCAAAACATGACCCGGAAACACCTGTTTTATTGGGAATTATTTTTGCATTTCAGTCCGTGTACAAACCCGTTTCCGTCCCTTCCGTTGACTTTGGTCAAGGATAACATCTCCGTGATGTTTCAGTCTCTAGCCTGCCTCACCAGCAAATGGAGAGTGATCATGTCACTTGGAATCAGCTACAACAAAACTGGCCGCGCCTTTGGGGTCGGTTTGGCGATGCTGCTGGGCAGCGTCGCTGCACCAGTCTTCGCCGAAGAGCCAACATTGAGCGACGAAGCGTTTGAATCGTCCAAACAGCTCTATTTCGAGCAATGCGCAGGTTGCCACGGCGTTCTGCGTAAAGGCGCCACAGGCAAAAACCTTGAACCCCACTGGAAGAAAACCGCAGCCGATGGCACCGTGACCGAAGGCGGCACCCTCGCGCTTGGGCAGGAACGTCTTGAAAAGATCATCGCCTGGGGGACCGAAGGCGGCATGAACAACTTCTCGGACATCATGACCGAGCAGGAAATCAAGGACATGGCGACATACATTATGATGGAGGCCCCCAAGCCGCCTGAGATGTCGCTGGAACAGATGAAAGCGACACGCAAGGTCTATGTCGAAGAAGCCGACTATCCGACCGAACCGCTGCATGGCCGCAACTGGGAGAACTTCTTTGTCGTCATCGAACGTGACGTAGGTAAAGTGGCCGTGATCGACGGCGACACCAAAGAAGTGCTGACACACATCCCGACCGGTTACGCTGTCCACGTTCTGAAAGCATCCGAACACCACAGCACTACCGAACCGGAACATCCGGGCCGCTTCTGGTACACCATGGGCCGCGACGGCAAGATGACCAAGATCGACCTCTGGCAGAAACCTGAGAATATGTTGGTTTCCGAAGTCAAGATTGCCTATGACGCCCGCGATGTGGCCGTTTCCGGCGATGGCAAATACGTCATCGGTGGTGGTTACTGGCCGCCGCATTTCGCAATCGTCGATGCCCAGACCATGGAACCGGTCAAAGTTGTATCGACACGCGGCGTGAACGTGGACGGGGACTATGTGGAAGAGGCCCGCGTGGCCGCAATTTACACCACACCGAACGAGCCAACCTGGATTGTCGCGATCAAGGAATTGGGTCAGCTGTGGCAGGTCGACTATACCGACCTTGAGAACCTGCGGATCGACAAGATCGACAGTGCCAAGTTCCTGCATGACGGGTTCTTCGACCCGACAGGCCGTTACTTCCAGATCGCCGCGAACGCGTCGAACAAGATGGTTGTCGTCGACACCGAAACTCACAAGCTTGAGGCGATGATCGACACGGCCGCGTTGCCGCACCCCGGCCCGGGTGCCAACTGGGTTGACCCGAATTGTGGTCCGGTTGCTGGTACAACCCACCTTGGTGTTGGTGCCGTGACCGTCTGGGGCAACGACCCAGAGAACCGTCCGGACGATGCCTGGAAGGTCTGCTACGAAGTGGAAACCGACGGCCCCGGCCTGTTTATCCGCACGCACCCGAATTCGGATTACATCTGGGCTGACCAGACCAAACATCCGGAACCGGAAATTCAGCAGTCCGTTCAGGTCATCTCGAAAGAGACCGGCGAGATCGTGAAAACCATCCAGATCACCGAAGATGAAGGCAGCGCTGCTGTTCACTTCGAGTTCAACGCGGATGGTACCGAGGTCTGGGTTTCCAAATGGAACCTGTCGGATTCGAAAGAACCCAACGGTCAGATCGTGATCTTCGACGCCAAGACGCTGGAAGAAATTGGCCGCATCGAAGGGCTTTATGCCCCGACCGGCAAGTTCAACGTCTTCAACCGTTCGAACCACGTCACCTGACGGGATCGCATCCAGAACCGGAAAGGGCGGGCCCCTCGCCCGCCCTTTCCTCGTTTGACCTATCAGCCAAACTCACCGGCCTGCCACACAAGGCCTGACAAGACAGCCATAACGGAGCACGGATATGACCTCCGAACCGGATAAAAAACCACCGATCTGGCGCCGGTATTTCCTGTGGGGAATGCCCGTGGCCGGTCTCGCTGCCGCCTTTGCTGCAGGCATCATCTTCTGGGGCGGCTTCAACACCGCCATGGAAGCGACCAACACCGAGAAGTTCTGTGTCTCGTGTCACGAGATGCGCGATTATATTTACACCGAATACACCGGCACGATCCACGATGTGAACCGTTCCGGCGTGGGCGCGGTCTGTTCAGACTGCCACGTGCCCAAGGACTGGACCCACAAGATCATCCGCAAAATCCAGGCCTCCAAAGAGCTTTATGGCAAAATGGTCGGGACCATCAGCACCCCAGAGAAATTCGAAGCCAAACGCATCCATCTGGCGATGAACGAATGGGAGCGGATGAAGGCTACCGACTCGCGCGAGTGCCGTAACTGCCACGATTTCGAATCGATGATGCCCGAATTCCAGAAACCCCGCGCCCGTCAGCAGCACCTGAACGCGATGGAAACCGGTCAGACCTGTATCGATTGCCACAAGGGGATTGCGCACTCGAACATCCGGGACCGTGCAACCGACGAGTATCTGGAAGAGCTGGAAGCCCCGAACCCTGCGTTTGTCCGGCCGATCCCGCCAGAATATCTAGCCAGCCTCGAGAAGATCGAAGCCCTTGAAGCTGCCGAGGCCGACGCGGAAAAAGCCGCCAAACAAGCCCAGCAAGAGGCTGTTCAGGCCCAGATTGCGGCCGCTGTTGACGCCGCTGTGGCGGAAGAACGCGCCAACGCTGCGGGAGAGGCCTCGGCCGCGCCTGCGGGCGGCGGTGGCAGCGACGTCGCTTCGAACATCGACTGGAATGCCGTGGCCAGTGCGGACCTGAAACTGTTCTACCCCGGTCAGGCGTCGTTCGAATGGGTGCAAAACGGCAAGACCCACGGCGGTGCCCGTCCGCTGACCAAGGGGGGCGATCAGTGTTCGACCTGTCACGCCAAGGAACTGGACACCATCGGAAACAAGATCGTTGCCGGTGGCGAACTGGAACCGACCCCGATCCCGGGCAAACGTGGGGTGATCGACGCAACCGTTCAGGCGGCGCATGACGATGAAAACCTCTATATCCGCCTGCAATGGCCGGATGCGGGCCATAGCCCTGCCCCGTTCGTTGATGGCGGCAAAATGGACCCCGACAACCAGATCAAGGTCGCCATGATGATCACCGGCACAGATATCGAACTGGGTGATCAAGTGGGTTGCTGGGCTTCATGTCACGCCGACAACAGCTACATGCCCTTTGACCCGGGTGCGGATGCCATTGCCGCCAATGGTGATGTTACGGGACGGCTGACCGCGCAGGACACGGTGACCAAATACATCAGCGAAAGCCGCACCGAGGTTGAAGTCAAGGGCCGCGGTGGCAAGCCCCTGGGTGGTTGGGACAAGCTGCAGTCTGCCGAGCAGATTGAGCAATACCTGGCCGACGGTACCTATCTTGACCTGATGCGGGTCTATGCTGATGGCAGTGCAACCAACGGCTATCTGCTGGATCAGCGCGTGGTCAATGACGGTGAAATCGCCGCCTCGGCCGAGCTTTCCGGCGGAACGTGGACTGTCGTGTTCACGCGGCCGTTGAACTCCGGTGCGCCGGGTGATGTGCCGCTGGAACCCGGGCAGACCTATACGGTCGGCTTTGCAATCCACGATGACTATGCCAGTGCGAGGTTCCACCATGTGACGCTGAACACCAGCCTCGCGCTGGACGACGACAGCGCGAATATCAACGTGGTGAAACAGTAACGGTTGGGGCCGGAGGATCCGGCCCCTGACCTTTCAGAAAGGAGATTGGATCATGAAAACCCAAAGACTTCTTCCTGCACTTTTGTTTCTGGCATCACCGGTGCTTGCGGCCGACGAAGACACAGCCGCAATCTGCGCCGAGGCCGAAGAACGTTATGTCGAATTGTTCGACCAACCATCGTCAGCCGTTGAGGACGCCGAAGTTGTGTTGATGTACAAATACAATTTCTGCCCTGCCGAACTGACGGTCAAAGCAGGAACCACGGTCCGCTGGGTGAACGTGGACAAACGCACCAGCCACAGCGTGCTGCTGAAAGACGGCAGCGAACCTGAAAGCGACCGGCTGTTTCCCGAGGAAACGGTTGATCTGACCTTCCTCACCCCGGGGCCGCAGGACTATCTGTGCGGTCCGCATTGGGAGACACAGAACATGATCGGAATGATCACAGTAGATCCCTGAGCAGAAGCAGACATACGGGCAGAAGTAAGGAGCGCGGATGCAAATCCCGCGCTCCTTAACTTATGTCAAGGAGGTTGAACCGCGAATGCGCCAACCTGCCGTCATGACACGCCCGGTTCACCCAGCAACGTCCCGTAATCACACTGGATTCGCGCAGGAAACACCGGGTTCCGACGACATTCAGGACAAGTGAGTTTGCACATGAGCGGTAAGGTTTTTCTGATTGGTGCCGGACCGGGTGATCCGGAGCTGATGACCCTGCGCGCCCTGCGGATGCTGCAACAGGCGGATGTGGTGGTCTATGATCGATTGGTCTCGGACGAAATCCTTGCCATGCACACCGAAGGGGCACGACTCATACCTGTCGGCAAAGCCCCGAAATGCCACACTGTCCCACAAGACCGCATCAACGAAATCCTGCTGGAAGAGGCCCGCGCTGGCCATACTGTGGCGCGCCTGAAAGGCGGCGACCCGATGATTTTTGGCCGCGGTTCGGAAGAGGCCGCCTATCTGGTGGACCACGGCGTCGAGGTCGAATACGCGCCCGGAATTACAGCGGCACAAGGCGCGTCTTGTTCAACGGGCGTGCCACTGACCCATCGGGGCCTTGCGACCTCAGTCCAATATGTCACCGGGCACCGGCAGGCAGACAAGGTTCTGGATCTGGACTGGAAACGTCTGGCCGACCCGGATTCGACGCTGGTGGTTTATATGGGCGTTGCCAACATCGGTCAGATCGCCATGGGTCTGATGACCGAAAACCTGCCCGGATCGACCCCTGTTCTGGCCGTCGCCAAGGCCGCCACCCGCGCAGAACGCCGCCTTGTTTCCCGGCTGGATCGGTTGGCTGCGGATGTGCGTCAGGCGGAACTTGCGGCCCCTACCCTGTTCATCATCGGTCAGGTCGTTTCGCTATATTCCGAGCGACCCGTGGCTGAGTTATTGGAACAGGCTCATGGCTAGGCTAGGTCGCCAAAATACCGCGCCGGCCCGCAATAATCCGCAGTCAGGATGGGCCGGGCGCACCGTTCTGACCATGGCCGTGCTGGTGGCAACCTCGGCAATTGCCGCCGATACGCTGGACCCCAACGCTCTGAAGCGGCTTGTCCATCAGGATTGCGGATCGTGCCACGGGTTGTCTTTGAAGGGGGGCCTAGGCCCCGATTTGCGTGCGGGAACTCTTGCACATTACGACGCCGAAGTTCTGACCGGCGTCATCCTTGACGGAATCCCGGACACCGCGATGCCGCCCTGGCGCCCCTTGATCACAGAAGAAGAGGCCGAGTGGATCGCTCGCTACCTGCTGGAACCGGAGGCACAATGAAACAGCTCATCCTCGGCCTTGCCGCAACCCTCATGATGTCCACTGCGCAGGCGGAACCCACCGCCACCGGCGACCTCGGGCTGGTGATCGAACGGGCGCAGGGTTCAGTCCTGCTGGTCGATCAATCCGAGCGCACGGCGCTGGCCCGGATCGAAGGCTTGGGCGAACTGTCTCATGCGTCGCTGGTCTATTCGCCCGACGAACGTTTCGCCTACGTGTTCGGCCGCGATGGAGGTCTGTCCAAGGTCGACATCGTCACCCGCCAGATTGCCAATCGTGTTGTACAGGCGGGCAACGCCATCGGCGGCGCAATCTCTGACGATGGTACGCTGGTGGCAGTGTCCAACTATGAACCCGGCGGCGTGCGCGTGTTCGATGCCGATACGCTTGAAATGGTCGCAGACATTCCGACCGGCAGCAAAACCATCGGCCTGGTTGACGCGCCCGGTCGGCGGTTCGTGTTCACCATGTGGGACACGGGTGAGACCTGGATAGCCGATTTTTCCTCAGGTACGCCGGAAATCACCAAAATCCCCGATATGGGTGAAAACCCCTACGACGCTTTGATAACCGCAAATGGCCGGACCTATATCACAGGCCTGTTTGGCGAGGATGGCTTAACGGCGTTGGACCTCTGGGCTGACACCCCGCAACCCATCCGCGTGCTGCCCGATTACGGGCGCGGGCAAGAAGAGATGCCCGTCTACAAGATGCCCCATCTTGAAGGTTGGGCGCTGACCGGTCGTGAATTCGTTCTGCCCGCTGTCGGCCATCACGAGGTCTTGTGGATCAACGCCGATACCCTGACCGAGACCGGGCGTACCCAAACCCATGGCCAGCCGGTCTTTGCAATGGCGCGGCCCGACGGGCGGCAAGTCTGGGTCAACTTCGCCCACCCGCTGAACGATACGATCCAGGTCATCGACAGTGTCAGCAAGGACATCATCCACGAATTCAAACCCGGCCCCGCCGTATTGCACATGGAGTTCACGCCGCGCGGTCATGAGGTCTGGATCAGCGTCCGGGATGCCAACAAGGTCATGATCTACGACACGCAAACATTTGAAAAACTGCGTGAAATCGAAGCGGACAGCCCATCGGGCATCTTCTTCACCGCCCGCGCGCACAGAACAGGCCTGTAACCCATGTGCCATATCACCGACCCGATCGATCGCCACCTTCTGGATGATTTCCAGCGCAACTTTCCAGTCACCGAACGCCCTTTCCAAGTTGTGGCCGACACACTGAAGCTCAGCGAGGCCGATGTGATCGACCGGCTGGCCCGCATGCGGGCGGCAGGCCGGATCACGCGTGTCGGGGCGACCATCGCGCCCGGCGCGGTTTCCGCAAGCACGCTGGCTGCGGTTGCGGCACCTGAGCACCGCATTGAAAAGATTGCTGCCCTGATCGACGCGGAACCGGGCGTGAACCATAACTACCAGCGGGAAGATGATTGGAACCTCTGGTTCGTCGCCACCGGGCCGGATCGCGCACATGTCGAAAACACGCTGGCCCGGATCAGAAAAAAAACCGGGCTTCGCGTTCTCGACCTGCGGCTGGTGCGCCCCTTCAACGTAGATCTGGGGTTCCGCATGTCCGGTGGCGCGCGACGCGTTCCCAGCGCGCGTCGGATCGACCGGTCGGCCATGCAGGACGGTGACCGTGATTTGCTCCAGTCACTGAGCTCGGGCCTGTCACTTGTCGGTGACCCTTACGCGGCAATGGCCCGGTCGCTGGGTCGGGAGCCCGAAGATGTAATGACGCGCATTCGCTGCCTGCACGAGGCAGGCATCATCTCGCGTTTGGGCGTCATCGTGCGTCACCGTGCACTCGGATGGTCTGCCAACGCGATGGTCGTCTGGGACCTTCCCGCCGATCAGATTGACACTGCTGGACCGGCCCTTGCAGCCCATCCCGGGATCACCCTGTGTTACGAACGCAATCCGGTCGAGGGGGTCTGGCCCTATCGGCTCTATTCCATGATCCACGCCCGCTCGCGGAGCGAAGCGTATGAGGTGCTGGCTGGCGCGACCGAGCTTCAGGAGCTGACCGGTGCGCGGCACAAGGTTCTGTTTTCGACCCGCTGCTTCAAACAGACCGGCGCGCTGATCCAACCGAAGGAGTCCGCCGCATGACACTCGACGCAATTGATCGCAGAATCCTGAACCGGATGCAGGAGGACCTGCCATTGGTGCCGAACCCCTACGCCGCCGTGGCAAACGCGTTGAGCATATCTGAAAGCGATTTGCTGAATCGCCTGTCCCGGATGAAGAAAGACCGCGTGATCACGCGGTTTGGCCCGTTCTTAGACGCAGCCGCCATGGGAGGAGCTTTTTGCCTCTGTGCCATGGCCGTCGAGCCCGAGAATTTCGAAACCGTCCTGACCAAAGTCAATGCGCACCCCGAGGTGGCCCACAATTATGAACGCACGCACCGGCTGAACATGTGGTTCGTTCTGGCGACCGAAACCCCTGAAGGGATCGCAACAGCAGCCGAGGCAATCGAACGGGAAACCGGGATCGCCGTCCTGCTGTTCCCCAAACTACAGGAATTTTTCATCGGCTTCCGGGTGGCGGCATGATCGACGCAAAAGACAGAGAGATCATTGAGGCATTGCAAGGCGGCCTGCCGCTGGTCCCTGCCCCCTATGCCAGTGTGGCCGAAACCCTGGGCATGGACGAAGACGCCTTGCTTTCTCGGCTTGCGGGTCTGAAATCGCGCGGGGTGATCCGCCGTATCGCTGCGGCACCCAACCACTACAAGCTGGGCATGACGTCGAACGGAATGACCGTGTGGGATGTGGACGACAACCGTGTTGCCGAACTGGGCGCAGAAATCGGCGCTCTGCCCTTTGTTACGCACTGCTATGAGCGCCCGCGCGCCCTGCCCGACTGGCCCTACAACCTTTTTGCCATGGTCCATGGTTCGGACCGGATCGAGGTCGAAGAAAAGCGGGCAGAAATCACCGCCATTCTGGGCGACGCCTGCCGCGCCAAAGACATCCTTTATTCTACACGCATCCTGAAAAAAACCGGGCTGCGTCTGAAGTCCAAAGAGCAATTGAAAGGCTGAAACATGTTCCGCCTGACCGAATACATGCATCAACTGGTCAATCCGACGCCGGTGCGAAAACGGCGTCCGGGTCCGGTAAAGCCGGTGGTGATCTGGAACCTGACACGGCGCTGCAACCTGAAGTGCCGCCATTGCTACACCGTCTCGGCGGATGTGGCCTTCCCGGGTGAGCTCAGCCACGAGCAAGCCATGGTTACCCTTGAGGATCTGGGCCAGTTTCGCGTCCCGGCCCTGATCCTCTCGGGTGGGGAGCCGCTGGACCGGTTCGATTTCTTCGACATCGCCAAACGCGCCCGCGATCTGGTGCCGATGCTGGCACTATCGACCAACGGTACGCGGATTTACGACGAAACCGCTGACATGATCGCCGATGTAGGTTTCAACTATGTCGGCATCTCGCTGGACGGGATCGGGGCCACGAACGATTGGTTTCGTGGGGTCAAGGGTGCTTTTGCCGACGCCCTGCGCGGCGTACGTGAATGCAAGAAACGCGGCATCAAGGTTGGTCTGCGGTTTTGCCTGACCGAAGGGACCCAGCATCACCTGCCCGACCTGCTGAAACTGTGTGACGACGAAGGCGTTGACAAGTTTTACCTGTCCCACCTGGTCTATGCCGGACGTGGCGACAAGAACCGGGGTGAGGATGCCGAGCATCTGCGCACCCGCAAGGGATTGGACCTGTTGTTGGAGCGCGCATGGGAGGCGGCTTCGGGAGGAAGGCCGCTGGATATCGTCACCGGCAACAACGACGCGGATGCCGGGTATTTTCTGAACTGGGTGCGTTCGCGTTTCGATGCAGGGAAAGAGGCGCATGTGCGCGAACATCTTGCCGCGTGGGGTGGCAACTCCAGCGGTCTGGGTGTTGCCAATATCGACAATCTCGGTCGCGTGCATCCCGACACTTATTGGTCCGACTACACGGTCGGCAACGTGAAGACAAAATCGTTTTCAGAGCTTTGGACCAGTGATGACCCGATGCTGGCCATGCTGCGCACCCGTCCGCGACCGCTGAAAGGGCGCTGTGGCGCCTGTCAGCTGAAGGATGTGTGTGGCGGCAACACCCGCATTCGGGCCTTGCAACTGACCGGCGATCCCTGGGCCGAAGATCCGGCCTGCTATCTGTCAAATCAAGAAATCGGCGTGGACGACGCGGGCGAACGTCTGCAGGTCACGCCGTTCCGGGGGAAACGTCATGATCCGGCGCATCAGTTCTTTTGATAATGGGCGTTCTGTTCACCCAGCACCTGTGCGGGTGGTGAGTTCTGGAGCCTCCGGCGGGAGTATTTATAAAAAGATGAAGATCGGGGTCTTGTGTTCGATCCTCAGTGTCGGGGCGGCCTGGGCGGATGCGCCTTCAGACTATGCCGAGCATTGCGCATCGTGCCACGGTGAGAGCCGTCTGGGCGGTGTGGGTCCGGCGCTGATCCCCGAGACCTTGAAACGCATGCGCGGCCCCCGTGTTGCCGCAGTAATTGCCGAAGGGCGGGCGGCGACACAGATGCCGGGGTTTTCGCATGAGCTTGACGCCTTGCAGATCGAGGAATTGGCAGGTTGGCTGAAATCGCCGCTGGAGACCGACCCGGAATGGGGTGAGGCCGAGATTATGGCCAGCCGTGCCCTGGACGAGGATTACACATCGGTTGATGCCCCTGTCTGGGACAGTGACCCCATGAACATCACGCTGGTCGTTGAAACCGGCGATCACCATGTCAGCGTTCTGGATGGTGACACGTTCGAGGTTCTCGACCGGTTCGAGACACCCTTTGCCGTGCATGGCGGGCCAAAGTTTAGCCCCGACGGGCGATATGTCTTCATCATGTCGCGCGACGGCTGGGTGCAGAAATATGACATCTGGGCGTTGAAACAGGTGGGTCGTGCGCGCGCCGGCCTGAACAGCCGTAACATCGCTATGTCAGGCGATGGCAAATGGGTGGCCGTGGCAAATTACCTGCCCAACACCCTGACCTTGTTGTCGACAGAGGATCTGTCGGTTGCCAAGGTCATCGAGATCAAAGGCAAGAAGGGCAAGGGCAGCCGTGTTTCGGCCGTGTATCAGGCTCCGCCGCGCGAGAGTTTTGTTCTGGCGCTGAAAGATGTGCCCGAGATATGGGAGGTCTTTTATGGCGCCAATCCTCCCCAATCCGGGCTGGGTCATGACTTCCGCATCGAAGGGCAGTTCAAAAACCCTGACCCCTTCCCGGTGCGCAAGATCACGACGCCGGACTACCTGGACGACTTCTTTTTCGATCAGAGCTACGAATACGTCATGGGTGCGTCCCGCGATGGTAAAGGCGGGCAGGTTATCGACCTGGTCATCGGTCAGAAAGTGGCGGATCTGGACCTGCCGGGGATGCCGCATCTGGGGTCCGGCATCACATGGCAGCACGGCGATACAACCGTGATGGCCACTCCGCATTTGACCGATGGCACCGTGTCGGTGATCGACATGCAGACATGGGAAACCGTCAAGCGGATCAAGACCGAAGGGCCCGGGTTCTTCATGCGCAGCCATGAGAACTCACCCTACGTCTGGGCCGACGTGTTCTTTGGACCCAACAAGGACGCGATGCATGTCATCGACAAGCAAAGCCTTGAAATCATAAAAACTCTGCGACCTGCTCCGGGCGAAACCGTGGCCCACGTGGAATTTACCAAGGACGGCAGCCATGCGTTGGTTTCGATCTGGGAGGATGACGGCGCGGTGATCGTCTATGATGCGCAGACGCTGGAGGAAGTTCGCCGTCTGCCGATGCGCAAACCTTCGGGGAAATACAATGTCTGGAACAAGATCACCTTCTCGGAAGGCACCAGCCACTGAGGGCAGATGGCCGGTTTGGAAACTGGCCATACTGCTGTACCCGGCCACCGCACTGACCGTGGCCATCAACCTGTTTTTGCTTGGCCTGATCCTGCACAGCGCCGGGTTCGGCGCGATTGAACCAGTTCCGGCGATCCTTTGGTCGATTCCTTTAGGGATTCCAGCGACATGGCTGGCCGGGCGCTGGCTGCGCGGATTGATGGATGAGGCCGATGAATAGGTGCAAATTTTCTCGGACCTGACCTAAGTCAAGTTTCTGCGTGAGAGAATCCCATAGGGTTCGGGAAAGAACGCCGAGTTGGATTCTCAATGCCCACCTTCCGCCCTCCGCATAGCCTGTTTGATCGCGTGTCCCGCGCGGTGTGCGGTTTGGTGGGCATATTCCTGTTGCTGTTACAAATGCTTGGCCCGGCACTGGCGAGTTCCGGCGACAGCATGTGGATCGAGATCTGCTCGGAGGCAGGGGCGGTCTGGGTTGAGGTTGATCTGGAAGAAGATACCGACGACCCGACCGCGCCCTGTCCGAAATGCGCCGATTGTGCGCTTTGCGCGGTGACGACGGCAGCGCCGCTGCCAGACCTGCCGCTTGTCGCGCAGGCCGGAGATGTGCGGCTTGTACACGTTGCGAACCAGAGCCTGTGCGATTTGCACAGCCCGAAATGGCTATGGCCCGAAACCCGGGGTCCCCCGTATTTGACCAAAGAAGAATCTGAACGCGCCCTGCGCGCGTCCATGGCACCCACCCAAGTAATCGGAGGTGCGCCATGGTCGTAAGTCGCGCAATCCATTTCCTGCTGGCCTTCACCCTGTCCTGCCTGATGTCGATCAGCGCGCATGCCGACAGCCTCGCCAGCTTTCTGCCCGAAATTGCTCCTGCCGATCTGGTTCCAGAAGCCGATGCATTTGGTCCGGTCCGCGATGACATACCCGTTGCCCCGGTTTTGAAGGGGGGCGAAACGGTTGCCTGGGCTTTCCTGACGTCTGACTTCGTCGGCACCACCGGTTATTCCGGCAAACCCATTCACGTGGTGGCGGCCATCGACAGTGACGCGGTTCTGACCGGTGTGAAACTGGTCAAACACTCGGAACCGATCGTTCTGATCGGCATCCCCAATTCGCGCATGGTCGAGCTGACCGAAGGCTATGCCGGCCTGGACCTCAAGCGTGAGGCCGAAACCGGCGGTGAAGGGCATGACCTGGACATCATCTCGGGCGCGACCGTGACGATCATGGTGATTGACGACAGCCTTGTGCGTGGTGGTATCAAAGTGGCGCGCGCGTTGGGGCTGGGTGGACTGTCTCCGGTAAAGGCCGATGGACCGATACGCGAAGTCGACATGGCGCAGAATGCTGTTTTCGACTGGACGACACTTTCGGGCGACGGTTCGGTCCGGCGGATGACGCTGGATATCGGCCAGGTGAATGCCGCCTTCGAGGCCACCGGAGATCAGCGCGCCATCAGACGCCCCGAACCCGGCGAACCCGATGATACCTTCATCGACATGCACGTGGCACTGGTTTCGGTGCCGTCCATCGGCAAGTCGCTGCTGGGTGAGGCTGAATACCAGAACCTGATCAACTGGCTGGACGAAGGCGAGCAGGCCATTCTGGTATTGGGGCGCGGCGCCTATAGTTTCAAAGGCTCGGGCTATGTGCGTGGCGGCATCTTTGACCGTATTCAATTGATCCAGGGTGACAGATCGGTCCGCTTTTTCGACCGTCAACAACGGCGATTGGGGGAAGTTGCAGCCCCTGACGCGCCCAGTTTCACCGAGCTGGACATCTTCAAGATCCCGGCCGATGCCGAGTTCGACCCCGCCGCACCCTTCCGCCTGCAACTGCTGGTGCAGCGCGCCGTGGGTGCGGTCGAAAAAACCTTTCTGACCTTCGACCTGGGCTACAAGTTGCCGGAACAGTACCTGCTGCCCGTCGCTGCCCCCGTTGTTGTCGATGATGCCACCGGCGAAGCCGCTGCCAAGGCTGCTTTGTGGCAACGCATCTGGAAGGACCGGACCGTCGAGATCGGCGTTCTGATCGTCATGCTGCTGGTGCTGACCGCGACTTTCTTCTTCCAGTTCCACGCCACCATGAACGCGCGCGTCTTTTACTGGTTCCGCATCGGATACCTGACCATGACGCTGTTCTTCATTGGCTGGTACGCCAATGCGCAGTTGAGTGTGGTGAATCTGATGGCACTGGCCGGAAGCTTGCGGACGGGGTTTTCCTGGGACGCGTTCCTGCTGGACCCGCTGGTCTTCATTCAATGGTTCGCTGTCGCCGCTGCGCTGCTGTTCTGGGGGCGCGGGGCCTATTGCGGCTGGCTGTGCCCGTTTGGTGCGCTGCAAGAGCTGACCAACAAGATCGCGCGCGCGTTGAAAGTCCCGCAATGGACCTTGCCCTGGGGCCTGAACGAACGGCTTTGGCCTGCGAAGTACATGATCTTCCTCGTTCTCTTCGGCATCAGCTTTGTCTCGATCCCGCTGGCCGAGAAATACGCCGAGGTCGAGCCGTTCAAGACCGCGATCATTCTGAAATTCATGCGTGACTGGCCTTTTGTGGTCTTTGCGCTGACCCTGTTGGGGATCGGGCTGTTCATCGAACGGTTCTATTGCCGCTACCTCTGCCCGCTGGGCGGAGCGCTGGCGATCCCTGCCCGTATCCGCATGTTCGATTGGCTGCGCCGTTACCCCGATTGCGGCAGCCCCTGTCAGACCTGCGCCAACGAATGCCCCGTTCAGGCGATCCACCCCACAGGTGAGATCAACCCGAACGAGTGCGTCACCTGTCTGCATTGCCAGGTGCTCTATCAGTCCGAGACGAAATGTCCCGTCGTTATCCGCCAGCTAAAACGGCGGGCCAAGACAGGGTCGGTCAACCTCAAGACCCCTCTCGGACAACCACCGGCGAACCATCCGAACGCCAAACCGCAATCCGTTTCCTAAAAAAGGAGGAACGATCATGTCGGACAATGAAAACAAACTGAACATCACACGCCGCGGGATGCTGGGGGCAACCGCCACCGGCGCGGTGATTGCCGGGACCGGCCTGGGCTCGACCCTGATGACGGCCAAGCAAGCCAGTGCTGCCGCCAATGCCGCGCTGGAACCGGGCGAACTGGACGAGTATTACGGCTTCTGGTCTTCGGGCCAGACCGGTGAACTGCGCATTATGGGCGTGCCGTCCATGCGCGAACTGATGCGGGTTCCGGTGTTCAACCGCTGCTCGGCCACGGGCTGGGGTCAGACCAACGAGTCGCTGAAAATCCTGACCGAGGGCCTGCTGCCCGAAACCAAGGAATTCCTGGCCGCAAACGGCAAGGTGACTTACGACAACGGCGACCTGCACCACCCGCACATGTCCTTCACCGATGGCACCTATGACGGCCGCTATCTGTTCATGAATGACAAGGCCAACACCCGTGTCGCCCGCGTGCGCTGTGACGTGATGAAATGCGACAAGATCATCGAGATCCCGAACGCGCACGACATCCACGGCCTGCGTCCGCAGAAATACCCGCGCACCGGCTACGTCTTTGCCAATGGTGAGCATGAAGCGCCGCTGGTGAATGATGGTCAGATCCTCGACGATCCGTCGCAATACGTGAACATCTTCACCGCCATCGACGGTGACACGATGGAGATCGCCTGGCAGGTGATGGTGTCGGGCAACCTCGACAACACTGACTGCGACTATCAGGGCAAATACGCCTTCTCGACCTCGTACAACTCGGAAATGGGTATGAACCTGGCCGAGATGACCGAGAACGAGCTGGACCATGTGGTCGTGTTCAACCTCAAGGGCATCGAAGAGGCCGTGGCCGCCGGGAACTATCAGGAACTGAACGGCGTCAAGGTCGTGGACGGCCGCAAAGAGGCTGGCGGCAACCTGACCCGCTATATCCCGATCCCGAACTCGCCGCACGGTGTGAACGCCGCGCCCGACAAGAAACACATCATGATCAACGGTAAGCTGTCGCCGACCGTGTCCGTGATCGATGTGGAGAAAGTCGACGCGCTGTTTGCTGACAATGCCGATCCGCGTTCTGCCATCGTTGCTGAACCGCAGTTGGGCCTTGGCCCGCTTCACACCGCGTTCGACGGCAAGGGCAATGCCTATACAACCCTGTTCCTGGACAGTCAGGTGGTGAAATGGGATATCGCCAAGGCCATCGAAGCCTATGCAGGTGCGGACGTCGATCCGATTGTCGACAAGGTGGATGTGCATTATCAGCCCGGCCACAACTCGACCTCGATGGGCGAAACGGCCGAGGCGGACGGCAAGTGGCTGATTTCGATGAATAAGTTCTCGAAAGACCGCTTCCTGAACGTGGGTCCGCTGAAGCCCGAGAACGAGCAGCTGATCGACATCTCGGGCGACAAGATGAAAGTGGTCCACGACGGCCCGACCTTTGCGGAACCGCACGACTCGATCATCGTTCACCGGTCGAAGGTGAACCCGGTCAATGTCTGGGACCGCAACGACCCGATGTGGGAAGAAGCGCGCCAGCAGGCCGCGGCAGACGGTGTCGATCTGGAGGAAGGGGCCGAAGAACCCATCCGTGACGGCAACAAGGTCCGCGTCTACATGACCTCGACCGCGCCTGTCTTCAGCATGGAGAAGTTCACGGTCAAGCAGGGTGATGAAGTCACCATTTATGTCACCAACCTGGATGACGTGGATGATGTGACTCACGGTCTGTGCCTGTCGAACTTCGGCGTCGCGATGGAAATCGCACCTCAGGCCACCGCCTCGGTCACATTCATTGCCGACCGTCCGGGCGTGCACTGGTACTATTGCCAGTGGTTCTGCCACGCGCTGCACATGGAGATGCGCGGCCGGATGTTTGTTGAGCCGCGGAGCGCATAACGTGCGTTGGTCCCTGCTCATACCGCTCCTGCTCGGCTCGCCCCTTTGGGCGGCGGACTGGGATGTGCCCAACCGGGCGGGGGCCATCAACGAAACACTGGCACAGGCGGCGGATGGAGACACCCTCCGCCTGAGCCCAGGCGTTTACTTTGAAACGCTGGTTCTGGACCGGCCCGTTACCCTCGACGGGCAGGGCCAGGCCACCATCGACGGGCAAGGCGACGGCAGCGTCATTACCGTGACCGGGCCGGGCGTAACGGTACGCGGGCTGACGGTGGTCGGCTCTGGCTCAAGCCATGACGGGATCGACAGTGGCATCCAGCTGACCAAAACGGCCAAAGCGCCAGTGGTCGAGGATAACGTATTGCTGGGCAACCTTTATGGCGTCGACATTCACGGGGCCAAGGACAGCATCGTGCGTGGCAACCGGATCGAGGGCCGTTTGGACCAGCGGATGAATGACCGTGGCAACGGCGTCTATGTCTGGAACGCGCCGGGTGCACGGGTGGAAGACAACGACATCCGATATGGCCGCGATGGGATCTTTGTGAACTCGTCCAAGAAGAACACCTTCACGGGCAATTTGTTCCGCGATCTTCGTTTTGCCGTGCACTACATGTATGCCGACAATTCGGTGGTCAGCGACAACGTCTCAATCGGGAACGACCTGGGCTATGCGGTGATGTTCACGACCAATGTGACCGTCGCCAACAATGTCTCGATCGGTGACCGGGAACATGGCGTGATGCTGAACTACGCTAACAAGAGCGTTATCACCGGAAACGTGGTGAAAGGTGCCAAGGAAAAATGCACCTTCCTCTATAACTCGAACAAAAACGAATTTACCGACAACTGGTTCCAGGGTTGCGGCATCGGCATCCACTTTACCGCCGGGTCCGAGCGCAATCGGATCGTCGGCAACGCCTTTGTCGGTAACCGGACACAGGTGAAATACGTTTCGACCAAATGGGTCGAGTGGTCAGAAGAAGGGCGCGGCAATTATTGGTCCGATTTCGCCGCGTATGATGTGGATGGCAACGGTATCGCCGACGCCCCCTATCGCCCCAATGACTCGATGGACCATGTGCTGTGGACCCAACCCTCAGCCAAATTGCTGCTCGGCTCGCCTGCCGTGCAGTTGGTGCGTTGGTCCCAATCTGCATTCCCGGCCCTGCTGCCGGGCGGCGTGATGGACAGCAATCCTTTGATGCAAGCCCCTGAACCCCCAGCAATGAAAAAGGTGCCTCATGACGGATAAGGCCCTGTCAATCGACCATGTACTTAAGGACCGGGGAAAAACCCGCGTTCTTGACGATATCAACCTGTCTCTTGCCCCCGGTCAGCGCGTCGCGTTACTGGGCCATAACGGCGCGGGCAAGTCGACCCTGATCAAATCCATCCTCGGCCTGACACCTATCCATGGCGGGGCCATCCGGATCGGAGACGCCACCCCCGGCAGCGCACAAGCGCGGCGCGAGACGGCCTATCTGCCCGAAGCGGTCTCCTTCCACCCGGCCCTGACCGGCCGCGAACAACTGACGCTGTTTGCAAAGCTATCCGGAGCCAAAGCCGATGTGCCCGGTCTGCTGGAGCGCGTCGGCCTGAGCGATTCACTCGACCGTCGGATCGGCACCTATTCCAAAGGGATGCGGCAGCGCCTGGGTCTGGCTCAGGTTCTTCTGGGCAGGCCGAAAGTGGCCCTCTTGGACGAACCGACCTCGGGATTGGACCCGATTTCTCGGCAGGATCTCTACGCCATCATTGATGAACTGGCAGCGCAAGGCACAGCGGTCCTTATTGCGTCCCACGCGCTGACCGAGGTCGAGGCGCGTACCGACCGCATTGCCATCATGCGCAAGGGCCGGATGGTGGCCGACGATACGCTGACCAACCTGTCCGCCCTGGCGGGACTTCCGATACGCCTGCGGGTCCGCGCCAGCGCCAACCCCGAAGCGCTTGCCGCCGAACTGGGCGGCAACCGGATCAACGGAGCATCCGTTGAGTTGCTCTGTACACCTGATGACAAGATGGAGGCCCTGCGCCGCATCGCCGGGCTGGGCGACGCGGTGGCGGATGTGGAAATGACCCCACCCAAGCTGGAAGACCTCTATCGCCATTATGCACAGGAGGAGAGGCTATGACCCGCTTCCTCGCCATCACCCGCACCGAGATGCTGATCTTGCGCCGCAACCGCTGGCTGCTGGTGGCAACATTGATCATGGTGCTGTTCGCGCTGGCCCTTACATTTGCAGGCAGCGCCCCGACCGGCACGCTGGGCGTTGACATGCTGACCGTCTCGGTTGCGTCGATGACCACGCTTTCGGTCTATCTGGCGCCACTGCTGGCGCTGATGATCTCGTTCGACGCTATCGCGGGGGATGTGGACCGGGGCAGCCTGTCGCTGTTGCTGTCCTACCCGGCCGGGCGCGGAGAAATCCTGTTGGGCAAGTTCACCGCCCATCTGGCCGCCCTGGCCTTTGCCATGACCGTCGGTTTCGGAACCGCCGGCGCGGTCGCAGCCTTCTTTGGTGGCGCAGGCCCGGAAAGCCTGATGGCGCTGGCGCGCCTCATCCTTACATCCATCCTTCTGGGCGCTGTCTTTCTGGCGCTGGGATACCTGCTGTCCGCCCTGGCAAAGGGGTCCACGGCGGCGGCAGGTCTGTCGGCCGGGCTATGGCTGGTATTTGTCGTCCTTTATGATCTGGGCCTGTTGGGGGCCGTCGTCATGGACAAGGGCGGCACCTTCACCCAATCCGTCTTTCCATGGGTGATGGTGGCCAACCCGGCCGACGCATTCCGTCTGTGGAACATCGCCGCGACCGAAGGCGTTGCCATGGCGTCCGGTATGACCGGTGCAGCGCAGGCCCTGCCCGTCTGGGCCGCACCCGTGTCGCTGCTGCTCTGGCCGGTGATCGGTTTTGCCCTTGCCCGTGCGGCATTCCGGAGGGTCGAGCCGTGAAACGCCTGTACCTGATTGCGCTGATTGCTCTGGCCGCCTGCAAGGAAGAGATCGCTGTCGCCCCCGAGCCGGTCGATCTGACCCCGGATGCGCTGAGTTTCTTCTGCCAGATGAACATCGCCGAACATGGTGGACCCAAGGGCCAGATTCATCTGGATGGCTACCCTGCGCCGCTATTCTTTTCGCAGGTGCGCGACATGGTGGCCTATCTGAAAAGCCCTGAACGCGATGCCAAGATCACCGCCGTCTATGTCAGTGACATGGGCATCGCGACAAACTGGCGGGAACCCGGTATCTCCAACTGGATCGCCGCCGACGGCGCGACATTTGTGGTCGGGGCCAACGTCGCCGGCGGCATGGGCGCACGCGAGGTTGTTCCTTTTGGTGATTCCGCCGACGCCGATGACTTTATCAATCGGTATGGCGGCACCGCCCTGCCCCTGTCCGACATCCCGGCTGACGAGGTTCTGGGGCCCGTCGATCTGGACCTGAATCTGGAGACCCCCGTATGACCGTTTTGTCCCGTCGCCGATTCCTGTCGATTTCCGCGGCTTGCATGGCCTTGCCCGCCGGAGCAAAGGCTGCCCCAGTCGCCCATTGGCGCGGCACCGCACTGGGCGCGCGTGCCAGCCTGCAATTGTCCGGTCTGACCGATGACGAGGCCCGTCCTGTGATCTCTGCCATCGAGGCGGAACTGCACAGGCTTGAGAACATTTTCAGCCTCTATCGCCCGGATTCCGAGTTGAGCAGGTTGAACCGCGACGGGATGCTGACCGCCCCTGCGCCGGAGTTGCTGAACGTGCTCAGCCTGTGTTCGGCACTGCATGACGCATCGGATGGGGTGTTTGATCCGAGTGTTCAGCCTCTGTGGCTTGCCTTGGCCTCTGGTGCCGATGAAAGCGTGATCCGCTCGGCCCGGCAGGTGGTCGGCTGGCACCATGTCACAGTGACGGCGGATCATATTCTTCTGCCACAACCCGGTGTGTCGGCTCTGACCCTGAACGGAATAGCGCAGGGGGCGATAACAGATCGTATTGCCGATCTGTTGCGGTCCATGGGCCTTGGGAACGTTTTGGTGGACATGGGCGAGATCGCAGCCATAGGCGCCAACGCGGATGGCCGCCACTGGCGTGTCGGGCTGGCCGGGCCAGACGGTGCGGTTCTGAAACGGATCGGGATCAGCGACCGGGCGGTTGCCACTTCTGCACCCGGAGGCACGATGCTGATGCGCGGTCAGGGCCACATCCTGAGCCCTGACGGCAGCAAGCCCTTGCACCGAGCCGTCTCGGTCTCTGCCCCCCGAGCGGCGATTGCGGATGGTCTTTCCACTGCCCTTTGCCTGATCCCAAAGACGCGGGTTGATACCGTGCTGGCCCGCTTTCCCGGCAGTCGGATCGAGATGATGATCTGATCACAACTTTTGATTGTGGCACAAAAGTTTTGGCAAAGGGCCGAAGGTGTTGTACCACTGTGAGAGTGGATGTTTCGCTGGCAAACAAGCAGATACTTCGGCAACCGCTCTTGGGCGTGTCTGCCTTGTTTTTGCAAGCCGGAGAAACGGTTCCAAAAAAACATGATCTGGATCAACTCCTGTCTTGTGAAAATGCGCTAGCAAGCGAATCCGGGCAGGATCACCTGCCCCCAGAAACGCAGGTCAGCAACGCATGAGTCAGCCAACCAGCAGACGCGCTTTTCTCAGTGGGCGCATGCTCCGCGAAGACCCCGGTGCCATCAGGCCTCCGGGCACGGTGGAAAGCAGGTTTCTGGACCTGTGCACCGCCTGCGGTGATTGTCTGGACGCCTGCCCCGAAGATGTCATTACGCTCAGCGCGGGGGGATACCCGACGCTGCGGATGACGGACGGGGCGTGCACGTTCTGCGGCGATTGCGTGGAAGCCTGCCAAACGGGCGCCCTGATCGCTGATCGCATGGCCGACTGGCCCTGGCGCGCATCCATCGTCGCCAGCGCCTGCCTGTCACTGAACGGGATCAGTTGCCGCCTTTGCCAGGACAGCTGCGATGAAGGCTCGATCCGGTTCAAGCTGATGCCTGGCGGCAAGGCGGAACCGGTTCTGAATACCGAGACCTGCACCGGATGCGGCGGCTGCGCCACGTCCTGCCCCGCCGACGCGGTCAGATTTGAACGCCCTGCAACCTTACACCCGGAGACACTGCAATGAATATCTGCGGTTGCCTTGTTCACGTTGCCCCGGACAGCACCGGCACAGCGCGCCAGGTCATGGAAGACACGCCGGGGGTCGAGGTTCACGCCGCAACCGACGACGGCCGCTTTGTCGTTGTCGTGGAAGATACGCCCGCACGTATGGCGTCCGAGATCATCATGGATCTGCACCAGATCCCCGGAGTGATCTCTTTGACGCTGACCTATCACCATTTCGAGGATCTCGCGGAAAGTTATCCGCGTCCTGATGCCCCAAGCCAACCGACCAGCAGGAGGCCCATGCAATGACCATCACTGAATCTCGCCGGACTTTTCTAAAAGCTTCAGCCGCGGCAGCCACTGCTTCGGCCGCAGGTATTCCAATGGCCGCCGGACAGGCCAATGCCCAGGTGGCAACGCCGGACATTCGCTGGGACAAGGCGGCCTGCCGGTTTTGCGGCACAGGCTGTTCGGTTCTGATCGGCACCAAGGATGGCCGCGTCGTGGCCACGCAAGGTGACCCGGACGCGCCGGTGAACCGGGGCCTGAACTGCATCAAGGGCTATTTCCTGTCCAAGATCATGTACGGCAATGACCGCCTGACAACTCCGCTGCTGCGCAAGTCAAACGGCGAATATGACAAGAACGGCGAATTCGAGCCGGTCAGCTGGGACGAAGCCTTCGACGTGATGGCCGCCAAGTGGAAAGAAGCGCTGGCCAAGAAAGGTCCGACCAGTGTCGGCATGTTCGGTTCCGGTCAGTGGACGGTCTGGGAAGGTTATGCTGCCGCCAAGCTGATGAAGGCCGGGTTCCGGTCGAACAACATCGACCCGAATGCGCGGCACTGCATGGCCTCGGCCGTTGTGGGTTTCATGCGCACCTTCGGCATCGACGAACCGATGGGCTGCTATGACGATCTGGAGCACGCGGATACCTTCGTGCTGTGGGGGTCGAACATGGCCGAGATGCACCCGATCCTGTGGTCGCGCCTGACCGATACGCGCCTGACCAAGCCGGGGTGCGAGGTACATGTTCTGTCGACCTTCGAACACCGCTCGTTCGAGCTGGCCGACAACGGCATGGTGTTCAACCCGCAGACCGACCTGGCGATCCTGAATTATATCGCCAACTACATCATCCAGAACGGCGCGGTGAACGAGGAATTCGTCAAGAACCACGTCAACATCACCAAGACTGCCACCGATATCGGCTATGGTCTGCGCGACAACCACCCGCTGCAGCAAGAGGCAGCGAACCCCAATGTCGGCAAGATGGAACCGATCAGCTTCGAGGAATATGCCGAAGCGGTGTCGGAATACACGCTGGAATACACCGAGGAACTGTCCGGTGTGCCCGCCGAAAAGCTTGAGAAGCTGGCCCAGCAATATGCCGATCCGAACCGCAAGGTCATGAGCCTGTGGACCATGGGGTTCAACCAGCATACCCGCGGGTCGTGGGTGAACTCGCTGATGTACAACGTGCACCTGCTGGTTGGTAAGATTTCCGAACCCGGCAACTCGCCCTTCTCGCTGACCGGTCAGCCCTCGGCCTGTGGTACGGCGCGCGAGGTCGGCACCTTCGCCCACCGTCTGCCCGCCGACATGGTGGTGACAAATGACAAGCACCGCGAGATCTGTGAGACCGCATGGAACGTGCCTGCGGGCACCATCCCGCCCAAACCGGGCTTCCACGCTGTCCTTCAGAATCGCAAGCTGAAGGATGGCGATCTGAACGCCTATTGGGTGCAGTGCAACAACAACATGCAGGCCGCGCCGAATATCAACGAAGAAGGGTACCCCGGCTATCGCAACCCGGAAAACTTCATTACCGTGTCGGACCCCTACCCCACCGTCACCGCCCTGTCCGCCGACCTGATCCTTCCCACCGCCATGTGGGTCGAGAAGGAAGGCGCCTATGGCAACGCCGAGCGCCGTACCCAGTTCTGGCGGCAGCAGGTCAAGGCCCCGGGTGAGGCCAAGTCCGACCTGTGGCAGCTGATGGAATTCGCGAAACGCTTCACCGTCGAGGAGGTCTGGGGCGAGGAACTGCTGGCTGCCATGCCGGAACATCGCGGCAAGACCATGTATGACGTGCTGTATGCCAACGGGAAGATCGACCAGTACCCGCTGTCGGAAACTGCCGAAGGTTTCGACAACGATGATGCCGAGCATTTCGGATACTACGTCCAGAAGGGTCTGTTCGAGGAATATGCCGATTTCGGACGTGGCCATGCCCACGATCTGGCACCATTCGAAATGTACCATCAGGCGCGCGGAATGCGCTGGCCGGTCGTGGACGGCAAGGAAACGCTCTATCGTTTCCGCGAAGGCTATGACCCGTACGTGCCCGAAGGCGCAGGCGTGAAATTCTATGGCAAGCCTGACGGTAAGGCGAGTATCATCTTTGCGCCGTATGAACCCGCCCCAGAGGAGCCGGATGCGGAATACGACCTGTGGCTGTGCACCGGTCGCGTGCTGGAGCACTGGCATTCCGGCTCGATGACCCGCCGGGTGCCCGAACTGCACCGCGCCTATCCGGCGGCCGTGGTCTACATGCATTCGCAGGATGCCAAGGATCGGGGTCTGCGCCGTGGTCAGGAGATCGTTCTGTCCACCCGTCGCGGCGAAGTCACAAGCCGGGTCGAGACCCGCGGGCGCAACAAGGTTCCGCGTGGCCTGGTTTTCATGCCATGGTTCGACGAGGGCCAGCTGACCAACAAGCTGACGCTGGACGCGACCTGCCCGCTTTCGAAAGAGACCGACTTCAAGAAATGCGCCTGCAAGGTCGAGCGCGCGTAACCGGCACGGATCGCGAAGGTAGTCCCCATGTCCCTTGCCGGCACACCTCTTTCGCCGCAACGGCGTCGTTTCCTGCACGGAACGGCGCGCGCGGCAGGCGGCTGTGTGGTTGCAGGATCGCTGCTGGCCTGGCTGGCGCGCGATGCGCGCAGCCTGCCGGCCGAGGCCCTGCGCCCGCCCGGTGCGCTGCCCGAAGAGGATTTCCTGTCGGCCTGCATCCGCTGCGGGTTATGCGTGCGGGACTGCCCTTACGATACGCTGAAACTGGCGGAACTGGGCTCGGATTCCGGCGCTACCGGGACGCCTTTTTTCACCGCCCGCGACGTGCCGTGCGAGATGTGCGACGACATTCCATGCGTCGCCGCCTGCCCCACCGGCGCGCTGGACCCGTCGCTGGACAACATCGACGATGCCAAGATGGGCGTTGCGGTGCTGGTGGATCAGGAGAATTGCCTGAACTACCTCGGCCTGCGCTGTGATGTCTGTTATCGCGTCTGCCCCGTCATTGATGAGGCCATCACGCTTGAGCCGTCACACAATACCCGCTCGGGCAGCCACGCGATCTTTGCGCCGACGGTTCATGCGGACCGCTGCACCGGCTGCGGCGTATGCGAGAAAAGCTGCGTTTTGCCGGAAGCCGCGATAAAGGTGCTTCCAGCCCGTCTGGCGCGCGGCAGCGCGGCGGATCACTACCGCAAGGGCTGGGAAGAAAAGGCCGCTAAGGGCGCTCCGCTGGTCGAGGGCATCATTGACCTGCCCGACCGCCTGCCGGGACCAGGTACCGACAATCTGGTCACACCCGGAGGGTTTGCGCCCGAATACAACCTGCCGGGAGTGGGACAATGAGCGCCAGCACCCAGATACCTGTGGGCCAAGAGGCGATCGAGGCCAAGGGCTGGATCGGCGCGCATCGCTTTTTGCTGTTGCGCCGGGCAAGCCAGGTGTTCTTTCTGATGCTTTTCCTACTGGGGCCGTGGTTTGGCATCTGGATCGTTCAGGGCAACCTGGCCGGATCGTTGACATTGGGTGTTCTGCCGCTGACCGATCCGCTGATCCTGCTGCAAAGCATGGTGGCAGGCCACTGGCCCGAACTGACCGCGCTGATCGGCGGGTTGATCGTGCTTGTCACTTACGCGCTGATCGGTGGCCGGGTCTATTGTTCCTGGGTTTGTCCAATCAACCCGGTGACTGATGCCGCCAGTTGGCTGCATCGGCGTTTGGACCTGCCGAAAGGCTGGCAGCCAAAGCGCGGCACCCGTCTGTGGGTTCTGGCGACAGTCCTGATCGTCTCGGGCCTGACCGGCGTGATTGCGTGGGAGATCGTGAATCCGATCACCATGCTGCACCGGGGCCTGATCTTCGGCATGGGATTTGTCTGGGCCATGATCGCCGCGATCTTTGTGTTTGACCTGCTGGTCGCACGCCATGGCTGGTGCGGTCATATCTGCCCGGTCGGGGCTTTCTACGGCCTGATCGGCACAAAAAGCCTACTGCGCGTCAGCGCCAGCAACCGCGCTGCCTGTGATGATTGCATGGACTGCTATGCGGTCTGCCCGGAAAACCAGGTGATCTCGCCCGCGCTGAAGGGCAAGCCGGGATCCAGCCCACTGATCTTGTCGCCTGACTGCTCCAATTGTGGCCGCTGCATTGATGTGTGTGCGGTTGATGTCTTCAAATTTACTCACCGGTTCGACGAGGCCCTCGTCGCGCCTGCCGATCCAGCCGCCGCGCCCAAGCCGCGCGCCGCCAGACCTATCTAAGGGAGTGCCATGATGAATAGACCAATCCTGACAGGCGGAATTGCCCTGATCCCCGTTTTGCTCCTGAGTGGGTTTGCTCTGGCGCAGTCCGCTCAGGTGAATTCGCTACGCGGAGCCGAAGTGGATGAACCAGTGGTCCTCGATCAGGTCCATCGCAATGTCGAAGGACGCATGCAGCGGAATTATCGCCAGCAGCCACCGCTGATCCCGCATTCGATTGAACAATACCAGATCGACTTGCGCACAAATCAGTGCCTGTCCTGTCACGACTGGACCAAAGCGGGCGAGCGCAACGCACCGACCCTTTCGATGACCCACTACCTGGACCGCGAAGGCCGTGAACTGGACCGGATCGCGGGTACACGGTATTTCTGCAATCAGTGCCACGTGCCGCAGGCCGACACTCCGGCGCTGGTCGACAATGAATTCGAACCTTCTTCCGGCAACTGATCCAACGCATCTTTGAAAGGAGCACCGATATGGCAGACTCCCCCGAAAATCGCGGCTGGATTGGCCGCCTCTGGAACGCGATCTGGACCCCGGCTGTGATGTTCAGCTCGGGCTTTCTGATATTGGCCGGTTTTCTGGCCGGTATCTTGTTCTGGGGCGGTTTCCACTGGACGCTGGAACTGACCAATACCGAGGAATTCTGCACCTCGTGCCACACGATGGAAACCAATCTGGGTGAATACCGCGAGACAATCCACTACAACAACCACTCGGGCGTGCGCGCGATCTGTTCCGACTGCCACGTGCCGCACGAATGGAACCACAAGATCAAAGCCAAGATCATGGCGGTCAAGGACGTTTATCACGAGCTGGCCGGCACCATCAGCACCCCGGAAAAATATGAAGACCATCGTCTGAGCATGGCTTCGGCGGTGTGGAAGAAAATGAAGGAATCCGACAGCCGCGAATGCCGCAACTGTCACAATTTCGAGTATATGGACTTCACCCTTCAGGAAACCCGCGCCGCGTCCGAGCATCAGCGCGCCATCGACACCGGCATGACATGCATCGACTGCCACCAGGGCATCGCCCACAGTCTGCCGCCCAACTATCTGGAAACCTATCAGGACATCACTGCCGAACTGGACGAGGCGCCGCAGAACCTGCAGCAGCACGCCTCGGCAGGCAGTGACGAAATCCGGTCGTTTCTGGCCAAACGGGCAGACTGAGAGGAGCTCGACACATGCTTGAATTACTTGGAACCATCGGTGGCAACATCCTCAGCCTGCCCGGCATTCTGGGTTTGGCGCTTGGCATGATGACCCGCAAGCTGTGGCTGGGCGCGGTCATGGGCGGTGTGGTCGGCGTGCTGGAAACACTGGTTTTTGCCAAATGGCAGTTTGCCCATGTCGAAGTGTTGGAACTGATGATTGCCATCGCGGTCGGCGTTTGCGCGGGCGCGGTGGGCAGTGCCATCCGCATAAAGGGCGCAACCGCCTGATCCGAGCCAAGCGGCCCGGCGTCTGAATTTCTCAGAGCGCCGGGCTGAAGCGGTGTTTCTTGGCAGGCCTGTTGTGCAACTGTCGGAAAAGGAACGACAACTCATCAAGAATAAGCATTAGGACCGAACAAAGCTGTCGATGCTGGCAATCATTCTTTCGAAATCTGGTTCTGACGAAAAAAGTAAGTGGTTGGGGCTATCCAGTTGCACGAATGAAGCATCCGGAATCTGGGAAGCCAGTATTTTCCCTTCCGAAAGCGGTGCCACTGCATCCCTGTCGCTGTGAAGAACCAAGGTCGGCAATGAAATCTCTGTTAACAGGTTGCTCACGTCAATGTCGTCAAACAAAGCGCGAAACTGAGCAATATTCTCGGCTGGTCCGCAGAGCTTTTGGAAATCGTTGAACCACTGCATTTCTACTTTTGTAGCGTCCGGCATGAACATCGTTGTCAGGATCTGCCGAATTGCGGGGTTTTCGTTTCCCCAGCTGTTGCGGATTAAATTGACAAGAGCTTCGCTTTCTTCAATCTCGGCTTCGTTGCCGCGATGTTTGCGCCCCCTTGAATACCCTCCACTTAGTACAAGATGCGAAATTCGTTCCGGATGCCTCAGCGCATATGCCAACGAAACAGATGCGCCTTGTGACAAACCCAGGATCGCTACTTGTTCAAAATCGTAGGCATCGATCACGACTTCCATGTCGTCGACCATGCGCTCAAAACTGATGTCGACATCCGCCCACTCGGACAGACCATTCCCCCGTTGGTCATAGCGAATGACCGTAAATTTATCCGAAAGGTGTCGAATGTAATCGCCGTAAGCAGGGTTTTGCCAGTCTTGTTCCAGGTGGGTCATCCAGCTTCCGGAAATCAACATCGGATACCCTTCGCCGGAAACAGTATGCGCGATGGAGGTCCCGTCCTTGGAACGACAATATTTCACCAAAGGCAATGGGTTGGGTTGCGCCTGGGAAAGAGCAGAGTGTGCAGCCTGATCTTCACCGTGTTGGACGGAAACTGGTCCAATCAGCCGAAATCCGCGCCGGCCTACAGTCTCAATATAACTTGGATTTTTTGCGTCATCCCCGAGCGAATTTCGGATCTCAAAAATGTACTCGCGCACAAGATCCGGGTTCACAAACAAGCCATGCCATACGGCTTGAAGTATTTCTTCGCGAGACAAAACCATACCGGCCCTGGAAATCATGTACTCCAGCACTTCGGTAGCTTTTGGCGATAGTGTCGATTGATCCTGTCCCGATGACAATTTGCCATCCTTGAGATTCAATACCCATCGCCGCATGTGCTCCTCCCACACTGCCTGCAAGATCAACGATACATCAACGATAAGTCAACGGCATCACCAAGTTCATGCGGATACCCTGTCCCGGAGAGCCAATCGGGAATTCGCGCTATGCCACAAGTATCAACGAACAAACTGGGTCAAACCGGAGCCTCTGGCAACAACAACGGTGTCAACGAAGTCGCGCCTTTGTTGCTGCGACTTGCAAACCAATTGGAGGAAGAGATTTGCCGCGCGCTGATGGAGGACAATGTCGCGCTGGCAGAACGATTGGTGGCCCCACAATGTGAGCTGAAGAAGCTTGCCCAAGGTCTTGGTTGATGAAGCTCACAGCCACTAGTGGAAAGTACAGAGAATGCTTGATTTTTTGCCCACCAAAGGATCAAGCCACCGCTTTTTAACACACAATAGGGACATAACCTTCAGCTCGGGCACCGAGCGTTCAGAACCGCAACAGTTCCAGCGCGTACCCCTCTGGTAGGGTTTCGACATCCGCAGGGATAATGGCCAACCCGTCCGCCTGCGCCAGCAACGCCACGCGCCCGCTGTAGGACGGTGCCATCAGGTGCAGGCGCGGCCTGCCGTCCGGAGCTGTGCCCCGGATCTGCACCGGGCGAAATTCCTGCCGCCCGGGATGACGCTGCAGCGGTTCCGCCAGCACCGCCTGTTCGGCGACAAGCGGGCTTGGATGCAAACCGGCGCGCCGTGCCATCATCGGCGACCCGATGATTTGCCAGGTAACGTAGGCGGAAACCGGATTGCCCGGCAACCCGATATAAAGCGCATCGCCGTGACGTCCGAACATGATCGGCTTGCCCGGTTTCATGGCCACTTTCATCACATCCGTCTGACCGCCGATTTTGGAAAACAGGCGCGGCATGTGATCCTCGTCGCCAACAGACACGCCGCCGGTTGTGACGATCAGATCGGATGTGTCGCATGCCTGCCGCAAGACCTGTTCCAGCAAAACCGGGTCATCCTCGACCGGGCCGATGTCCGTCAGGTCGATCCAGCGCTTGTCCAGCAGCGCCCGCAGCATATTACGGTTCGAGTTGTAAATCTGGCCGGGGCCAAGGTCTTCTCCGGGCTGGCGTAATTCGCTGCCGGTCGAGAAGATGGTGATCTTGAGCTTGCGGTATACCTTGACCTGGCCAAACCCGGCTGAGGCCAGCGCCGCGACCTCGCGCGCGCCGATCTCGCAGCCGTGACGCAGGATCAGTGCCCCCGCTTTCAGGTCCTCACCCGCGCGGCGGATATGCTGTTCGGCGGTCGGGCGACTTGAGAAGCGGATACCGCCTTTTGTTAGCTCGCAATCCTCCTGCATCAGAATGGCATCGAAGTCATTTGGCACCGGCGCACCGGTAAAGATACGCAAGGCGCTTCCTGCGGGTGCCTGATGCGCGCCGCTGTCCCCGGCGGCCACGCGCCCGGCGACGGGCAGATCAAAGACCGGCCCCGCGCCCAGATCGCGAGTGCGGATCGCGTAGCCATCCATGGCAGAGTTGTCGAAGGCGGGCATGTCAGTTTTGCTGAGGCAATCCTCGGCCAGAACCCGGCCAATCGCCTCAGTCAGCGGTACGGGCTTTGTTTCGACAATCGGATTGGCGGCGGCCAGCCCCCGTGTCAGGGCGTCAGCCACGGACACGTACATGTGGGCGTGCCGGTCGCAGGCGCATCCATCAGCCATCTGTGTTTCTCCGGGTTCAGCCGAATGCAAGGACAACCCCGGCAAATCAGCGTCAACACTGTTCATGATCGGACGGGTCGCAACCCGGCCAACAAACCGCGCCCAATGGACACCGAGACCCGAGCGCTGTCCTTGACATAGGTCACAGTTCGTCGCCACTTGCCTGAACACGTCCCCCATGCCCATGCTGTGATTGTCGGTCTGCGGCAGAATCTCGGCCGGCCCACGCAGCCTATTGGCTAAATTGCGTAGTCCCCGCAAATCATCAGCAGGTGATCACCGGGTGAGACCAAAGGGTTTCGACGCGTGACGCAAACGACTCCGTTCTGCTGAGTCGTCAATGACGCAGGTGGGTGCCCGATGTTGTGTATGTCATACAAGGTCGCAACGACCTGTCCTTTGCCGACCTCGCCACCAAGCTGCACGTGAAGGTCAATCAACCCCTCAAAATTGCTGGTGACATGCGAGCAGTCTGCACCCACATCAACAAAACGGGTCATGGCAGCATCCGCGGGTTCCGTCATGACCTCATCGGCTGCGAAAAGCCCTAGGTTAGACAGAACACGGCAGCAGCCCGACCAGCCAATCTGGAAAGAGCGGGTGGTCATCGTGCCCATCCCCCCAAGCTCGCAGGAAAGGAATTTTTTGCCCTGACGATAGGCTTCCGAGTCGAAATCTGCACCCTCGTCGGACGTTCGGCTTACCATTGTAAAATCGGCACCAAATTGGCGCGCAAGATCAATATTGTCTGCATTCAGCGCCGCATCATTCCCCAGGCAAACGAACGCGCAGTCAATGTAGCGCGTCGCAGTTCCCCCTGAGTGAAAATCCAGAATGATGTCGGATTGCGGGATCAACTCCTGTGACACGAACCGGGCAATAGCAGCCGTCGGTCCGGGAGCATGTGTCCCGGGGAACGCCCGGTTCATATTTCCCTGATCCAGTGGCGACACACGGGTACGCGCACGCACGGCAGGCGCATTCAATGCCGGCAGCACAATGATGCGCCCGTTCAGCTGCTCCGGCTCGAGCTCTCTCAGCATCCGGTGAAGGATAAGCTGCCCTTCGTACTCGTCCCCGTGGTTGCCCGCCGTAAGTAGCACCGTAGGTCCGGCCCCACCGCACAACACGCCAATGGGAACGCGAATGGTGCTGAAAGCAAGCGCATTGCTGGACAGGGTCACGTCGATGAAACCGGTCCGCTTGCCCGGACTTACAAGATCAAGCGAGCATCGGACCGGGCAATTCTGAACCATCGAGGCACCTTCTTAAAATATCACGTTTGTCAGCGGCTCGGAATTCGACCACTGCGCGCATGCTCTCATCTTTATGGTTAAGTTCAAAGCCTTCGTTGATCTGATCTTGCATTGGCCATCAGTGATCATCGAATCTTTGATTTGCCCAATCACCGGTCCTTGTGGGCATCCATCCGACCAGAATCTCTCTTGAATGCAGTTGCTCGCCAAAATCAATCTGCGGCCACTTGAACGACCGGGTTGGTGTCGATTTTTGTCAAAAAGGACCATCGATGAAAAGCTGTCGGCTAATGAAGCGCTTTTCTGAAAGCACACCTGAACTGGATCTGTTTTCTTCTGGCGCCAAGTTGGGTAGCCTGCATCACAATGCAGTTTTTCTAAACTTCTTCAAGCGGTACATATGCGTCGAACCCCCCTCCCCTCCCTCCGGGCTTTGCAAACATTCGAGGTGTTTGGGCGTACCAATTCCGTCGCCGATACCGCGCGGGAACTGAACGTCACACCCGGTGCGGTCAGTCAGCAGCTCAAGGTGCTGGAAGAACAAACCGGTCGCGCGCTGATTGCCCGGCGGGGCCGCAGCGTTTTTCTGCGCCAGGATGCACAAGTTTACCACCAGTTCCTGTCCGAAGGGTTCGAAGCACTGCATCGGGCGCAGCATTACCTTGCGCGGATGGAGCGTGAGACGAGCCTGTCCATAAGCGCCTTGCCATCTTTGCTGTCCAAATGGCTCTACCCGATCCTCGGCGATTTTCAGCAACAGCATCCCGGCGTTTCAATCCGGCTGGATTCCACCCATCAGGAACCGGACCGCCATTTGCTGAGCGTCTCGTTCAGACTTACGTATGGTGATCAGGGGCGGGATTTCCCGTTCCAAAAGGAACTGTTCACGGACACCCTGTTTCCCGTATGCTCGCCGGAGTTCGCGCGCAACAACCCCGAGCTTGTGACGCCGGAAGGACTGTCGCGCGCGCCCCTGCTGTGCACAGACTGGGGGCCCGGCTTCGAAGAAGTCCCGGACTGGGAAGACTGGTTTGCAGCGAACAATATCGACGCCTCACCACGACAGAAGGATGCCGTCTTTTCGCTGTCCAGCCTGGCTTTGGATGCCGCCATTCAGGGACGTGGCGTGGCGTTGGCACAAACATCTTTTGTTCAACGGGACTTGCAGATGGGCTATCTGTGTCGCCTGTCCGAACAGGAAATACCATTGCCCAGACCCTATCTGGTCTGCTGGGGTGAAGGCGCGCTGGATGAACGAACGGTACGCAGCTTTCTGGACTGGGTTCTGCAGGCAGGACGCGACGTCTCAAGATCGCTCGGAAACTTCTCAAGAGATCGGTAAAATGATTCAGTTTTCCTGAACAACAAGACAGGCAGCAAAACTATACAAGCCCGCATTCACCGCACATAAGTTCCTAAAGCTCGAACAAACTATTCTGCGGGAGGTGAACCGTGTTTCTGAAAAATGCCTGGTACGTTGTGGCCTGGAGTTCCGAGATCACTCATGAGCTGCGGCAAATCCGGGTTCTGGGCAAGAAAATCTGTGTCTATCGGACCCGGGCCGGTGAAGTTGTCGCGCTGGAGGACGCCTGCCCGCACCGAAAACTGCCGCTGTCAAAAGGCCGCATGAAAGGCGACGATGTGGAATGCGGCTATCACGGGCTGACGTTCGACTGCGTCGGTCAGTGTGTCTCGGCCCCCGGCAAAGGGCGCATCCCATCCTCGGCTAAGGTGCATTCCTATCCCGTGCACGAAAAATACGAACTGGTCTGGATCTGGATGGGCAATCCGGCCATGGCCGAGCCTTCCGAGATCTTCGAGATCGAGCATTACGACGACCCCGACTGGGGCATAAACCGTGGTGCGGCGATGGAGATCAGGTGCAACTATCTGTACATGACCGACAACCTGCTGGATCCAACCCATGTCGCGTGGGTGCACCAAAGCTCTTTCGCGCAGGATGCCACGAAGGACACGCCGCTGTCGGTTACAAAAAAGGACAACGGCATCGTCGTGCATCGGTGGATGATGGATGTGGAACCTGCCCCGTTTTACAAGAAGGTGGTCGAGTTCGAAGGCAATTGCGACCGGCTTCAGCACTATGAAGTGCACTATCCCAGCCATGCGCTGATTAAGGCCGTCTTCACCCCTGCTGGTACTGGGGGGCCGGACGGACCGCTGCATGCGCGGACCTTCATCATGGACAGCTACAACTTCATGACGCCGACCTCGGAAACCGAGACCCGGTATTACTGGTTCCAACTGCGCAACATCCGCCCGGACGACGCTGAGCTTTCCAGGATGATGAGTGAGGATGTCCGCCACGCATTCGAAGAAGACCTGGCCGTTCTCGAAGAGGTTCAGATCGGCATGGACGAAAAGGAAAGCCCCCATATCGACCTGAGCATCGACGGAGGCCAACTGCGGTTCCGTCGCCAACTGGAAGCAATGATCGCCGAAGAGGCGATGGTCGATGCCAAGATGGAGGGCTGAGGCGACCGGGAATACCCGTTAATATCGGGTCGCCCAAGATAAGGGAACGCGCGATCACCAAGGAGTTGGAACCTGAACTCAGATGCCGCCAGGCACCGGCCTCGCGGGGTTCCGTGGTAGTCGCAATCTTCCGTACAGATGCGGAGGGGCAACCCCTCCGCCACTTACATTCACCCCAGGATGCCGGGCAAGCGCAGGCCATGTTCCCGGGCGCAGTCTTTTGCGATGTCATAGCCGGCGTCCGCGTGCCGCCAGACACCCGAGGCCGGGTCGTTCCACAGGACGCGCTCAAGCCGTTTTGCGGCCGCATCCGTGCCGTCGGCGCAAATCACGACGCCTGCGTGCTGGCTGAACCCCATTCCGACCCCGCCACCGTGGTGCAGCGACACCCATGTGGCGCCTGAGGCAGTATTGACCAGCGCGTTCAGCAGCGGCCAGTCACTGACGGCGTCCGAGTCATCCAGCATTGCCTCTGTCTCGCGGTTGGGTGATGCGACCGAACCGCTGTCCAGATGGTCGCGACCAATGACGACAGGTGCTTTCAACTCGCCGTTCCTGACCATTTCGTTGAAGGCCAGCCCGGCGCGGTGACGGTCGCCCAGCCCGATCCAACAGATGCGCGCGGGCAAGCCCTGGAAGGCGATACGCTCCTGCGCCATGTCGAGCCAATTGTGCAGATGGGTGTTCTCGGGGAACAGTTCCTTCATCTTGGCGTCGGTCTTGTAGATATCCTCGGGGTCGCCCGACAGCGCACACCAGCGGAACGGGCCAATACCACGGCAGAACAGCGGACGGATATAGGCCGGGACAAATCCGGGGAAGGCAAAGGCGTTTTCCAAACCCTCATCCTGTGCCACCTGCCGAATGTTGTTGCCATAATCCAATGTCGGAACGCCTGCGTTCCAGAAATCGACCATGGCGGCCACATGTTGTTTCATCGAGGCCCGTGCCGCTTTTTCGACCGCCTTGGGATCGGTTTCGCGCTTGTCTTTCCACTGTGCCATGGTCCAGCCCAGGGGCAGATAACCGTTGACCGGGTCATGCGCCGAAGTCTGATCGGTGACGATATCGGGACGCATGCCGCCGGCCTGCATCCGGGCATAGATTTCGGGGAATATTTCGGCGGCATTGCCGAGGAGGCCGACGGATTTCGCCTCTCCCGCTTTGGTCCAGCGGTCGATCATCTCAAGCGCCTCGTCCAGCGTCTCGGCCTTTTCGTCCAGGTATTTGGTGCGTAGGCGGAAATCGATGCTGTCGGGATTGCACTCGACCGCTAGACAGCAGGCTCCGGTGAAGACGGCGGCCAGAGGCTGTGCGCCACCCATGCCGCCCAGGCCGCCGGTCAGGATCCACTTGCCTTTCAGATCGCCGCCATAATGCTGACGTCCGGCCTCGGCGAAGGTTTCGTAAGTGCCCTGAACAATGCCCTGCGTGCCGATATAGATCCACGAGCCGGCGGTCATCTGGCCGTACATCATCAGGCCCTTCTTATCGAGCTCGTTGAAGTGATCCCAGTTGGCCCAGTGCGGCACAAGGTTCGAGTTGGCGATCAGCACACGTGGAGCATCGGCATGGGTGCGCACGATGGCCACCGGCTTGCCGGACTGCACCACCAGCGTTTCATCCTCTTCCAGATCCATGAGGCTGGCGACGATGGTGTCAAAATCTTTCCACGTCCGCGCTGCGCGCCCGATGCCGCCATAGACCACCAGTTCATGCGGGTTTTCAGCAACGTCCGGGTGCAGGTTGTTCATCATCATCCGCAGGGGGGCTTCGGTCATCCAGCTTTTGGCGTTCAGCTCAGGGCCGGTTGGCGGAAAGATATCGCGGGTGTTCTTGCGGGGGTCGGTCATGGGGCAAGCTCCAGTGCAGTGTCTTGGATGGCGTCCAGAATGTCGGAAAGCCAGCGGCGCAGGCGGGTGGCCTTGCGGTCGTCATAGGACCAGGGCGGGCATTCTGTGGTCAGGTAGGTGGATTGGGCCAGTTCCATCTGAATGGAGTGCAGGCCTTCGTCGAGGCGGCCGTAGTGCCGGGTTGTCCACCCGCCCTTGAACCGCCCGTTCAATACGGTGCTGTAAGGGGACGAGGCGGCAAACTCATGGGCAATGGCCTCGATCTGGGGCGCGCAGGTTGTCCCGCCATTGGTACCCAGATTCATGTCCGGCAGGACACCGTCAAACAGGAATGGAATGTGGCTGCGGATCGAATGACAGTCATACAGAACCGCAATTCCATGAATTGCCTTCACCCGCGCCAGTTCGGCCTCGAGCGCTGCGTGATACGGCGCATGGAACGTTTCGCGGCACTCGGTGATCTCTGCCTCGGAAGGTGGCTGGTCCCAGATGTCATTCCCGTCGAAATCCGTCAGCGGCACCAGCGTCGTGGTGTTCTGCCCGGGGTAGAGAGACACGCCCGACGGATCACGGTTGGCATCAATCACATAACGGTGGAATGTGGCCCGCACCGTGGTGGCCCCCGGAAGAAGCCCGTCGTAAAGTCGGTCAATATGCCAGTCCGTATCGGCCAGTTCCCGGCCGCGGTCGTTCAGCCTGGCCTTGATGTCAGGCGGCACGTAGGTGCCCGTATGGGGCAACCCAAGCACAAGGGGGCTGTCGCCCCGGATGATTTCCACCGGATGGGTCATGCGCCAAGCCCGGGCATTTCTATCTCTGTGCCATTGGCAATCTCACCACTGGCAATCAGAACCGAGGCGGCTTCGATATCCGGGGCGGTATAGCGGTCATCGCCAAGGGGAGGAACCACCGCGCGCAGACGCGCCATCACGCCCTGCAGGGTTTCACTGGTGGGCAGCGGCGCGCGGAACTCGATCCCTTGCGTGGCGCAAAGCAGTTCGACCCCCAGAATGCGTTCCAGATTGGTCACCATCTGCCCCAGACGTCGTGCACCATGAGCGGCCATGGACACGTGATCCTCCTGATTGGCCGAGGTCGGGGTAGAGTCGGTCACGCAGGGGTTGGCCAGATGCTTGTTCTCGCTCATCAGGGCGGCGGTGGTGACCTCGGCAATCATAAGCCCCGAGTTCAGCCCAGGATTGGGGGTCAGGAAGGGCGGCAGGTCAAAGCTGAGCACCGGATCGACGATCAGGGCGATACGGCGCTGCGCAATGGCCCCGATTTCCGCAATCGCCAGCGCGATCATATCGGCGGCAAACCCCACGGGTTCAGCATGGAAATTGCCACCCGAGACGATGAGCCCCGCGTCGGCCAGCACCAGCGGGTTGTCGGTCGCGGCATTGGCCTCGATCTCGAGCGTCGTGGCGGCCTGTCGCAGGACGTCCATCGCGGCACCCACGACCTGCGGCTGGCAGCGGATGCAATAAGGGTCCTGCACCCGCGTGTCGCCCTCGCGATGACTGTCGCGGATCACCGATCCGGCCAGCAATGCGCGCATGGTGGCTCCGGCCTCAATCTGGCCGCGATGGCCCCGCAATGTGTGAATCTCGGGCTGCAATGGCGCGGTTGACCCCATAATCGCGTCGGTGGTCAGCGCCGATGTCACCAGCGCGCTTTGAGCGGCCTGCCACGCACCAAAAAGACCGGCCAAAGCAAACGCGGTCGAAAACTGGGTTCCGTTGATCAGGGCCAGACCTTCTTTGGGGCCAAGTTCGACCGGGGTCAGACCGGCTGCGGCCAGTGCTTGGTCGCCCGGCATCACGGTGCCGCCAAACTCGGCCTCGCCTGCGCCCATCATCACCGCTGCCATATGCGACAAGGGCGCAAGATCACCTGACGCGCCCACGGACCCCTGCGCTGGGATCACCGGTGTCACGCCCTTGTCCAGCATCGCCTCAATCAGGTCGATCAGTTCCAGCCGCACACCGGATGCACCGCGCCCGAGGCTGAGCAGTTTCAGCGCCATCATCAGCCGCGCATGGGCGCGCGGAATGGCCGGCCCCACCCCACAGCAATGGGACAGGATCAGGTTGCGCTGCAGGGTCGCCGTATCTTCGGCCGCGATCTTGACGCTGGCCAGTTTTCCAAACCCGGTATTGACCCCGTAAACCGCCGCTTCGCCCGCTGCCGCATCGGCAATGCGCGCATGGGCAGCTTCGATACCGGGGCGGCAGGTCGGGTCCAGCCGAACCGCGCATTCTTCCCGGTATGCCTGTTCCAGTTGCGCCAGAGACACAGAGCCGGGGGTGAGTGTCAGGGTGGTCAATTGAGTTCTCCGAGTATGCGGGAATGAAGCGGGTTGAAGCCGATGCGATAGGCCAGTTCAGCCGGGTGCGTTGCATTCCAGACGGCAAGATCGGCGCGCAAACCGGGGGCGATACGGCCGCAATCGTCCAGGCGCAGTGCGCGGGCCGCATGGGTGGTGACACCCTGCAGCGCCTCTTCGGGCGTCATCCGGAACAGGGTGCAACCCATGTTCATCGCCAGCAAAAGCGAGGTCATTGGCGCAGAACCCGGATTGCAATCAGTGGCCAGCGCCATCGGTACCTTGTGCTTGCGCAGCAGGTCGATTGGCGGGGCTTGTGTTTCGCGCAGGGTGTAGAAGGCCCCGGGCAAGATGACGCCGACCGTGCCGGCAGCCGCCATGGCCTGAACGCCGTCCTCGTCCAGATATTCAATGTGATCGGCTGAGATCGCCCCGTAGGATGCGGCAAGTTTCGTGCCGCCCAGATTGGACAACTGTTCGGTATGGCATTTGATCGGCAGTCCCAATTCTGTGGCCGCATCGAACAATGGCACCAGTTGCTCGGGCAGGAACGCAATCCCTTCGCAGAAGGCATCCACCGCGTCCACCAACCCTTCCGCATGGGCGGCACGCAGGGTCGGAATGCAGATTTCGGTGATATACGCTTCGGGGCGGTCCTGATATTCAACCGGAACTGCATGGGCGCCCAGAAAGCTGGTCACGACCCGGGCAGGGCGATGTCGTGGCAGCGCCCTTGCCGCGCGCAGCATGTTCAATTCGGTTTCTTTATCCAGCCCGTAGCCGGATTTGACCTCGATCACCGAAACACCTTCGGCCAGCATCGCATCCACTCGTGGCAGCGCCTGCGTGACCAGATCCTCCAAACTGGCAGAGCGCGTCGCCTTTACGGTCGAGATGATGCCACCGCCTGCACGCGCCACTTCTTCATAGCTGGCGCCGTTCAGCCGCATCTCGAACTCGACCGCGCGGTGGCCGCCAAAGACCACATGCGTATGACAGTCAATAAATGCAGGTGTCACCAGTCGACCCTCGAACGAGGTCCGGGGCAGCGCTGCAAATTCAGCGGGCAGTTCGGTCTGCGGACCGACCCAGGCGATACGGCCATCCACAGCCGCAATCGCGGCATCCTCGATCAGACCATAGGCATTGGCAGCTTCCAACATCGTCGCTGCGTGCAGATCGGTGAACAGATGATCGCGGGCCTGCATTCGAATACCCCTCCCCTGCAATTCTCTCTTTTCTGGTACAGGTCTTTATGTCATATGTCTATCCATAAAGCGGAGACACACATGACAGCCATATTCGCAAATCGCGCCCTGCTGCCCACTGGCTGGGCAGAGAACCTGCGGCTTGAGGTCGAAAGCGGGCGGATTGCGCGCCTGACCCCGGATTCCGCGGCGTGTGATGAAGATACCCGCGTCGACATTCTGCTGCCTGCCTTGTCGAACCTGCACAGTCACGCCTTCCAGCGCGCCATGGCCGGGATGACCGAGTATCGTCTGGCCGGTCGCGACAGTTTCTGGACCTGGCGCGATTTGATGTATCGCTTTACCGGCCACCTCAGCCCCGAACAGGTTCAGGCCATCGCGGCGTTGGTTTATCTTGAGATGCAGGAGGCCGGATATGCCGCGGTCGGCGAATTCCACTATCTGCATCACCAGCCGGACGGGACGCCTTATGACCGCCTTGCCGAGTTGTCGGACCGGATCATGGCCGCTGCCGCCGAGACCGGGATTGGACTGACGCATCTGCCGGTGCTCTATTCCTATGCGGGCGTCGGGGAAAAGCCGCTGGAGAGTGGCCAGCGCCGCTTTGGCAACGACGTGGACCGTTTCTGCAAATTGGTGGAGCAAGCCCGTGGCGCGCTTGGTGATCTGCCAGATGACTGCCGGGTCGGCATCGCACCGCATTCCCTGCGTGCCACCTCGCCAGCAGATTTGGCGCAGGTTATCGCCGCGCAGGGCGCTGGCCCGATCCACATTCACATCGCCGAACAACCGAAGGAGGTTGCTGAAGTGCAGGCGGGTCTGGGTGCGCGCCCGGTTGAATGGATGCTGGACAATGCGCCGGTCGATGCCAACTGGTGCCTGATCCACGCCACGCATATGACTGAGGCCGAGACCTGCGCCATGGCTGGCAGCGGTGCCGTTGCGGGCCTCTGCCCCGTGACCGAGGCCAATCTGGGCGATGGTCCCTTTAACGGCCCTACTTACCTAATTGCAAACGGCGCCTTTGGCGTGGGTTCGGATTCCAACGTGTTGATATCCCTGACTGAAGAGTTGCGCACACTGGAGTATTCCCAGCGTCTGCGCGATCTGTCGCGCAATGTGATGGTCGTAGGTGAGGGCTCGGTCGGGCGGACGCTTTATTGCGGCGCGGCAGAGGGTGGCGCGCAGGCGCTTGGCCGCGATGCGGGGCAGATTGCCGAGGGCAAGCTCGCCGACCTCGTGGCTTTGGACGGCCAAAACCCAGCCTTGTGTGCCTTGCGCCCGGACCAGCTTCTGGACGGGCTAGTATTTGCCGCAAAGGACCATGTGGTGACAGATCTGTGGTCTGCCGGCCGCCATCGCGTGCAAAATGGCCGCCACGTGGCACGGGACCAGATCATCTCCGGCTACCGGGCCGCCATGGCCGGGCTTTTGTCTGGTCTCTAGGCCCGAACCTGTGCAAATCGGACAGACAGGACTATGGCATCAGGGGCCGGAGTGACGGTTAAGGCGTCTTCCGGCCATTCCGCCTCTCCCGCGATCAACTGAGCACCAACTGATGTGACAGCCATACCCTTCGCAACAAAGACGAAGCTAAACGGTGCCACATCGAAATGTTGTGCACCGATATGAACATCCACGCTGGCCGTGATAGCCTGCGGATCGTAAATCACATTGAATGCCCGGCACGGCCCGCCCAGCAGCCGCGCATTCAGCGGCAACGCCCCATCGAAATACAGCGGCTTGAACGGCCGGGCCTTATAAATGTCGGTCGAGCCTTGCAAATTCAGCCCGGCCCCGTCGATGATCGTGTGCACCCGCGCCAGACCCGGAAAGCGCGAGAATGGCCCGTCACGGCCGATCTCGGCAACGCTTATGCGCCAGGCGAGTTGATTTTTGATCCGCTGGACGGCCAGTTCACGGGTCACGCCACCGCCATTGGCCCAGGGGGCGGCTGCCGTCTCCTCAAGCCTGATACGCATGCGGGTCAATTTCTTTGCATGTTGTCATTAATCTGGACATAATATGAATATGAGCAAAATGATATAGTGAGCAGAACTTGACCGAGCAGAAAAACATAGGCTTTCAGGCGATCCGCGATGAAGTGCTGAACCGCATCCAGACGCGTATCTGGCCGCAGGGCAGCCTGCTGCCGACCGAGCTGGAACTGGCGGCTGAGTTCGGTTGCGCCCGCGCAACGGTCAACCGGGCCCTGCGCGAACTGGCAGATCAGGGGATCGTCACCCGAAAACGCAAGGGCGGCACCCGCGTGGTCACTATGCCGGTCAAACAGGCAAAACTGCCCATCACCGTGGTTCGTCAGACCATCGAAGAGATGAATGCCGAATACCGTTATGCGCTTGTCAGCCGAACTGTCATTGCCTGCCCGGCCTGGCTGCAGGCCAAGTTAGGCCTGCCCGAGGCGGCGCAGGTCCTTCATCTGTCCTGTATGCACCACGCCGACAACCGCCCTTTCCAGTTCGAAGAGCGTTGGATCAATATCGACGCCGTGCCCCATGTTGCGAACGAAGATTTTCTGACCGTTGGCCCCAACGAATGGCTGCTGGCTGAAGTGCCATTTTCAAATGCGGAAATCGCATTCTCGGCCGTCCCCGCCACAGGCGCGTTGCAGGACTTTTTGTCCGTCCCGTCCGGAACACCGCTGTTCCAGCTGGAACGCACGACATGGTTTCAGAACAAACCCGTCACGTTCGTGCGCATGACATTCCACCAAGGTTATCAGATGCGCACAACCTATTGACCGCGGCCGCCCTCAGGCATTGTCCGGCAGTCGAAGAATACGGGTATATCCCAGTTGAAACCTGTTCAGCTTGAGACCAGCCTTCTAATGCCGACGCCTCAGGTTTCCGGAACAACACGCACAGATGCATTTCCCATCAATGAATTCATTCAAGCGCGAAACAGAACTACTTACCTGAGCAGGAATTCTCTGGCGCAAATGCGCAGCAGCCAGTTGCGGAACTGAGTGACCGCACGCGACCCGTCGGCGCGGTACGAGGTCAGCAGGTAGTAGGCATTGCCGGTCGGAAGGCTCAGATCAAGGGGAGCGACCAACTGGCCCTTGCGCCGGCTTTCCTCACCAAAGGGGCGGCGGTCCATGGCCCAGCCCAGCCCGCTTTTGGCGGCCTGCAGGGCGTTCGAGCGATTATCCATCTCGGCGACCGGTTTCCATGAAATCTCGCTCAGACCAGCTGCTGAAAACCAACGGCTCCATTCATTCGCGTGGTGGTGGCTGCTGATCAGCGGCTCGGACTGCATCTCTTCGGGCAGTGGAATGCTGCCTCTGGCCTCCAGATAATCGGGGGCGCAAACCGGCTGGATGATCTCATCGAACAGCTTGACGCAGCGTGCCTCCTGCGGGGGTTTGTCGGCAAAGACGATCGCCATGTCGACGTCACTGCCTGCAAGGGTGATTTCCTCTGGCATGGTGATGATTTTGACGGTCACGTTCGGCGCTGCCTCGCGCAGATTGGGCAGGTTCGGGATCAGCCACATGTTGGCCAGTGACTGGTACATATGGACCGACACGGTTTGCCCGCTCTTGTCGCCGGTATATTCGGCGAAGGCGGCATCAAGCGTGTCCAGGGCTTGGCGCACGGGGCCGAACAGCGCTTTCCCTTCGTCTGTCAGTTCGACGCTCTGATGTGCTCCGCGCTTCAATAGGGTCGCGCCGACAAAGGTTTCGAGTGACCGGATCTGATGGCTCACGCCCGACGCGGTGATATTGAGCTCGCGCGCGGCTTCGACGTTGCGCCCCAGCCGCACGACGGCTTCGAACGCGCGAATGGCGGCAAATGGCGGTATCTTGCGTGACATCTGAACATCCGGTTAAGGGCCAACGTGCGGACCCTAGAACAAATGATACGCTGCTCCCAGCCCTGTCCCCTTATACGGGAGCCGTGCACAGATCAAACAGATGCCGCAGGTCTTGTGCCGACAGTTGATCGAACTGCGCGGACAGGTCGCGGATTTCTTCGGCTCGGGATTCCTCAAGAACCGGAGCGGCGAGCATGCGGAACTTTTGGGTGATCTGGTCGTCGCTGAGTGCCATGTCCGCGTCACCGCGCGGTGTGCGGGGCTCATCCACGATCCGCTGACCGTTCCTGAGGATGATTGTCACCTGCGCCCAGCGTTTGTCGGTACTGATGCGGGTCATTTCCGGATCATCTATCAGCTTGATGGTGCGGCTTACGCGCAGGATGTCGGGGTCGCGTAGGGCTTCGGCGCTCAGTTCGTCGACGCCCACCTGACCGCGTACGAGCATCGCGGCGACGGGAAAGGCGATTGCATAGGCGAACTCATCCTGAGTTTGCGGTTCGTGACCGGCCAGCCGTGTTGCATAGTGGAAGGTGCGGATTTCGACGCTGTCCACCTGTTCGTGGGTGAAGCCGTGTTTCTGCATCATGTCGTGTACGGAATCGAGCGAGGGATGGGCCCAGCGGCAGCAAGGATAGGCCTTGTAATGCGTGTGGTCGACCAGCCGCCAGCCGATGCCCAGATCGGCCCAGAATTCCGCGCCGTCTTCGCCCTCGCAGGTCAGCGCCGGGGCACCGGTGAACCCTTCCATTGCAAGATAAGCCGCCGTCACCCCCGAGGGCGCGCCCCAACCGACGCCATCGCGAACCATGGTGGGATGGTCGATGCAGCGCATCATCTGGCTGCGGGGGCCGTGGTATTCCCCGATCCCTGCGGCCTGCCGGATCTGTTCCGCGTTACCACCCAGCAATTTGGCTCCGGCGGCGGCGACCCCAACGGCAGTCCACGCGCCCGAGGTGTGATAATCAGCGCAGGTTGCGTGTTGCACCAACCCGGCACGGTAGGAGACTTCGTATGCGGTGGCGAGGATTGCGGCAAAGCGCCTGCCGTCGATCTGATTGCCGCTGGCCTGTGCCATTGCGATCATCGCCGGGAACACGGCTGAACCCGCATGACCTTTGCACGGGGTGGTACCGTCATGGGCGTCGATACTGTCCACTGTGAATGCGCCGGCCATGGCGGCCCCGACAGGGCTGACCGAGCGGCCATCCATCAGAATCCTCGCCGAACCGGATGAGCCCGCCCCGAATATCATCGGTGCAACGCGGCGTACGATGCCCGACAACTCGGTGGTCACGCCGACGGCCGCCACGCCGATCGTGTCGACAAAGGACCGGCGCAGCGTCCACAGGACGGTTTCGGGCAGATCATCATGGCGCAGATTGGCGGCGAACTGGTCGAATCTGTGTCCCATCAGCTCAGCAAGTCCACGGCGGATTTCATGCGCTTCAAACCTTCCGATATGTTGTTTTCAGACGTTGCGATTGACATGCGAAAGAACGGATCACATGAAAATCCGGGCCCGGGGACCACGACGACCCCGTGTTCCAGAAAATAGGCCGCCAGTTCGGTCGAGCTGGTCAGTATCTTACCCTCGGGCGTCCGGCGTCCAAGCAGTCCGCCGCAATCGGGCATCAAATAGAACGCGCCGCCGGGGCTCTGTGTTTGCAGCCCTTCGATTTCGGCCAGCCCGGTCAAAGCCTGATCGCGGCGCTTCTGGTAGATGGCGCACCAGTTCTTCAGGAATTCCTGCGGCCCGGTCAGAGCCGCCACCGTCGCCGCCTGACTGATCGAGCACGGACCGCCATTGGTCTGGCTGAACAGGCTGCGAATACCGTTGGTCCACCATTCGGGCCCACCGGCAAACCCGATGCGCCAGCCCGTCATGGCGTAGGATTTCGACACGCCGTTCACAGTCAGTATCCGCTGCTGCAGGTCCGGCGCGACAGCAGCCAGTGTCGCGAATTCCGCGCCATCGAAAATGATGTGTTCGTACAGATCGTCCGAGATCACATAGACCTGCGGATGGCGTCTGAGGACCACGGCCAGCGCCTCCAACTCGGTGGCCGAATACACGGCTCCGGTCGGATTGGAGGGTGAGCAGATCATCATCAGCCGCGTCCGGGGTGTGATTGCCGTTTCAAAAACTTCGGGCGTCAGTTTGAAGCAGCTGTCTGCAGTGTCGACCAAAACCGGCGTTCCGCCCACGGCCTGCACCATACCCAAGTGAGAGGCCCAGAGTGGCACAGGCAGGATCATCTCGTCCCCTGGGTTCAGGACCGCCTGAATGGCGGTTGCCAGCAACGGCTTCGCGCCTGAACAGACGATGATTTCTTGTGCCGAGAAGGTCAGGTTGTTGTCGCGGCGGAACTTTTCGATCACGGCCGCCTTGACGGCTCCGTTTCCGTCGGTCGGGGTGTACCGGGTGTCGCCCGCCCGAATGGCGGCAATCCCGGCCGCGCAAATATGGGCGGGGGTGTCGAAATCCGGTTCGCCCACGGAAAAGTCGATCAGATCGGCCCCGGCCTGCCGCATTTCGAAGGCTTTGTTGAAGACACCGATGATCGGTGATGCGGGCAGCGCGTCGACCAGTCGGGACAGCATTATGATGCCTCCGCCAGATCGGTCAGGGTCAGATTTGGGCCAAGACTGTCGGGGCCAACAAGAATATGGATGACGGCGGCTTTTCCGGATGCCATTGCGCGTTCCAGCGCGGGTGCGAAATCGGCGGTCGTCTCCACCCGCTCGCCATGTGCGCCATAGCCTTGCGCGACGACCGCGAAATCGGGGTTTGTCAGTGAGGTGCCCGAAGTACGTCCGGGATGCTTTCGCTCCTGATTGGTGCGAATGGTGCCGTACATGCTGTTGTCAACGATGATGAAAATAGGATCGAACCCATATTGAATTGCCGTCGCTACCTCTTGCCCGTTCATCAGGAAATCTCCATCCCCGGCGATGTAGACGGCTGGTGCATAGGGGTGCACCACCTTGGCGGCGACCGCCGCCGGAACGCCCATTCCCATCGCGCCGGAAATCGGGGCCAGAGCGCCCAGAAACTGACGGTAGTCGAAATGGATGTTGGGCCAGTCGGCCGCGTTGCCCGCACCGGTGGTCATAGTAGTTTCCCGAGGCAAAGTGGAGTTCAGCACGCGCATCACTTCGGCCATGTCGACCGGACCGCGTTGGACAGGCAGGGCGCGCATCGCCTGGTAATCGGCACGCGCGCTGGCAGGCGAGTGGCGTTTTGCGACTGGCAGTAAGGCCAGGGATTTTGCAGCTTCGTTCGGGTCGGCCAGAATGGGCAGGTCGGCCTGATAGAGCCGCCCCAGATCCTCGGGACCCGGCAGGATGTGGACAAGCTTGCAATTCGGTTGGGGCGATTGGATGAGGCTGAATTTCAGTGTGGTCCCGTCATTCAGGCGCGCGCCCAGTGCGATCACCAGATCAGCAGATGTCGCGTATTCATTTGGCATCGGATTGCCGCCAAAACCCAGATTCCCGATAAAATTGGGGTGGTCATGCGGAAACAGACCCTGGCGGCGGAACCCTACGGCAACCGGAAGCCCGTGGTCTTCGACAAAGCGGATCGCGGCTGCATGCCCCTCTTCGGTCCAGCAGGTGCCGCCCAACAGCAGCAGCGGGCGCTCGGCTTCGGCCAGAAGCGCGGACACCTGTTCAAGATCGGCAGGTGTGGGTGCGGGAGGGGTCAGTTTGACCTGTGGCAGATCGGTGGCGTCGGTCAGTTCGGCCAGCATATCCTCGGGCAGGGACAGCGCCACCGGGCCGGGCCGTCCCGAAAGGGCGGTGCGAAAGGCGCGGTTCACATATTCCGGGATGCGGGCGGGATCGTCGATTTCGGCCACCCATTTCACCATATGGCCCAGAAACCGACGGTAATCGACCTCCTGAAACGCCTCCTTGTCGCGATGAGTGCGTGGGATCTGACCGATCAGCAGGATCAGCGGGGTCGAGCCCTGTTGCGCAGTATGTACCCCGATGGAGGCATTGGTCACCCCGGGGCCCCGTGTCACGAAACAGACCCCGGGCTTGCCTGTGGCGTCCGAATACGCCGCCGCCATGAAGGCCGCGCCGCCCTCTTGCCGTGTCGTGTAGTACTTTAGTGTGTTCGAGCAATCATGCAGCGCATCCAGGGCCGCAAGATAACTTTCACCGGGGACACCGAAAATGGCCTCAACACCGTTGACCCGCAGCATGTCGATCAAAACCTGTCCGCCTGTCCGCATCACATTGCCTCCTGTTTCAGAGTCCATGTTTTTCAGTCGGAAGCAAAGATCGAAACTGAATTCTTCACGCCGGGATTGAGGTAAATTCATCCCGAAGGGGCGCCCGGAAAAACATCCAGGCCGTGCGACGTGCAAACGGGCGGCGCATGCCTACTCCGGGCCATGTCATGGGTGCATTTGTGTCGACCTTAGCCTTGATAATCCCATTTACACATCAACGCGCTGATCCGCGGCATCGAAGAAATGCAGGAATTCTGGTGCAAGGTGCAACCCAATTGTTGCGCCAGGCTGCAATTCGGTATCACCGGTGATGCGGACTGTAACTTTGTCTTCGCCACCACAATCGAGGATCAGGAATGTGTCTGCGCCAAGATACTCAATAACCTCGATAACGCCATCACACTGACCTGCACCTTGTGCCACGACTGTTATGTGTTCGGGGCGGATACCCAACCGTGTCGCAGCCACAGCCCGATCATAGGTGCCACTGCCACCCCCCGAAAGGCGGTAAAAACCATTGTCGGTCGTGCACGGCAGGATGTTCATTTTCGGGCTGCCGATGAATTGGGCTACGAACAGGTTCGCTGGACGCTCATACAACTCGCGCGGAGTGCCGACCTGAGCGATATGACCGTATTCCAGCACGACGATCCGGTCTGCCAGCGTCATCGCCTCGACCTGATCGTGCGTGACGTAGATCATGGTTCGTTTCAGGTTCTGGTGCAGCTTGGCGATCTCGTAGCGCATTTCGACGCGCAACGCGGCGTCGAGATTCGAAAGAGGTTCGTCAAACAGGAACGCGGTGGGGTCGCGCACAATCGAGCGGCCGATGGCGACACGCTGGCGCTGACCACCTGAAAGGTCCTTTGGTCTGCGTTCCAGAAATGGCGTCAGTTTCAGAACTTCGGCAGCCTTGCTGACCTGAGCGTCGATGTCTGTTTTTGGGGCACCGGCAACCTTCAGCGAAAACCCCATATTCTCGGCCACGGTCAGATGGGGATAAAGGGCGTAGGATTGAAACACCATGGTTAGCCCGCGTTTCGAAGGCGGGTGATCGGTGACGTCGTTGTCGTTGATCAGAATTGCGCCGCGCGAAGTGTCTTCAAGGCCGCCGATCATCCGCAACAGGGTGGATTTACCGCAGCCCGATGGGCCGACGAACACGATGAACTCACCTTCGTCTATGTCAAGGTCAATGCCCTTGATGACCTGAACGTTACCAAACCACTTTTCGACCGCGTTGAGCTTGATGCTGCCCATCAGTTCCTCCCTGCCCAGATCAGCCAAACGGCGGCTGTCCATGTAAACGAATTCCCGCCCGCGGGACTGCCGGTATTGGGATCGAAGTATTCAGCAAACCCGAAATTGGAAATCAACGCGGCGGTTTTGGCGCGCAGGTCTTCCGCCTCGGCCTCATGGCCCATTTCGGCAAGGCCAATGCCGATCATCATGTTCATGATCGCCCAGGTTGGTCCGCGCCAGTATCGGCGGGGATCGAATTTCGGGCTTTCTGTGTCGTGGCTGGGAATAGGGTGCGGGACCGTTTTCTGAACTTTTCTGAGCCTTTCCAGCATTTCGGGCGACTCGATGCCGGCAAACCAGCACATGAAGGAAGCGTTCGAGATACTGTTCGCCCAGTCGCCGCTATGGGCATCGCGCGAGTCAAAAGACCCCAGATCGGCATTCCACAGCGACCGCGCGCCCTCCTCCAGCCGGGCGATGTCGTTGCTCAAGCCGTCGGTTTCCAGACCGAGTTCGGTGCCTACGGCCAACAGATCGCGGGCCGCGCGTAAGGTGGTGAAGGTCATTGTCGGGTCCGCCACGCGGAACGGGTTCTTGCTGAGCAAGGTCTTCTGATCCCATCCGGCTTGGCGTCCGATCTGAACCAGCTTGATGTACCGGTCATAGTCGAACTTGGTGGGTCGGTCATCGCTGTTGACGTGGCTTGTGTCCCGGCGGACATATTCGCCAACGTCCGAGGCGTCCATACGTGCCATCGCCTTGTCCCAGTCCGGGGCGTTGTCGCGGCCCGCCTCCCAGGGGTGGGTGGTGCAGACAGCCCCCAGATCGTCCAGCCGCCATTTCATGATCCAACTGTGCCAGGCCAGCATGGCAGGGAACAGCGCGCGAATACGAGCTTCGCCCAGTGTCCGGTCCTTGTCCCAGATAAGGCGCGCCATGGTGGCCGCAATGGGTGGCTGGATGATGCCCGACGACGGGATCGGGCCGTTGCACCCCCAGACATCCGGACCGGGGAAATACCCAGGATCGGGTTTGTGAAACAGGATATGCGGGACCATCCCGTCAGCCCATTGTCCCGAGAACAGCGTCTCAAGCTCAATCCAGGCGCGATCTATGTCAAATTCGGCAAACCCAAGCGCGGCGATCGCGCTGTCCCAGTTCCATTGATACGGATACAGCCCTTCGGTCGGGATGGTGTAGCCTCCCCGGTCATTGGCGATCAGGATATTGCGCGCCTCGCGGTCGGGGTTCGTATGTTGGTTCATCTGTGTCATCCTTTGACGGACCCCGCAGTCAGGCCCTTGGTCATGAAACGTTCAAGCCCCAGGAACAGCGCCATGATCGGGACAGTGGCGATGACGGCACCGGCCATCAGGTGCTGACGGGGAATTTCTGAGGAATTCAGCATCGTGACCCCTCGGGTCAGGGTGAATTTTGACGGATCGTCCAGCAGCATGAAGGCCAGCAGGAACTCATTCCAGGCGATCATGAAGACGTAAAGCGAGACCGACGCCAGAGCCGGCAGGCTGAGCGGAAGGGTGATCTTCCAGATCACCGACAGGCGTGACAACCCATCCATCAAACCGGCTTCCTCGACCTCGGTCGGCAAGCCGCGAAAATAGCCTTGCAACATGTAGAGCGCGACCGGGATAGTTGTCACCGGATAGATCATGACAATGCCAAGGATCGAATTGCGCAAGCCGGTCAGAGAGAATGCGATATAGATCGGCAGCGCCAGTACGATCATCGGGACCATGTAGATCAACAGGATCGAGCGTGAGAACGCCTTTTGCCCCTTGAACCGGAACCGCGCAACAGCGTAGGCCCCGGGGACGCTGAAGGCCAGCGTAATGAATACCGTGAGGACCGAGACGTAGAAGGACGTCCACAAATAGGTGCCGAAATTGAAGTCACGGAACAGCTCGGTATAACTGCGGAAAAGCGCGGTGCCCTGGCTCAGGTCGATCGAGAAATCCAGCGGATTTTGCAGCAACGCCTGCTGGGATTTAAGGCTGGTCATCACCATGACGTAAAACGGGATGACCACGATTGCCGTGAAGAAAATATACCCGAAGCCGGTGCAGAACCGGATTACCGCATCCTCGAATTCGTGCCGGGTCAGCTCTCCGAACGGGGTTTCCCTGAGAATTGCAGCCAACGAGACGTGAATTACGGCGGCCATTGCCAGAACAGTAACCAGGACTGCCTGCACCGACGTGTCCGGGCCGATCAGAACGGGGCCAAACCCGGTCAGGCCGGACAGGCCCAGCATGGCCGATATACCCAGGCGGGCCGGTGCATGGTGCGCCGGGAACCGGATGTAGATCCATCCTGCCAGCGCACCCCAGATCAGGCAGAGCAGTATCTGGGGACGAAATGCCGCCCCGGTGGAAAACGACATGGTGACGGCAACTGTTGTCGCGATGACAACCAGCCAAAGCGCGCCCAGAATTGGGCCGGTTATATACCCTTTGCGCATCACAGACCCTCCTCACGGCTAATGAAGCGGAAGAAGACAAAGCTGAAGGCAATTAGGCACACCAGGATCACCACCGCCACCGCCGCACCGGCGCCGATGTTCGATATTGCAAAAGCCTGTTCATAGACATTCACGGTCAGCGTGCGAGTGCCCGCATTGCCGCCGGTCAGCAGGAAGATGTCATCGAATTTGTTGAACGTCCATATGAAGCGCAGCAGGAACAGCACTGACAGGATACCCAGCAATTGCGGGATGCTCAGCAACCAGAATTTCTGGAATGGCGAAGCCCCGTCCATATCCGCCGCTTCATACATGCTGGAGTCGATAGATTGCATCCTGGCGAGGATGAACAGGAAGGACAGAGGGAAATAGCGCCAGATCTCAAACACTGTGACCATGATCAGGGCCAATGGGCGTTCACCGAAGAAGTTGATGGGATCGCTGGTCAGTCCCATCTGCACCAGCAACGCGTTGGCGGAACCTGAGAATGGGTCGAATAGCGTGACCCATGTGAAGGCGACCGCAATCACCGGGGCAACGTAAGGGAACAGGTAGAGGCCTCGGATGATGCCCTGCCCCCTGAAGCTTTTGTTCAGCAGCAGGGCCGCAAAGAGGCCCATGACCAGCGCACCGATTGTGCCGAATACAGTATAGAACAGAGTGACCCAAAGAACGCCCCAGAATTCTTTCCCGTCAAAGACGCGGGCAAAGTTTTCGAGGCTGAATTCAAGGCTGGTCAGTACATTCGGCCCGCTGCCGGTGACTTTCGGCTCTGATCCCTCGACCGCATCCTCGACCGCATCCGGGTCGCCGTCGAATGTGACCGGGATGCGGATACGCTCACGCTGTCCACCCTGCAAAGTGCCGAAATCGCAATACAAATCCTGCCCGTCCAGAGCACATGGCGCAACGACTTCTCCGGCGGTCACCCCGTCAGGAAGAACATCGGCCAGGGTCACGCCTTCGATCGCGATCTCCTGGCTGGAGTTGCGCAAGCGGTATTCGATCCGCAGATCGTCGCCCGATCCGCGCAGACTTTCACGGACAACCGGCGCGGGTGGGCGCAGGTCGGACAGGGAAAATGGCTTGAAGCTGATCCAGATGATTGCCAGCAACGGCAGGATCACGACAAGCGACACACTGATCACGGTCGGAGCCAGCAGAGCCCAGGCCATACGCGCATCGCGTTTGGCAAGTGCCCCGGTTCCGGTCGGTGGGGTTACCGAAGAAGACATGGAAGACCTCGGAGAGGGTTGGGTGCAGCGGCGCGCACGCCGCTGCGGTTTCCGATTGAGAGACGGTTCTACTGAACTTTGGCCAGTTCGTCGTTCATGGCCGCTACGGCCTGGGCAGCGTCGATTTCATCGTCGATATACTGACGAACGACACGGTTGATGACCTGCGAGTTGATCATTTTTGATGCCAGGGACAACTGCCCCTCGGTCACGCCCCAGCGTTGTGCGACGTCAAGACCACCGACGATTTCGTCGATCATCGCCTGATCATAAAGCTCACCCAAGGGTGCCTTGCGATCCACCCCGACCGGCAATTCGGCCCAGGCTTCTGCAAAGGCCGTCGGATTTTCGGCATTGCCTCGGCGGACCGGGAACTTGCCCTCGGGCGCGATTGCCAGCGTCTGAGTATAACCGTCATCCATGGCGTATTTCACGAATTCCATGGCTGCATCGGTGTCCGCGTCGCTGGTGATGCCGAAATACCGGACGTCACCCCAGGCCGCGCCGTCAGGATTGGTAGGGCCGGACAATTTGGTCACGATACCTGTCTTGCCCGCCAGATCACGCGAGGTCGGGTCGTCGTTGATGGTCGGCGGAGCGCTATCGCGCAGACCGGCCAGCTCGTCCAGAATGAAAGGCGACCAGATGATCATTGCAGCTTTGCCGTCAAAATACAGCTCGCGCGATTGCTTCCAGTACAACTCTCCCGGAGGTGAGGCTTTGGAAATCGCCTTGTAGAAATCCAGAACTTCGGTGGTTTTGGCTTCGTCCAGTGGTTGGAAGCCATCCGGACCAACCGGGCTGACGCCATTGGCGAGGAAAACATGCTCCAGAACCTGGCTCATGAAGTTCTCATCAACTTTGGTGGCGGACACGAACCCGTACATCTCGGGCGGATTGTGCAGTTTTTCCAATGCCGCCTGAATATCGGCAAAGGAATCCGGGGCTTCGAGACCGTTTTCTTCGAACAGGTCCTTGCGATAGACGACCATCTGGGTCCAGCCGTCTACAGGCACCGATGCGGTTTCATCGTTGAACGCGGCCATCGCGATCGCTCCGGGTGCGAATGTATCAGCGCCCAGTTCTTCGATCACTTCGGAAGCGGCTTCTGTGTCCAGAATGCCTGCTTCTGCCCATGGCAGGGCATATTGCAGGGTGTGATAAATTACGTCCGGCAGGTCGCCTGCTGCAAAAGCCGCGGTTGCGCGCGTGCCCAGATCGCTTTCCGTCACCGGGATCACCTCGACGGTGGTGCCTGTATCGGCTTTGAACTGATCAGCCATTTCCTGCTGTTTTGCCAGGCGTTCGGGCTGTTCTTCCGTGGTCCAGAAGCGAATGGTATCGGCTTGCGCCGACAGCGCTGACAAGGTCAGCGCAAGGGATGTGCCAAGCAAAAGCCTGGCCGTACGGGTTGCGATGCGAATAGTCATTTGGTTCCTCCCCGGATTATTCGACATGAATGGAAATCTTTTGCGCCAGTTCTTCTGCAGAACAGGAGGGTGGCCCGTCTGAAGCGCGCTCAACCAACGTGGCCTCACCCAACTCGCGCAGCGTATCTGCGGTTTCGCCCCTGATCTGACGGATCAACAGTGTCACAAGCCTGTGCCCGGCCTGGCCGGAATCCACGTTGAAGGTGGTCAATGCCGGGTGGGCATGCTGGCTTTCGGGAATGCCGTCATAAGCAATGACCGAGACATCCCGACCAACCTGCAAGTTCAGATCAGCGGCCACGGTATAAAAGCCCAATGCAGCAAGATCAGTGGCAAAAACGATCGCTGTGGGCGGGCGGTTCAGCCGCATCAGTGCGCGGCCCTGCACGGCCCCTTCCTCTCGGGTTCGGGCTCCGTCGCGCACAAGTTCAAGATCATAGGGCAGACCTGCGATGCCCAGCCCCTCGACAAACCCGTCCCGACGCAGGTGACTGTAGTTGAATTTGAGATCGCTGCCGACATAGCCGATCCGCGTATGGCCGTGCCCGGCCAGCCTCAGGACTGCGTTACGCATTGCGCTTTCGCCGGAAATGTCGAACCAGGATGTACCTTCGGGCGGGTTCGAGCGTCCGTAACCGGTTCGTCCATACAAAATATGCGGCACCTCGAGATGGCGCAGAAGACGAACACGAGAATCATTCACGGCGGTCCGAGGCAGGATGAAGCCGTCGGCCTTGCGCTCCTCGACCAAACGGCTCAGGACTTTCAACGTGTCCTGCTCGGATTTGGCGGTCGAGATTGTCATGGTCCAGTCAAAACCGCTGGCGGCCTCGCACGCACCGGCAAGAAATTCCTGAAGGAACGGATTGTGCCCGTCCGGCTCTTCACTGTTGAGCACCATGGCGATGGCGCGAACACGTCCGGTTCGGATTGCCTGTGCATGGCTCAATGGACGGTAACCGAGCTTTCGCGCGGCGTTTTCCACCCTTTTACGTGTTGTTTCGGCGATATCGGAATAGCCGTTCAGCGCGCGGGAAACGGTGCTTTTTGACAACCCCAGATGTTCGGCCAGTTCATCAATTTTGACGCGACCCGCCGCCGGGGGCGTCGCCCCGTTGTTTCTTGCCTTGGAAGTGGACGGATTCGCGTTCATGTGCTCAGGTTCGGTTCCGAAACCGGTTTCGGCAACAGTTTTGTGTGTATTTTTGGATCGAGCCAAACCCGGATCCGCCGACTACTGATCCAAGTGCCAACATAGATGGTGAATTGCTGGCAACTCCGTCGCTCTGGACAGGCACAGGCTTCCCCGGCGCAAATCCGGCCTGATCACATACGAAACCATCGGGGCGATGTCCGTGGCGGTAGCCGCAAGTGGCCGATCAAGCTCGCAGGGCGATCTTATCCGCTGCGCGATGCAAGACCCAACGAACTCGCGGCAGCACGAAGCTCTGATGCGGCCTGGGCTGGCAGCCCATCCCCCTCGCTTTCGTCGAAAACCGCGTAGGCGGCATATGCGAACCGGGGGGCCGCCTTGACCAGCTTAAGCCACCCGCCTTCAAGTTCCGGTTCGATCACGCGTTTCGGAAAATAACCAGCGGCGGGAATTGAGCGTAGGTATTGAAGGCCGAGGGTTCCGATCCCTAGCTGAAGACGTGGCGTATCAAGCTCGGGAAAGTTCAGCAAATGGTCGGCTCGGAATTCCGGGCCCCAATCAATCAGGATGTAGGCGTTGCCGAGATTGGCTGGCAGGGCATCCGGGCCGCTGGTGACCAGTACAAACTCATCTTCGAAAAGTTGCACCGCAGATAGCCCTGACACGCTTCGCGGCTCGTACATAATTGCAAGGTCCAGGCCGCCCTCTTCGATTTCGCGGGTCAGGGTTGCGGAAGACGCGGCTGACGCTTTGATGGCAACATCGGGCATCAATGTCATCAACTTGGGCAGGGCGTCGGTCAAATAGCCGTCCCATAAGCTCGGCGCCGCACCGATCGCCAGCGCGGCTGTCATCGCCGCCGGAAGGCTTGCATCCAGCTTTGCCTGTGTCCAGGTGCGTACCAGAACCTGAGCGTGTTTGAGGAAATGCCGCCCCGCTGGCGTCAGGGTCGCGCCGGATTTGCCACGTTCAAAAACGGATTGGCCTAGCTGCTGCTCGAGCGTCCGAATCCTCATGCTCACGGTCGATTGTGTGACATGCACCTTGTTTGCGGCATCGAAAAAGGTGCCCGTCTCAACGACCGCCAGGAACGTGCGGGCAAGTTCAATATCCATGAGCCACCTATTTGATTGCTCGATATTATCCGCGATAAAAATTCGTTTTTCAATAAAATGAGGCCGTGCCATATTTTATGTGTAGCGCGAAAGTGCCCCTGCCATATCGGATCACCAATCAACACTTCTAATTTCGTATTGCAGCACCCAAGCTGAGGAACCATTGAAGTCTGATACCCGAAGAAATTTCACCGGCACCGGAGCGCTACACCAACCTTGCAATGGGTAGTTGCCCATATCTGACGGAGACTAAAATGGGTCGAGATTCTGTTGTGTCACTGCTCTCGTCGCTGTTTGCCCGGCTTGTGTTCCCCATGCCCGCCGATCTGGATATGGACGGTGACGGCCTGGCCTTTCTGGCGGAGCTTCAGACGAAGTATCCTGCAGTCCCTGATGAATTCTTTCTGGAATTCGGCCCGGATGCAGATGGCTTTTTCAGTTGAGTCGAACAATCATCAAGTGCGAGGGAACCGATCCGAACTTCGGCCGTCTGCTATCTGGCGACCGCTTCGAACAAAAGCGCCTTTTGCGGCATGATCAGAAACTCGCCGTCGCGAAAGTGAGTGACCGCCTTTAGTATCTCTGAAGCAACAACGTTGGTGGCTTCCTCTCCCGCCGCGCGAAGCGCCTTTTCGTTCGGAGTTGATAACAGTTCGTCTCGCATGGCTTGCGCGTCGCAGCGCAGTTTTCGGTCGACGGAAATGGTCTTCGGTGCGGCGACGTTGAAACCAGCGGCTCCAATCAATTCGCGAACCTCATCGGCGTCGTTCCATGTGAAGGGTTGAACAGCCGTTGTGGCGGCCGTGTCACCAATGTGGACTTTCAGCACATCGGCAACGACCGCAAAAAAGGGCGGGATCGCTTTCCAGCATGTCACGACAACCAGCGCGTCTGGCTTTACGATCCTTCTGATCTCGGCCAGGGCTGCGGGTTTGTCAGGAAAAAACTGCAAACCATGTTGGCAAAACGCCAGATCGACTGCCCCATCTTTCAAGGGCATCGACTGTGCCGGTGCCTCGATCCATTCAAATCGGTGCGGGCCGTCCGGCGTGTTTGCGTCGGCAACCTGGATCATGGCCGGGTTCAGATCGCATCCGACAATACGAGCGGGTGTGGTCAGCCGCTTGGCCACGGCGCGGGCCATGACCCCCGTTCCGCAGGCCACGTCGAGCACGGTTTTTGCGGGGGGCAGCGAAATGGCATTCAGCGTGGCTTCTGCCATCGGGCCGAAAATGGCCGGGACGCGTTGTTTCTCGTATGTTCCCGCTGCAGAGGTCGAAAGATGAAAGGTGTTGTCTTGCGACATTGGATTGCCGTCCGAAGTTTACTAGGCGCGGGTATTGGTTGCCTTGACGGCCCAGGCGCGGGCCGGCAGCACGATCTCGTTCTCGCCCAGATCGGTCTTTAATCTGCCTTTCAGTTCGGCCTGTTGTTTCGGAGCGAGCTTTGCGAGGTAGCCCGGTGCCGGTCCAGCCCCTCGTGTGAACGGGTCCCAGAACGCTTCGAAGTCCGAAAATCGGGTGTCGCGCTGGATGGGTGCCACATCACATTGCAGGCCCGCAGCCCTGCAAAGCTCGGTCAGCCCGTCGGGCGTGCATTGAGGAAACCGGGCCGCCTCGTCCAAACTGGCCGCGTTTTCATCAATCGATGCCGCAGCTTTCCAGAAAGTACTGATGAAACCCATGCCGCCGCCCGGATAGTCCCAGACATAGAAGCAAACAGTGCCTCCCGGCCTGACAACGCGCATCATTTCCTGCAGACCCGCAGTTGCATCGGGGAAAAAATTGACGGCCAGACCAGACGTCGCGATGTCGAACATCCCGGTCTCGGCAGGCAGATCTTCCGCACCGCCGACGGCAAACCGAGCACGATCATCTGCCGAGTTTTCGCGGGCGAAGGCGACGAAGGCGTCCGACGGATCAACGCCGAGCACGGATTTCGGGCGACAGTGGTCCAGAATAGTTGCGGAAAGCGCGCCGGTTCCGCATCCGACATCTATCCAGTCGGCGTCAGGCGAAGGTGCCAGCCAATCCAGGAAATCGCGGGCGATCTGACGGCTCCACCGGCCCATGTAATGTTCGTAGGCATCACCGGCGGCCCAGCTGTCGAATTTCGCAGGTGTGGTCATGACGATGCTCCGCCTGTGTCTTCGGGGATCACGGCATCCACTTCGATTTCGACCAGCCATTCCGGGTTCACGAAGCGTTCAATCGCCATGATCGTGTCCACCGGCCGGGAGTCCCTGCAATAGTGTTTCCGCGCCTCGATCGCCTCCTTCCAGTTGTCGATATCCGTCAGGATCACGCGGGTGCGGACAATGTCCTGCAAGCCGGATCCGGCGTCTTCGAGGGCCGCCTTGATGATTTCGAAACACTGTCTGGTCTGCGCATAGACATCGCCGATGCCGACCGTTTTACCGTTTGCATCGACCGGCGCAGTTCCCCCGACGGCGATGAACGATCCGACCCGAACAGCACGGCTGAACCCAACGATCTCTTCCATCGGGTTGCCGTTCGAAACGAGTTGCCGTCCCTTCATGGCTGGTTCCCCCAAATTGATGCGCTAGTGTAGAGAATTCTTTTTTCTTGTCTCAGAAATAATCGACCCGGCAACCTGCGGGGACAGTTCTGTTTGACGTTCTTGAGGCAAGGCATTCTAAGTGCGATTCACACAAATCCGGGCTTGAAAAAGCAAGCCGCCAGGGCATTCACGTGGCCAGTGTTCTCTTATCGTTTGGCCTTGGCCACCTGGCCTGACAAGGGAGGGCTTTTGGCACAAAGGAAGACACACCGCCATAATGGGCAGGCCGCTCCATCGACGGCTCTGCCCGCCCCGGCACAGGCCATTCGTGCCGCAGGTGAAGTCTGGTAGATGGTGCAACGGGCCGCGCAGAACGACTCACCTTTTGCTCTTAATGCGATCAGTCATAGCTGAGCGACAGGGTGTCCGTCTGCGGCAGCGACTGGCACGTCAGGATCGCCCCTTGTGCAATATCCGAGTCTTCCAGCGCCATGCGGGCGCGCATGTGGACATCGCCTTTTGTCAGCTTGGCACGGCAGGCACCGCAGACCCCGGACTGGCAGGAAAAGGGCGGTTTCAGACCTGCGGATTTTGCCGCTTCGAGAACCGTTTGGCCGCTGGCCACGTCGACCGAATGCCTGACGCCGCCCAACGTGATCTCTGCCTTGGCAGCCAAACGTTCGACAGTGGTGTCGATCTCTGCCGCGCCGCCATAGCTTTCCATGTGGATGCGATTGGCAGGAACATCGAGCGACATCAGCGATGCTTTCACGGCCTTGTTCATGCCGCCGGGTCCGCAGACGTAATAATGCGCGTCCTGTGCATAGGGCGGGTTTTCGGCAATCAGCGCCTCGATCGCGGGTTCGTCGATGATACCTCTGCGCCAATACTCGGCCGAGGACCAGAAACCGGGTTTGGAAAAGACATGGTGAATGGTCATCCGATCCGGGTTGGCTTCCCACAGGGCGTTCAGCTCGTCCAAAAACAGGACAGAGTGCTCGTTGTTGTTACCATAAGCCAGATGCGCGAAGGAATTGGGCTCGGCCGCCATGACTGAACTAAGCATTGCGTAAAGCGGGGTGATGCCCGAACCGGCGCCAAAAAAGTAATGGGTGCGGCGCGCTGTCGCTCCGGGATCCAGGCAAAACCCGCCGAAAGGTGGCATAACATCGATCACATCGCCCTTGTTCACAGTGTCATTGACGTGGTTGCTGACGAGGCCGTTCCGGACACGCTTTACGGTGATCCGCAGCGGATCACCCGTAAACGGAGACGAGGAGATTGAATAGCTGCGCCTTTGCTCCTCTCCGTTCACCATGAAGCGGAACGACAGGTGCTGACCAGGCCGCCAGGCGAAGATTTCGCGCAGGGCGTCGGGCACGTCGAACATGACGGTTTTGGCCTGGCCGCCGATTTCCTCGCGGGTATCGAGAACGGTCAGCGGGTGGAAGCTTCGCTGGCTCATTTGGCGGCCCCCAACCATTCGAGAACGACTTTCTGATGCTGCACGACCGGGCTTTCCCCAACCGCTACGGGACCGGTTTCGAAATAAGGCGATTTCAGCGATTCCTGCTGTTGCTCACATGCGTAGATGTCTTCCCCCGTGAAGTCGCCCGCGACCATCAGGTCATCCTCGCTCATGGCGTCATGGGCTTCGTACTTGCCGCTCAGGCCAAACTTGGTCCAGAAATTCGAGGATTTCATCGACTGCTTGGCAAACTCCCAGCCGGAACTGTTGGACACCCGCCCCCGGTTGGACACTCGCGTCAGTTCGGGGCCGAGCGGCTCGATGATGAAGATGTTCCAACCGTCCTCGGAGCCAGCCAACCCAATCCCCGGGAACAGCATCGGCACCCATGCGCCAGTCATGTCCTCGGGGATCACACGCGGGGCAATCAGCTTGCTTTCCTGATCCTTCAGAAAGTCTTCGACCGGGGGTTCCCAGAACATGTAATGGGGGCCTTCCCAGTGGTACTTCGCGGCCTTGTGGTCGTACATTTGCAGCGTGTTCGAATGCAGGTGGCTCAGGTGGTAGACGTCGACGTAGTTTTCGACGACCACCTTCCAGTTGGCCTTGATCTCGTAGCTGTTGTTCAGGTCTTCATATTCGACCAGTTCCTCGGGTTCGTGCGGGCCGATATGCGGTTCCACCGGCCCGAACCATTCAGCGATGGAGGGCGCGCCCGGGTTAGGATGCACAAACATCATCGATTTCCAGATGTCGACCCTGGCGGGTTTCAGACCCAGGCAGGATTTATCTACCTTTCCGAATTCCTCTTGTTCTTCGGGCACCGAGATCAGGTTGCCTTCAAGGTCATAGGTCCAGTCGTGATACGGGCATGTCAGCGCCTTTTGCGTCTTGCCGACGGCCCGGATCAGTTGCGTGCCGCGGTGACGGCAAATGTTATGAAACGCGCGCAGGCGTCTGTCGCGGCCCATTACCACGAAAATGTTGTTTAGCCCGGCCTGAACGGTGATGTACTGGCCGGGTTCGCTGACATCCTCCATGAACCCGGCATAACGCCAGGTTTTTGAAAAGATCTCGCGCATTTCGCGATCGAACCATTCTTGCGAGGTGTAGGCCTCGACAGGCAACTGGTGAAGCATTCGGGTCATTCGGGTGTTCCCAAGATTGGTGTGAGCCCTAGCCGGGCAGAAAATCGGCGGTTATCAGCAAGATACCGAAGACGACCCAGGCAACCTGGATCAACCAGTACAGAACGGGGTCTTCGTCCCGCGTTACTTCAGACAACAAAAACGCATAGCCCGTGCGGTAACTCTGGACTGTCCAAAACAGGAACAGCAGCCCCCAGAGCGATTGATAGCCAAGCACTGTTGCAATCATCAGCACGGCGAAAGCGATGTAGTTGAGTGGACGCATCTGGATCATGAGCGGTTTTCCAATCCTTCCAGCAGGTTGCCCGCGAGGGATTGTGCGGCTTGCGGCCACTCCTGCGGCATGTTCAACGGCGCCAGAGACGCCACGTTCAGATATAGCGCAACGATGCCATGGGCCGCGACAGCGATCGCGTGATGGTCGGCTTGTGGATGGTCCTTGCTCAAAATACCTGCAATCGCGGCCTCGAACGCCAGAAGAGAGTCTCGGCAGGCGGCGCGCAGGTCCACATCTTCTGCGGCACGCGCTGTCAGTGCCGCAAACGCCAACACCATGTCCGGGGTCGATTCCATCGTTTCGGAAAACAAAAATTCGACCAGAGCCGGCCCCGCGCCATTTTCCGGAAGCGCGGCCAACAGCGCTTCGGTCTGTTCGGCAAAGCTGTGCAGGACATAGTCCTGCAACGCCATGATCACTTCGTCCCGATTGCCCAGATGGTGTCGGATCAGTGGCCGGGTCAGCCCCGCATCGTCGGCGATTTGCGCAAGCGATGCGCCTTCAAGCCCGAAACGTGCCACGCAACGCACCAGTGCGTTCATCACCTGTGCACAGCGTTCGTCTCGGTTTGAAGGGCGCCCGGCCACGTCAGTTCCAGTACTTCAGCTGCAATGTTGATTTGGCCGTCGCGCCAGTGGTGACAGCCGCATCCTCGAATTTTGGCGGCAAGCCCCGTCGTCCCATGCCGGAAAACGCATATCCTTCGGTCGGCACTTCGCCTTTCATGTCCAGATCGCTGTCCAGGTCCTCGTCGTGCATCGCGGCGAAGGCATAGGTGCCAGCCGGAAGGTTGTGAAACGTGACCGAGACCGTTGCACCGGCAGCAGGGACCTGGGCCATCGCGATCGCCGTGGCCACGTCCATCGTCTCAAAACCAGCGGCCTGATCGAAGGCCGCCACGATCACTGCGCCATTGCCATTCCGCAGCCCGTCGACAGTCACCGAAAGCGGTGCGGTTTCGGACGATTGCGCAATGGCTGCGACTGCGGTGGCAGCAGCAAGGGCCGCCACTGAGACAAGTTTGAAAGGTTGCATCGGGTCACCAAAAGTTGTCAACGTTGACAGTAATTAGGGTGGCCCCCGTTTATTGTCAATGATGACAGAATATTTTTTTGGAACGCCAAGCATCAACGAATCCGGGCGGCCTCGGCCGACGCTGTGCAGTGCTCTGCCATTCGTTCGGGATGAAAGGTCAGGTTTTCAAACAACGCCTGCGCCCAGTGTAGTGCCCCTGATGTCAGCAGGAACACTGCGGGCACGATAACCCACTCTCCAATCCAAGCGCCGCCGGACCTTTCGTGTTGGTGAAGGGTGAATTCCCCGATCTGTTCCGCTTTCTGCCGGCCGAGGCGCGACACCGCCTCCATGAATTCAGAAGCCCGCTGGTTGCGTTTATGGTGCATGGATGAGGACGCGCCTTTGCCGTTGGCATGTACTTCAGAGATCTCGGCAATGTCGGATGAGGACAGAAGGTTGATATTGTGGGCGATCTTGCAGAGCGTGGCGCAGAGTGATCCCAGTGCAGTCACCACATCCGCGATCCCGTCGCGGGCGTTTTGCCAGTGGGGCGCGACACTGCCCAGCCCCAGGCTTTCCGCAACCGCTGTCTTGACCCTCTCTCCCTCTCCGTTCTCGTAGCCTCGAAGGTCACCAACCGGGCCGCCGATTTGCACATTGAGGCCACGACCCGAAGCCTGTTCCATCGCCTTGTTGCGGCGCGCCAGTTCTGACCGCCACACCGCCAGTTTGGTGGCCAGCTTCATGGGAACCGCATGCTGACCGTTGGTGCGCCCCATCAGCCAGGTCGAAGGGTGGTCGCGGATATGTCCGTCCAGCAGTTTGAGCAGCCGGTTGATGCCAATCTCGATTTCTGCAAGGCCAAGCTTCATCTGCATGACCATGGCGGTGTCCATAATGTCCTGTGTGGTCGCCCTGTGGTGAACGTGATCTGCATGCGCGCGCACCAATGACCGAATCTGTTTCACCAGCCCCACGATGGGGCGCCCGACCAGATCCATTTCCGCAGCCAGTGCTTCGGTATCCAGATCAGAGATACCCACGGCTTCGATCGCCAAGGCCGCCTCGGTCGGGATCAGGTTCAGATCGGCCTGACAGCGCGAAAGGATCTGTTCGACCTTCAACCACGCAGCGATGGTGGCGGGCTCGGACCAGATCCTGCGCATTTCAGCGGAGGAAAAGCAGTTGCGGTAGATCCGGTAATCAAGCATCGCCCAGTCCACCGTCGGCGATACGCCGTTCATTCATGATTGACCGAATGCGGAACCCCATAGCCAAAAGGCCGAGCAGCAGGAATCCGGCGGCGATGGGGCGTTCGACAAAGATGAGCGCGCCGCCATCGGACATCAGCAGCGCCTGGCGGAAGGTTTCCTCGGCCCCCTTCGCCAGGACGAAAGAGATGACGAAGGCCGCCACGTTGAAGTCGAATTTGCGCATCAGCCAGCCCACAAACCCGGCCACAGTCATGACAGTCACGTCGAACATCGAACCTCGGGCGGAATAGGCGGCGACAAAAGCGGTCAGAAAGATCAGCGGATAGAGCACGTTGACCGGAACCTTCAGGATCAGGCGCGCAACTTGCGTGGCCCCAAAGTAGCCGATGATCCCGTAGGCAAAGATTCCCAGCATCCCGCAGGCAAAAAGCTGATAGACCAGTTCCTTGTCCGTGAGAAACAGGGTGGGTCCGACCTGAACGCCGTGGATCAGGAAAACGCCCAGCAGGATGGCCCCGATGGTCGAACCCGGGATGCCAAGCGTCAGCAGCGGCGCCATCGACGGCCCGGACACCGCGTTGTTGGCGGCCTCGGGCGCGGCGACGCCTTCCAGCGCACCCTTGCCCCATTGCTCGGGGTTCCTGGCGCGGCGCTTGCCTTCGCCGTAAGAAATGAAGGCCGCTATGGCCGAGCCGAGCCCGGGAAGAACCCCGATCCCCGCGCCGATGAATCCGCCCCGAATGGCGTGCGGGATACAGGGTTTATATTCTTCAAAGGTCAGGCTGTGCCCGGTAGGGTCGCTTTTGTTTCCACTGACTTCACCTTTGGTCTTCTTGCGCTCTTCCAGTTGGGCAAAAACCTCGCCCAGAACGAAGACGCCGATCATAAGAGGCACCAGTCCGATACCATTCGACAGATCAAACGAACCAAACGTGTACCGTTCTTCGCTGGAAATCGGGTCGAGACCGACCATGGCCACAAGGATGCCGAGCAGGGCCGAGATCAGGCCCTTGGTGATGGATTTTCCGATCACGGACCCGATCACCACGAAGGCCGCGAAGTAGATGGCGAAAGTTTCGGGCGGGCCGAGTTTCAGCGCGATGGCGGCGATGAAACCGACACCCGCCACAAGCAGGATGTCCCCCATGAAATCGCCGATAACCGACGAGATCGTCGCAACCTTCATCGCCTTACCTGCCTTGCCTGCACGGGCCAGCGGATAGCCGTCGATCTGCGTCGCTGCACTTGCCGCCGTTCCGGGCGTATTGAACAGAATCGCGGCAACCGAACCTCCATAACGCCCCGATTTGCCAATCACATAGAGAAACGCCAATGCAAACAGAGGCGGCATGTAGAAGGTAATGGGCAGCAGCATTGCGATGGCCGCCGAGGCGGTCAGGCCGGGGGTGGCACCGACGATCATGCCGACGGCAGCAGCCAGAACAATGGCTAACAGGAGTGTCGGATCGGTGATGACCGACAGAAGGGCGGGAAAGATCTCCATTGTGTCTACCCTCGGAACCAGTCGAGCAGATCGAACACCTCGCCATAAGGCGGGAAGACGCCGAGCAACTCGAAAAAGATGATGTGGAAGATGAGCGGGCAGACGATCACGGATATGGCCAGCCCGATCCGACTGCGGACACCGAAGATATACAGAACCACCGGCGCGGTGATGGCTGTGGGCAGGACGTAGCCGAACCAGCGGAATGACTGCTGATAAATCAGAGCAATGGCAAACAGGATCAGGATGTTCAGCGTGCCCGTGTCGCCTTCTTCAACAGCGGCCTGTCGTGCCTGCACCAGGCGCAGCCCGTTCATCAGTACCAGGCCCGAGAGGGCGAGCAAGGCAACCGATGCGGCAAAGGGCACGATCCCGGCCCATGTGTCTCCGGGGCTTGCAGCCGGAACCTGCCAGGCCCCCCAGATCGCGACCAATGACAACAGCGCGAGTACAAATCCCTCGATCACGTCCCGCATGGTGTTCTCCTTCAGAAACATCTCGGGTGGAGCGGCCGGGCCGAAGCTGAGTCCGCCCCGGCCGTTGCCCACCTCAGTTATTCAGAGTCGCAACCAGCGGCACGGCATCCGCTTTCATCGCGGTCAGCGTAGCCTTGGCATCCGCGCCTGTCGCAAAGACCGGACCGGTGCCGCGCTTTGCCAGAAGCTCTGCAAATTCCGGCTTTGCCGTGATCTCGGCCAGCGCCGTTTCCATGGCGGAAACCACTTCGGCCGGCGTTCCCTTGGGCGCGAAAACGATCACCGGCGACGATACCGCGGCAAAGGGAACGCCCAGTTCGCCAAAGGACGGAACATCGGACATGATATCGTCCCGCTCGGCGCTGTTGACGGCCAGTGCGCGAAGCTGCTCTTCAAAACCGCGCAATTGCTGCACCCCGAGGAAACCGAAGTCGGCCTGTCCGCCAATCAGCGCAGCTCGGGTCGGGCCGCCGCCCTTGAACGGCACATCCTGCGCCTCGATTCCGTTGTTGGCCAGGAACCCGAGACCGCCCACGTGATGGAACCCGCCGCGCCCGGAATGGGCCCAACGCAATGACCCAGGGTTTGCCTTTGCCGCTTCAATAACGTCCTCTACGCTTTGATAGGTGCTGTCTGTGGGTACCATCAGCGAGGTCTGCAGCTGGCCGACCTGAGCGACGAAGTCAAAGCTATCCAGTGCATCAATGTCTGTGTCGCGTGTCATGGTCGACAGCAGGAAAGACCCGCCCGAGGTCATCATCATCGTATAGCCATCAGGCTTGGCCCCGACCACGGCGTTGGCGCCATTGAGGCCACCGGAACCGGGTTTGTTCACGACGACCACCGGAACGTCCAATACGCCTTCTGCAGCGGCGGAAATGGCACGCGCATAGGCATCGGTGCCGCCCCCGGCCTGATAGGGTACCACGATATTGATCGGGCGTTTCGGCCAGTCGGCGGCGAAGCTGGCGGTTGCCGTTGCGACCAGCGCGGTCGCCGCTGTGACGGCAGCAAGGAATGCTCTGCGTTTCATGTGGGCTCCTCCAAAAAGTGACGCAGCCTTTCTAGCAGGCCATTTGATTGCGATTTTTGCAAATGTAGCATTAAATAATGCAAATAATGAAAGAGTCCTGTCGATGAACATCAAAGCTCTCCGCGCCTTCCGCCATGCTTTTTCCGAAGGCTCCATTGCGGCGGCCTCGGACATCATGCATCTAAGTCAGCCTGCCATCAGCAGACTGATCAGCGGTTTGGAAGCAGAACTGAAGCTTAGGCTGTTTGACCGCAGCGGGCGCAGCCTGTCCCCAACCACCGAGGGGATCGCGTTTTACCGCGAAGCCGGGCGCATTCTGGATAACCTGGATGAGGTTCCTCGCATTGCAGCCGAAATCCGCGCTGGTCGCACCGAAAGCCTTCGGGTTGTGACGATGCCTCGGATTGCCCAATTTCTGTCGGCACCCGCTGTCGCGCAATTCACCCGGGAAAACCCCGAAGTGAGTGTGATCTTGGACGTCCGCGCGCGCCGGGACGCGAGCAAATGGCTGGCCGGGCGAGAGTACGATATCGGAATAGCAGCCCTGCCGGTCAGCCATCCGGACATCAGAACGGTGCCGCTTGTCCGCGTGCGAGCCCTGGCAATCCTGCCCCGGGATCATCCGTTGGCCAATGAGGCATCGATAACCGCAGAGCAGCTTGCCAGTGAAACGATCATCCGCCTGATGCAGGGCTTGTTGCTTCGGGATCAGTTGGACGACGCTTTCAACTCGGCTGGTGTTGCGCCCGAAGTGACCCATGAAGTGTCCTCGTCCCAACTTGCTTGTGCCTTGGTGGCCGAAGGTGCAGGTATCACGATCGCCGATGAGATGGTGGCGGCGTCGTTCGGGGATCGCTTGGTATCAATCCCGATCGAGCCGGAAAAATGGATGACATTTGGAATGTTGCTTCCGAAGTATCAACAGTCGGGATCGGCGGCCAAGCAGTTCCAGGACAAGTTGGTGGAGCACGTAAAACGCGTATGCCGTTCCAGCGACACCATGCGCAGCGAGGTGTCCTGATCCACCGACTTACCGTTCAGGCGACTAATGTGGACCTGACTGGCTTGCCTGATTGGAAATCGCGCTCCAATCGAGGTGCGCGGTAGAAATCCTCGCGTTTTTAGTAGTTGTTATCGATCTAGCGAACTCAGGCAGGAACTCTCCTGACCGGCTGGCATGTGAATTGTGCCGGCATGAAAGCCTTAGTACAGTTTCTAGCAGTTCGAATTTTGGAAGCGCACTCCAGAACCGCTCCAAAACGGTCAAATTCTAACTTTCCCGACAAAGTTGGATACCGCAAACGCCAGTGACAGCCCCTATTCAGCGCTTGGAACCGGACGCGGAACTCCATTCTCGTCGATCGCAACAAAGGTGAAGATCGCTTCGGTCACCTTTTCACGGACGCCGATGAGGCCGCGCAAAACCCAGGCTTCGATGGATATGGCCATTGAGGTTCGGCCCACACGCGACACCTCTCCGTAGATGCATAACACGTCACCGACTTTCACCGGACGTATGAACTTCATCGCGTCAACAGCGATTGTGGCAACGCGGCCTTGCGCACGTGTAGCTGCAACAATTCCACCAGCGATATCCATCTGGCTGAGAACCCAGCCGCCAAAGATATCGCCGTTAACGTTGACGTCCGCCGGCATTGCTGCCGTGCGCAAGGTCAGTTCACCTCTCGGAGTTTCACTGCTCATCTTTTGTGCCCTTCTTCGGTTCAGGACACGGTCATCATGTCCGGAAGTTCTTGTCCTGCCATGAGCGCCAGAGGTGGATTGCACTGTTCAGTCGCGCGTTGCAGGCCGTTATGACGTTCCCTGGGTTCCCTTATAAGACGTTCCCTTACGTCGCCATAGCTGTGATCGCCGCAGTTCTTCACCCGAGCTTTTCCGGCGGTAGGGCGTTTTTCAGCACTTTCTCATTTATGCGACCGAACATGGCCGTCGGGCTGTGTTTGGCCATCCATATGGTCATTTTGTTCATCAGCCCCGGAGCCGTCAGGAACTTGCCACCCAGATTGCCGAGCGCTTCGGTGACAACTGCGTCTGCATTCATAACGCTTGATGGAACCTTGCTCCAATCCAACCCGGTACCGGCAGCCATCGGGGTATCGGTCGGTCCGGGCGACAGGACATGAACGTCAATGCCCTTCGGCCGAAGCTCGGCCCGCAGGGATGCGCCGAAGTTCAACACGTAAGCCTTGCTGCCTGCATAGTTTGAAAAATAGGGGTTCGGCATGTGGCCCGACAGGCTTGAGACCAGAACGATCCCGCCCCGTCCGCGCTTTAGCATTCCTTGGCAAAAGTGGTGGGTCAGGCGAAAGGTCGACAGAACATTCAGCCGCAGCAATGCCATTCCCTGATCCGCATCGGTCGTTTCAAACGCGCCGTTCACCTCGACACCGGCAGAATGAACCAACAGACCGATTTCTTCGGGGATGGTACACACCGCGTCGATGCCGGCCTACGTTCCGAGATCAGCGGCGACACAGCGTACTTCCACTCCGTGGCGAGCGCTGAGATCGCTGGCCATAGCGTCCAGCACGTCGGCGCGGCGCGCCACGAGGATGAGGTTCATCCCGGCAGCCGCAAGCTGGTTCGCAAATTCGGCGCCAATTCCGGAACTGGCACCTGTGACCATCGCCCAATTGCCATACCTGTCCTGATACGTCCTGCCCATGCTACCCCGCCTCTCCCTTGCTTCGCTTCGTCGCAAAAAAACCATCGCGTGTATCCTGAGGGTCGGCACTTCTTTTGTCGATGTGGTCGCGGGTAGTTTATCGCGTCGGTTAGCGCCGTACCGGTCGACCCGCCCAGTTGAGTGCCACCCGATCCAACCTGTGCAATACACTTTCGCGCCGGCTGACGGTTATGTGGTTAGGCCCATTTGGCGTACAGCCAGATCGCGCATGATCTCTTCCGAACCGCCGCCGATGGCCATGATCTTGACTTCGCGATAAACGCGCTCGACCGGATTGCCGAGCATGTAACCTGCGCCACCAAAGATCTGCATCGATTCAGACGCCACAAATTCCAGCGATTTCGTCGCCTGTACCTTCGCCTTTGCGATTTCGGCGGCAGGCATTTGGCCCGCGTTGATGGTGTAGCAAATCTGATCCAGATAGGCCTGATTCATGTCTATCCGGGCCGAGATTTCGGCAAACTTATGGGCGATGACCTGATGATCGATCAGGCGTTTGCCAAAGGTCCTACGTTCGCGCGCCCAGTCCAGGGAGGCGTTGAAACACAGCTTCATCATGCCCAGCGAACCGGCGATCAAAGCAAGCCGTTCATGATTGAAGTTTTCCATGATCGCAAGGAAGCCCCGGTTTTCAGGACCGATCAGCGCGTCGGCGGGAACGTGGCAATCCTTGAAGAACAAAGAGGCCTGTTCGGAACAATGCCAACCCATCTTTTCTTCGCCTCTAGTGCGGGTAAAGCCTGGTGTGCCGGCTTCGATCAGAAACAGAGAGATACCGCCCAGACCCGCATCGCCCGTCCGTGCGCCGACGACAAACCACTTCGAGGCCATGCCGCCGGTGATAAAGCACTTTTCACCATTCAAAACCCACCCGTTACCTGATCGCGTGGCGGTCGTGCGCATGTTGGCCACATCTGATCCGCCACTGGGCTCAGTGATCGCCAGCGAAGACGACATCCTGCCCGCGATAATTTCGGGCAGAACGGTGGTGCGGAAGTCATCTGATGCAAACCGCGCCATCGGCGCAATTGAAATCGCGCGCCCGCCCACGGCCGCCGCCACCCCCGATGCACCGCAGCCAAAGATCATTTCGTTGAAGTCGGCACGCAGAAAGGCATCATCCATTCCCATCCCACCGTATTCTACGGGCACCCCAAAGCCGAACACACCGAATTCGGCCACTTTTTCATCCAGTTCGGCGGGAACGGCTTTGTCGGCCTCCCACTTTTCGATGTGGGGGTGAATCTCGCTTTCGACAAATCGCTGGAAATTGTCCCGGAAGTGTTCGCGCTCGGGTGTCATAAAGGGTGAAATCAGCGCCATCTCGGCCTCCTAGCCATTCAGTACTTTCTCAACCGGCTGTTCGGATAATGCACCGGTCGCGCCCAGTTTGACCGTGTCGAGCCATTCATACCGATCTTTTGACCCGCTTGATCTCCCGGGTGTCCAGTGATTTGAAAGTCTCATGGCCGGGGAAGGCCCTTGCAAAGGTTCATCTCGGTCTCTGCTCAACGTTCGCAAGTACGTCGGGATTCTTCGTGTCTTTGTGTGAACATCATCGAAATCCCCTCAAAATGGTTACAGTGCCCGATCTTGGGCATGACTGCCTAGCTTTCGGAACTCACCAGCCGCACTTCGCTTCGCCGTTGCAGATGCGGGGTCAGCAGGTAAATGAACTCCTGCACGATTTCCGCGGTCTCAGCTTCGCTCCGGACAAATGAGTCATGTGTCAGCAAGCCACGATAGAAAATTCGGGCGATGGTCCACAGGCGAATAAATTTCGCATTGTCGCCATCCGTCGTCTTGAGATGAAGCAATGCGTTTTCATTGATGGTGTCGTTCCAGTCCAGCAGCGAGTCGTGGATCTGGTCCGCAAGCTCTTTATCCGTGCGGATCGCCACCAGAATCTCGTGCAGGGCGCGCATCGCGTCGGTGTTCATGACCTGCCGCCAAAGCCGTTCCAGATCCCTCTCGATTGTCTGCTCAGGGCGGTTTTCGCGGCCAGCCAGCCAGCGGATGGAGGCCTGCATGATCCAGTCGCTGGTCGCCACCATCAATGCGGTCTTCGAGGTAAAGTGATGGGTCAGAGCCCCGCGCGAAAGCCCCGCCTCTTCGCAAACACGCGACGTGCTGGTTTCGGAGTAGCCGTATTTCACGAGGCACCGCATCGTCGCCTCAAGAATCGTCTGCCGCGACTGTAGCGCCTTGGTCTCGCGTTTGGTCGGTTTGCTGCTGGCCATATTCTACCTTCTTCGGCTTCGGTCTGCCCCTTTGCGATTTCAAAGGTTTTATGCGAAACGAAGCAGTTGACAAACAGAACGTTCTGTTTGTTTGATGACATCAAAACTGACGCAGGTCCAGTGGATTCAAAGGGGAGTTCATGCCGAGACAAATCCGAATAGGCGGTGCCAGCGGATTTTGGGGTGAATCCGATATGGCCGTGCCGCAGTTTTTGGAAAACGGGCGGCTGGACTATATGGTGTTCGACTATCTGGCTGAAATCACGATGTCCGTACTGGCGCGCGCGCGCGCAGCAGATGCAGACAAGGGTTATGCGGTGGACTTCGTTAATTCGGTCCTGCGTCAGAACTTGCCCGAGATCGCGCGGCAGAAGATCAAGGTCATCGCAAATGCGGGTGGCGTGAACCCCGAAGCCTGCGGTGAAGCCGTACGGTCACTCATTGCCGATCTGGGGTTGGATCTGAAGGTCGCCGTGGTTTTGGGGGACGATATTCTACCCCGCTTCAAGGCCGGGGAATTCGCTGGCGTGCGAGAAATGTTTGTGAACACTCCGCTGCCGAAACCAGAAAATCTGCAAAGCGCGAACGCCTATCTGGGCGCGTTCCCCATCGCGCAGGCGCTGGCGGGTGGTGCAGAGATAGTTGTAACCGGTCGCTGTGTGGATAGTGCCGTCACGCTGGGGGCCTGCATCCATGAATTTGGCTGGGGTGCGGATGATCTGGACCAACTCGCGGGTGGCAGCCTTGCAGGACATGTAATCGAATGCGGGCCGCAAGCCACAGGTGGTAATTTCACCGATTGGCGGGATGTGGGCGATATGGCCAACATCGGTTATCCAATCGCAACGGTCGCAGCCGGCGGAAGCTTTACCGTCGAAAAGCCCAAAGGCACCGGCGGTTTGGTGTCCGTCGGGACCGTCGCTGAACAGATCATTTATGAAATCGGCGACCCGCAGGCCTATATCCTGCCTGATGTTGTCTGCGATTTCTCGCAGGTTGTCGTGACGCAGATCGGCCCCGACCTGGTCCGGGTTGCTGGTGCCCGGGGCCGCGCGCCAACCGAGTCTTATAAGGCCAGTGTCACTTTCCTGGATGGATATAAGGGCTCAATCATGCTGGTGTTTACCGGCTTTGACGCCGAGGCCAAGTTCCGCGCTTATGCGCAGGCGGCTCTGACCCGTGCTCGCGGAAAACTGGCCGCCAGAAACCTGCCGGATTTCGAAGAGATATGCGTTGAGCCGATCGGATCCGAAGCCAAATACGGCGATTATGCCCGAGAATTGGGCGTGCGCGAGATTGCGGGCCGGTTCACTGTAAAACACATGGACAAAACCGGCGTCGCCCTTTTCTTGGCCGAGGTAATTGGCGCGGGCCTTGCAACACCAGCCGGTCTGTCCGCCTTTGGCGGTGGCAAGCCAAAGCCGATGCCGATCGTGCGCCTGTTTTCGTGCCTGATCCCGAAAGCGGATGTGCCGGTCCATGTCGTCACGGAGAGCGGCGCACAATCAGTGGATATAGCGGCGGGGCAACCATTTACGGTTTCCGAACCCCTGCCCGTTATCCCGGCTGTTTTAGAAGCCTGTACAGTTGAAGTGCCCCTGATCGATTTGGCCTTCGGACGTTCGGGCGACAAGGGCGACAAGGCCAATATCGGCATGATCGCCCGCAAGTCCGAATACTTGCCTTATATTGCTGCCGCGGTAACCTCGGATGTGGTGGCGGCCCGCTTTGCCCATCGACTGAAAGGCGGGGTAGAGCGGTTTTATATGCCGGGCATGCAAGCGCTGAATTTCGTACTGCATGATGCACTGGGTGGCGGTGGCACGGCCGCCCTGCAGGACGACCCGCTGGGCAAGGCTTATGGGCAGATTCTGCTGGATCACCCCATTCCTGTTCCCCCCTCTGTTGCGGAGGCGCTCTGATGCCCGTTTTCCAGACCAGAATATCGACCTCATCCGAAGCGTTTGGGCAGAACCGTCGGGATATGCTGGCACTGATCACCGAACTGCGCGAGTACGAAGCGCGCGCCGTTGCGCGTTCGGACAGCCGCAAGGCCCGGTTCGACCAGCGCGGCCAGTTGACCCCGCGCGAGCGGGTCAAGCGTCTGCTGGACCCGGGTATGCCGTTTGTCGAGCTGTTCAATATGGCGAACTTTCTGGTCGACGACCCAGACCCGGAAACCTCCATTCCCGGCGCTTCGATGATCACCGGGATCGGGTATATCAGCGGCACGCGCTGTCTGGTCTATGCCGATGACAGCGGGATCAATGCGGGCGCATCAACCAATATGTCAGTGAACAAAGGACTGGCCATTCTCAAGATCGCGCTGAGACAAAAGCTGCCCTTTGTGCATCTGGTGGAAAGCGCCGGGGCCAATCTGATGCAGTACACCGTAGAACTTTGGGCCAATGGCGGCGGGCTGTTTTACGGTCTGGCCAAACTGTCCGCAGCCGGTATTCCGACCTTTGTGGTTCTGCACGGGCCTTCCACTGCTGGTGGCGCCTATCAGCCGGGCATGTCGGACTATGTGATCGGTGTGAAACACAACGGTATGGCCGCGCTAGCCGGAGCCGCGCTGACGCAGGCCGCAACCGGTGAGGTGGCCGATGAGCGCGAACTGGGCGGATCGGAGATGCACGCCTCGGTTTCGGGCCTTGTGGAATACCTGGCCGAGGACGATGCGGATGGCATCCTGATATGTCGCGATCTGGTCGAGCGTCTGGACTGGAACAAGAACGCCCGCCCCCTGCCCCGCAAACAGGTCGAACCGCCGGTCTATTCGCCGGACGAACTCGTCGGTGCCGTCCCTGTGGATTACAGAACCGCCTTTGACTGCCGCGAGATCATGGCCCGGATCACCGACAGCTCGGACCTGCTGGAATTCAAACCCCGTTTTGGCCCTGCAACCGTCTGCGTCCAGGCCCGAATTTTTGGTCATTCGGTCGGTATCATTGGCAACAATGGCCCGTTGGACCCTCAGGGTGCGGCCAAGGCAACGCAGTTCTTCCAGCTCTGCGACAGCGCAGACATGCCGATCATCTTCCTCAACAACATCACCGGCTACATGGTGGGTACCGAGTACGAGCAGGCGGGTATGATCAAGCTTGGCTCCAAGATGATTCAGGCCGTGTCGAATGTCCGCGTTCCGAAGCTTTCGCTCTATGTCGGTGCCAGCTTTGGTGCCGGGAATTACGGCATGTGCGGTCATGCTTTTGATGCGGATTTCCTGTTCTCATGGCCCAATGCGCGCACCGGAGTAATGGGTGGCGAGCAGGCCGCCATGACCATGGACGTTGTTGCCCGCGCCGGAGCCGCCCGCAAGGGGTTTGAGATCACACCCGAGATGGAAGCGAAGATGGCCAGGCAGAAGCAGGCCATTCAGGACGTGTTCGAACCGCAGGAAAGCGTCTTCTACACCTCGGGCCGGATGTTGGATAACGGTATCATCGACCCGCGCGACACTCGTAAAATTCTGGGCTTTTTGATGGAGACCACTTGGGAAGCACGCAACCGAGACCTGAAACCCAACACCTTTGGCGTCGCAAGGATTTGAGAGGGCGCAACTTGGCTGATTTCAAGACCCATCAAACCTTCGAACTGGACAATCAGTGCAACAGCCGGTCGGTGTGGTCCGACCAGGCCGATGCCACCTCCGAAACCGCAAAGGTCTGATCCATGCCGCGCTTCAACTCGATCCTTGTGGCCAATCGTGGTGAAATTGCCCTGCGGGTGATGAAAACAGCGCGTTCGCTGGGCTATCGCACCATCGCCGTCTATTCCGAGGCCGATGCCACCGAGCCGCACGTGAAATTTGCCGATGATGCGGTCTGTGTGGGTCCGGCACCTGTAGGCGAAAGCTATCTGCGTGCGGACAAAATCCTTGAGGCTGCCAGGAAGGCTGGTGCGGGCGCGGTGCATCCGGGCTATGGCTTCTTGTCCGAAAACGCTGATTTCGCAAAGGCTTGTGTCGACGCGGGTATTGTCTTTATCGGTCCCACGGCCGAAGCGGTTGACCTGATGGGCAACAAGGCTGCCGCCAAGCGCCGGATGATTGAGGCGGGTGTGCCTTGTGTTCCTGGCCGTGAGGGCAAGGGTCAGTCGGACGAGCAACTGATCACTGCCGCAGCCGAGCTCGGTTTTCCAATCATGGTCAAGGCTGCCGCAGGTGGCGGCGGGCGCGGGATGCGTCTGGTTCAGATGGCCGAGGAACTGCCCGCTGCGCTGATCTCGGCCCGGTCCGAGTCGCTGAACGCCTTTGGCTCGGACGAGTTGATTCTGGAAATGGCCCTCATCCGCCCTCGTCATGTCGAGGTTCAGGTTTTTGCCGACGCCCATGGTAACGCCATCCACTTTGGCGAACGTGACTGTTCCGTCCAGCGCCGACACCAGAAGATCATTGAAGAGGCCCCCTGCCCGATCATGACCCCCGGACTGCGCGCGGCGATGGGCAAGGCCGCCGTCGATGCGGCGCTGTCGATCAGCTATCTGGGCGCGGGCACGGTGGAGTTCCTGGTGGACGCCTCGGGCAAGTTCTACTTCCTTGAAATGAATACCCGCCTTCAGGTGGAACATCCGGTGACCGAGATGATCACCGGTCTCGATCTGGTGGCGCTGCAAATCAGCATCGCACAGGGCGAACCCCTGCCGTTGGTCCAGGATGATGTGCAGTTGAATGGCCATGCGATCGAGGCGCGTCTTTACGCCGAAGACCCGGCGCAGGACTTCCTGCCGATAACGGGTCATGTGGACCTTTGGCAACCCCATCGCGGCGAAGGCATAAGGATCGACAGCGGTATCGAGACCGGCAGCGTCGTCTCGCCCTATTATGACCCGATGATCGCCAAGGTCATCGCCTGGGGCCCGGACCGTGAAACCGCCACCGCGAGGCTGAGCGCGGCACTGGCCAAAACACGACTATTCGGCATCAAGACCAACAAGGGCTTCCTGTCGGCAATTCTAGACAAGGAAACCTTCGCCAAGGGCCAAGCTACCACTGCCTTCATCGCCGAGGAGTTCGGCGCAGAAGAAATGACGCCACCGGTATTGTCCGAAACCGAAGCAATGATTGCAGCCGTTCTGCAATACGAGGACTCGCGCCACCGGAGTATGGCGGCCACGCTGGGTATCAACCCGGAACTGGCCAACTTCAGTTCAACCGGGCGTCTGGAAACCGACTATCGTTATGTCAGCGAAGGCATGACCCGCGACGTGACGGTGACTGCCACGGAAGGCCGCTATCACGTGACCTGTGGTAAAACCCGCGCCACCATCGCCATCGACCGTCAAGAAGGCACCGAAGCCCGTTTGCGGGTGAACGGACGCCTTGTCCCGGTCGGTATGCTTGTCACCGAACGTGGCCATATTCATCTGGACCATCAGGGCCGTACGTTCGCCCTGCGCAACGAGCTCGAATTTCCGGCTTTGGCCGAGGAGGCACGCGGCGGAGGCCGTGTGGCGGCACCGATGCATGGTGCTCTGCTGGAAATCAATGTGGTCGTGGGCGACACCGTCGCCAAGGGCGATCGTCTGGCGGTTCTGGAAGCGATGAAAATGCAGCTCGCGATCGAAGCGGAAATCGACGGAACCGTGACCGAAGTTCAGGCCAGTGCCGGAGGACAGATCGCCGCCGATGAGGTGATCCTGATCATTGAACCCGCCGAGGAGGGTGAAGATGTTTGATCAACCGCAGGCCGTTCAGGCCGAAAGCCAGTCGCTCTACGATCTACTGAAGGACCGGAGCGAGGAAGATCTGGCCCGCGCCACCCTGTTCAAGGGCTGGACCGCCAACCGGATCCTGGGCCATCTGCATGTCTGGAACATCGGTGCAGACCTGTCGCTGAGCAAACCCGAGGCTTTCGCGGCGTTCAAAATTGACGCCATCGCCCACTTCAGCAGCGGTGATCTTGCCGGGTTTGAGGCGAAATACCTCGAGGGTTTGTCGGGGCACGCGTTGCTGGATGAATGGATGTTCTACACCACTGGTATGTGCGACCGCTTTGCGCAGGCCGATCCCAAGGCTCGGGTGCCGTGGGTCGGGCCGGATATGTCCGTGCGATCGTCCATTTCTGCCCGGCTGATGGAAACCTGGTCGCACGCGCAGGCGCTTTACGATCTGTTCGGTGTCGTGCGGCAGGATCACGACTACATCAAGAATATCGTCGTTCTGGGTGTGAACACTTTTGGCTGGACCTACAAGAACCGCAGCTTGGATTTGCCCGGTACGATGCCCCATCTAAACCTGACCGCCCCTTCCGGTGAAGTCTGGGAATGGGGGGAACCCAATGAGGCCGAGCGGATCGAGGGCCGCGCCACAGAGTTTTGCCAGGTCGTCACCCAAACCCGTAATATCGCCGACACCGCCCTGCAAGTGACCGGCCCGGTTGCCACGGAATGGATGGGCATGGCGCAGTGTTTTGCGGGCCCCCCCGAAGTGCCCCCGGCCCCCGGCCAGCGCCATATGGCCCGAGGTCGTAAGAACACGTCTGGGTAAACCCCCCAAAAGTCGCCAGGTATGGCCGCGAACGTTTGGTGCGATCAGGCGACGCGCGACAGTATCTGGTGTCGGCCACGACCCTGATCGCAGACGGTATCCAACCTGTTGGTGTTTAGGTTCGAAAAACTAGCGTCCGGCACTTATTTCATTGGCCGCAGAACGGGTCTTTTCCTGCTGGGGGCTACCCTGCTTCGCATGCTCTTGCCGTTCATTTTCTAGATTACACCATCACAAAGTAAGTAAGTTTTTGCTTTTCGATTTCAAAAATATTATGAATTGAAGCTGAATAGGATCCGCCTGCAATGAGTTCATGCATTTCAACCACCGGCCATCAAATCCCGAGAATGTGTGCAGCGAGCCTGATCCATCTTGGCAACAGGTGCACAATCTCAAGTCAGCGGAAACCTGCAGCGGCGGTTCAGGAACTGGTAAATGGGCGATAGCGGCTTGAAAACATACGGCCCTTTCATCTCGGGCTCATTCCTGAAGTGGCATGGTGAGACATTGCCGAGTGTTGACCCTGCGACAGGTCAGGAATGGTGTCGGTTTGCGTGTTGCGGGTCTGACGAGGTTGATCAGGCTGTTCGTGATGCGGACAAGGCGTTTCGAACCGGGCCCTGGGCCAATGCAACATCTTCGCAGCGCGCGGATATCCTAGATGGTCTAGCGGATGGGCTGCAGAGTCGCTGGGAAGAGCTTGTCGAGCCCGAAATCCGTGACAACGGCAAACGCATCGCCGAAGTCCGCGGACAGTTTTCCGGCTTGCACGGCTGGTACAGGTATCTTGCCGATCAGGCACGCCAGCTTTCGCCCGCGCCGCAATCGAACGGGGTGTCCGGAGTGGAAAGCACCGGCCATTGGATGCCTTACGGGGTGGTCGCCGCGATCACACCGTGGAATTCACCGCTGATGATCTTGGCGTGGAAACTGGCCCCCGCACTAGCCGCAGGGAATACGGTGGTGGTGAAACCATCCGAGATGGCGTCGGCCTCGACGCTGGAATTTGCGCGACTGGCGTGTGAATGCGGCTTGCCTTCTGGTGTATTGAACGTCGTGACAGGTCACGGGCATGAGGCTGGTGAGGCGCTGGTGCGCCACCCGCTGACCCGCAAAGTGACCTTCACCGGCTCTGATATCGGCGGGCGCAAGGTTGCTGAGGCGGCAGCGGCCGGAGTTGTTCCAACGACCCTGGAACTGGGTGGCAAGTCCCCGCAGGTCGTGTTTGCCGATGTCGACCTGGAAAATGCGGTCAACGGCGTCATGTCGGGAATCTTTCTGTCGAATGGTCAGACCTGTGTCGCCGGGTCCCGTCTGATTCTGGAGGAAACGGTTGCCGCCGCCTTTACCAATCGCCTTCTGGAACGCGCCCGCATCCTTCGGCCTGGTGACCCGATGAAAACAGAGACGCAGATCGGACCGTTGGCGAACGAACCGCATTGGACCAAGGTTGCGGCCATGATCCGGCAGGCGAAGGCCGATGGCGCGATTTGCCTTCTTGATGGTACCGAGACAGGGGCCGGGTATCCCGGTTTTTATATCGGACCAACGATTTTCGCCGAAGTGACACCGGACATGCAGCTCTGGCGTGAGGAGGTTTTTGGTCCGGTCCTTGCGATCACCACCTTCGCAACTGAAGACGAGGCCATCGAATTGGCCAACGACACCGACTACGGCCTGGCGGGCGGAGTCTGGACCTCTGATCCGGACAAGGGCGCGCGCGTTGCCGGCGCCATTCATGCAGGCACGGTTTACATCAACCATTATCGAAGCGTCGATCCGGCAAGTCCCATCGGCGGGTTCAAACTGTCGGGATATGGCCGGGAACTGGGGCCGGATGCCGTCAAGGACTTCCTGCAAAGCAAATCGATCTGGACCGGATCTTCCCCGGTTCCCGACCCCTTCCCGGAGCCGACGGAAACAAACCTTTGTGACCCGGAAAGTATGGAGCAATGACATGAGCAATCCAGCCGACGACACCTTGTTCGCAGTTCCCGAGGGTGATTTCCGAGGTCATGACCAGCAACAGGTATGGTCACTTGAGCATGATCCGGAACTGACCGAAGTCGGCCCCGGCACACCTTGCGGCGAATATCTGCGTCGGTTCTGGATGCCGGTCGCGATGACGGATCAGATTGGCGATCTGCCCTATCGATTGCGCATACTGGGCGAGGATCTTGTCCTGTTCCGGGAAAAGAAGGAAGGCAAGCTGGGCCTGACTCATCTGCACTGCTGCCACCGCAACATGAGCCTGGAATTCGGTATCGTCGAAGAGGGTGGCATCCGATGTTCCTATCATGGCTGGAAATACGGTCTGGATGGCACGGTTCTGGAAACGCCCTGCGAACCCCCTGCCAGCCAGGTCAGGAAAAAGGCCTGTCTGGGGGCTTATCCGGTGATCGAATACAAGGGACTTGCCTTTGCTTATCTGGGTCCGAAGCCCGAAATGCCGCCATTCCCAGTCATGGACACGTTCGATGATGAAGGAGACGAGCTTGTTCCCTATCTGATCAAATCTCCGTGCAACTGGCTCCAGGTGATGGAGAATGCCTGGGATCCATTCCATGTCGTATACCTGCACACGCTGGCCGCCCGCGTGCAGTTCACCGAAGCGTTCGCGCATATGCCGATGATTGAGTTCCACGATTGCGCCACCGGTGATTTCTATACCAACGTGCGCCGGGACGGGGACTATATCTGGGTGCGCGTGCACGACCACATGCTGCCCAGTTTCACTCAGAATGGCGGGCATTTTCCGGTGCCGGACCGGTCGCGCTATTTCGGTCGCGGCGGGCTGACGCGCTGGATCACACCGATTGACGACACCAATACGATGGTCATCGCCTGGCGGCACTTTCGCGCCCCCGAGTTCAATGATGACCCGCGAGGGCTGACCAATCGTGACGAGGTCGGGTTCGGCAAGACGGATTTCTACGGACAGGGTCCCGACCGCCCATATGAAACGCGCCAACGCGATCCAGGCGACTACGACGCCTGGGTCAGTCAGGGCCCGATCAATATCCATGCCCGCGAAAACCTGTCGTTTACCGACCGTGGGGTCGCCAAGGCGCGGCGGATGGTACGCAATGCGATCCGGGCGCTGCAAAAAGGCGAGCGCCCCGCACAGCCGACCGACCATTTCACCGGCAGGGTGATCCCAACCTACGCCGGTGACACGGTGTTGAAGATCCCGCAGCAGGAAGGCCGCGACGACGGTGCCCTGCAGAAAGAAGTCAGCTTCAAGGTCGCCGAAATCCTGAAATCGGGCGATCACCTGACCGGCAAACAGAGACGCGACTTTATCGTGAAGGAACTGAAGGTTTACGAATCTGGCTGGACTTGACGGTTAAGGGCAAGGCGACAGGAAAAGGGGATTGGACATGACGCGCATACCGCACAATCCGGGGCAGGTCGAGTGGTCGGGGGAAAACCCGGGCATCTACCTGAAGCGGGATCCGGGTAAGGAGAGCTTTGACACTCTGGCGCTTTTCTTCCGCGTGGTTGTATCGCCGTACGGACGGGGTCATGCGGCCATCGTGCTAGGTGCGCCGGATGACGCACTCGGCTGGCCTAGGGTGCCCAACCTGATCATGACAGATAATCAGCGTATGATGCGTTGGATCGTCGATGGCTGGGTGACGAAAATGCCGACATTCGTAGGCAAGGCCGGGCTGTCCGCGATGACATGGCTGGACTGTGACAGCGTTGAAAAACGTCCCGGAGACCTGAAAACCCGGTATTCGGAAACCCTGCGTGGGTCTGGCGTGACACTCGAGATGATCTGGCGGGATATGGGCCCGCCGCTGCCGGTCGAGGTGACCAAAGAGAATTCGGCGACCAAGGAACACGAGATGTATTCCGTTTTTCTTGAGGCGGGCCAGGCGGAGATCAAGATCAACGGCACAACCCTGCCCGGCCAGGTGGCGGAACGTCAGTTCTTTGGCCGCAGGATGAGCACCGCCTTTCTGGCCTTTTCAGAAACCTGGGTTACGCCGCAGGAGGATGCCTGATGCCACTGAATGAACCGATCACACCGGGCGTGGTTGACTGGACCGGGGAAAATCCCGGAATCCTGTTGAAAGATGACGACGGGAAAATTAGCGCGATGGCCTTGTTTTTCCGTGTTGCCTGGTCGCCTGTGGGACAGGGGCAGGTTCTGCTGCTGTACGGCACCCCCTCTCAGGTCGAAGGCACTTCGGATGCGCCGAATGTCATCCTCAGCGACAATCCCGATCTGACTGCTTTTCTGAAAAAGAACTTCATCAGCAAAATTGCAGCCTTTGCCAACGCGCCAGCTTTTGAAACCCTTCCGGAAATTGGCGCGCAGGTGGTTCGCAGCTCGGGTGACCCGATGAGCCATCGTTACTCTGAAACCATCGTTGGCGGAACCCTGACGGTTGAACTGGTCTGGGAGAAGCTTGAACCACCCCGCGCATTGGAGTTGTCCCCGCATGAGGTGGCATCGGGTGAACAGAACATGTTCTCGCTTCTGATCCCGGCACAATTCGCACAGATCATTGTAAATGGGCGTGCATTGCTGGGAAAATTGGGGACACGGGTTCAGGCCGGGTTCGAGACCACGACCGCGTTCCTCTATTTTTCGGAAACCTGGATCATCCCGCCGGAGGTCTCATGACTCTGCACCCCGCCGACCAGCTGGCGTTTGACCGGGCGATGGTGACGCAACCGGTCTGGAACCGTTTCAACACGGCCTCCGAAGCAGTCGGGTTGGCCGAAAACGTGTTGTTGCATGCTGGTCCGGCGTTCTCTGCGCCGGAACAAATCACTGTACCGATCCTGAATTCCGCCTGTGTCGCGGCAGTCTGGGAAGGGTTGGCCCGGGATTTCGATCAGGCCGAAGCGATGATCATGGCACAGGAAATCCTGTTGCAACCAGCGCAAGACCATGACGTGGTCACACCACTGGCTGCCGTTGTCTCCGCAAATATGCCCCTTCACACGATTTACGATGCGTGGCGGGGACAGACGCGGGTATTCACCCCGATCAACGGCGGCGCGCGCCCGTCCATGCGGCTGGGTCTGCGATCCCAGGCAGTGCTGGATCATATCCGCTGGCTGAACACGCGATTTCTGGACATCCTGCAAAACGGCATCGCCGAGGGCATTGCACTTGTGCCTCTGGCGGTCATTGGTCTGGTGGGTGGTGATGATTGTCACGGGCGAACTCCCGTCAGCACGGCTGCGCTTGTCGAGGAACTGAAAGACCGCAGCCCGAGGGGCATTGATGACGCGGATGCGCTGGAATTCATGGCGACCTCACCGTCCTTGTTTCTGAACCTTTGGATGGCCGCAACCAAGATCATGATGAAGCTGGCCGAAGGGGTCGAAGGGTCCAGTTTCGTGACCGCGGCCGGCGGAAACGGGCGCGACGTCGGCATACAGGTATCTGGCCTGCCCGGGCGTTGGTTCACCATTCCGGCCGCTCCGCCATCAGGTAAGTTCGATGTCGATCTACCGGCCGAGCGTGCCCTGGGCGCCATCGGTGACAGCGCTGTGGTCGACGCGTTTGGGCTGGGCGCCATGGCCATCGAACACAGCCCTGAGCAGTTAAAGGGTTTGGGTGCCTTTTTGCCTTGCGATGCCAGGACCCGTACATCCGGTTTGTCCGTGGGCGCGCACCCGTATTTCAATGCTTTTGATATCCGTCTGGGCTCGACCGCCAGAGGGGCGGTTGCGCAAGGGGCAGGTCCGGTGGTCAGCCTTGGCATTCTGGATCGGCTGGGACAGGCTGGGCGCTTAGGCGGTGGGATTTATGACATGCCGGTCGATCCTTTTGCGGCTGCCTTGCGGGCGCTGTCTTCATGACAGAACTGAATGAGCTTGGGGCGTTTGAGCTTGCCGCGCTGATCCGGGCGGGCCAAGCCAAACCGTCCGAAGTAATGGCCGCCCATTTGCATCGCATGGCACGCAGAGAGCCTGAAATTGGCGCCTTCGAATACCTCGATGCTGAGCATGCCATGGAGCGGGCGATCCAAGCCGACGCTCTGCCTGTCAACGGGCCGCTGTTTGGGGTGCCTTTCGCGATTAAAGACATCATTGATACCGAAGACATGCCAACAGGATGGGGCAGTGACTTGTTTGCCGGGCGGCAGCCAACGCGTAATGCGGCCTGCGTTCAGACATTGATAGATGCGGGCGCGATTGCAGTCGGCAAGACGGTGACGACTGAGTTCGCCTATTTTCGCCCGGGTAAGACGGCAAACCCCCACAACACCTTGCATACACCCGGCGGATCTTCGTCAGGCTCAGCCGCAGCGGTGGCCGACTTCATGGTGCCGCTGGCCTTTGGTTCGCAAACGGCGGCTTCCCTGATCCGGCCAGCGGCCTATTGCGGGGTATATGGGTTTCGGCCAACTATCGGTGGCTATCCGCTGGACGGAGTCATGGGTTTGTCGCAAAGCCTGGATACCCTGGGCGTGCTGGCCCGAAACCCCCGTGATCTTTTGTTGGCGGATTCTGTCTTGCGGGGAACCCATGTGCCGCCGCCGCCAGACTTCCAAGACAACCTGCCGCGTATCGGGCTGATGCGTGGCCCACACTGGATGGATGGCACGGTCGAAATGCGCGATACATGTACTCGTGCGCTGGCTGCAATTGCGGCGGCCGGAGCCGACACAGCAGAGGTCGCCTGCCCGCAGGTGTTTTCCGGACTTTCCGACGCCCAAAACACCGTCATGAGTTATGAGGCCGCCCGGTTGCGCGCTGTCGAATACAGCGCGGGCGAGTCCGCGATCAGCCCGCAATTCCATTCGCTGATCGAGAACGGCCTTGGGGTGCGTGATACGGACTACCGGCAGGCGCTGACAATCCGCGACAGCGCGTCTGTCGTTCTGAACCAGTTGTTCCGGGATATTGATGCCTTGCTGGTGCCATCGGCTCCGGGACCTGCACCTAAGGGGTTGGAAGCCACCGGCGATCCACTGTTTTCCCGAATGTGGAACCTGTTGCAGGTCCCGTCCTGCGCCGTACCGTTCGGGGCTGATCCAAGCGGCCTGCCGTTGGGATTTCAGTTGATCGCACCATGCGGTGCCGACGCGCGGTTGTTGGGCATTGCGCAATGGGTTCATGATATTCTGCAGGCTGAGCCATAAAATAATGGGCACGAATCCCGGTCCAAGTGGCGTGTAGGTTGCTGGCTATTTGGTTTTCAGTAGTCCTTTGCTGGGGCCACGGGGTCCGCTTCAAAACAAAATTCTGTCGCACGACTATCGGCCGAGCGAGCAAGTGCATGTCGCTAACGAGAACTTCTGTCGCAAATCGGCTTGTCGAAGCATTGGCGCGACGGCAAGATCAATCGCATGAGAGCGAGTCACATCTTGAACCCTCTGGACCGTCGCGCGACCGGTTGCGATCTGGTCGCGTCAGCCTGAAGCGCGGGCATCTGCCCGGGCTCATCTGCGCTGTGACGATCATATCCGGAAAACTTCATGACATTTCAAAGACTGCGTCTGGCCATCGATATTGGCGGCACATTTACCGATACGGTTCTGGTATCCGGTGAAGAGACGATACTGGCTTCGACAAAAACGCTGACCACGCACCAGAACCCGGCAGATGGCGCGATGGAGGGCGCGGTGCGCGTAATGGCACAGTCCGGGCACGACCTGAATGAAGTAACAGGGTTCATTCACGGGACCACCCTTGCAACCAATGCGCTGATTGAGCGGCGCGGTGCGGTTGTAGCGACGGTGACGACCGAAGGGTTCCGGGACATCCTTGAGATCGCGTACGAGCGGCGCTATTCGCAATATGACATCAATCTGGAAAAGCCCGATCTGCTGGTGCCGCGCGAACGGGCGCTGACCGTTCGTGAACGGATGGCGGCGGATGGCAGTGTGCTGATCCCTCTGGAGGATGACGCGATTGATGCATTGTTGGCCGATCTAGACGCCAGCGGTGCCGAGGCGGTCGCGATCTGTCTGATGCATGCTTATGCCAATCCCGACCATGAGCGGCGCCTGCGCGATGCGCTAGCCGAGAAACGTCCCGGTTTGACGGTTTCGATCTCGTCCGATGTCAGCCCCGAGGCGCGTGAATTCGACCGTCTCTGCACCACGGTTGCCAATGCCTATATCCAGCCGCTGATGGAAAGCTATCTCGAACGGTTCGTCGCCCGGTTTGAGGCCGAGGGCGTGACCTGCCCGATCCTGATGATGACTGCAGGGGGTGGCATGTGCACGGTACGAACCGCCGCCCGGTTTCCGATCCGACTGGTGGAAAGCGGACCAGCGGGCGGTGCCATCCTTGCCGCGCGCATCGCGGCGCGGGCTGGGATTTGCGATGTTCTGTCCTTTGATGTGGGCGGCACAACCGCCAAGCTGTGCCTGATTGATAGCGCCCGGCCCCAAACCTCACGCCAGTTCGAAATCGCGCGCGCAGCTAGGTTCATCAAGGGATCGGGCATGCCCGTGCGCATTCCGGTGATAGAAATGATCGAGATTGGCGCGGGTGGTGGTTCCATCGCGGGTGTCGATCGTCTGGGCCGCCTGACCGTCGGCCCGAAATCGGCCGGATCGGAACCCGGCCCGGTGGCCTTTGGCCGAGGCGGCACAGAACCAACCGTGACCGACAGTGACATCACGCTGGGTTACATCGTGCCGGACACTTTTGCCGAAGGGCACATCAAGCTTGATGCCGAAGCCTCAAAAGAGGCGCTTACCCGTGTGATCGGATCACGCCTGGACACCGATGCGACGGGATCGGCCGATGGGGTCAGCCGGATCGTCGATGAAAGCATGGCCAGCGCTGGCCGGATGCATGCCGTGGAATCGGGCAAGGATCTGGGTCCGCGCACCATGATCGCCTTTGGTGGTAACGGGCCGCTGCACGCCAGCCGTGTGGCGCGTTCGGCCGGGGTCAGCCGGATCGTGATCCCGCCCAATCCGGGCGTCGGCTCGGCGGTGGGTTTCCTGTTCGCACCAGTCAGTTTTGAGATCGTGCGCTCGCGCTACTCGCTGCTGGAGACGCTGGATTTTGACGGGATCAACACCCTGTTCGCTGACATGATTGCCGAGGCCAGTGGCGTTGTTGCACAAGGTGCAGGCGATGCGCTTACCGAGACGCAACGCACTGCCTTTATGCGCTACAACGGTCAGGGTCACGAGATCGAGATTCCCCTGCCCGACCGTGCCTTAACGGCGGATGATATCAGCCCGCTGATAACGGCGTTCGAAACGGAATACCGCAAGCAGTTCTCCCGCCCTGTGCCGGGGATGCAGATCGAGATTCTGAATTGGGCCGTGCGCGTTGCCACGCCGGATGCCGAGGTGACGGATATTCCGACAACACCTGATCTGACCACGATCACACCTTCCGAGACGCGCCCCATCACCTGTGATGTTGTCGGGCAGAAAAAGCAGGCAAGCTTTGTCCCCCGCGACAGCCTGAGACCCGGCGACCGGATACATGGCCCGGCACTGATCACCGAACCGCAGACCACAACATTGGTCTCGGCTGATTTCTCGGCGCATGTGGACGCCATTGGAAACCTCGTCCTGCTCCAGGACCAGAAAGGAGGCGCATGATGACTGCCGATCATTCTCCCGCCCGCCTGCAAGTGATGTGGAACCGACTGCTGGCAGTGGTCGAGGAACAGGGCCAGACCCTGATCCGCGCGGCGTTTTCGCCCATTGTGCGGGAATGTGGCGACATCTCTGCCGGGATTTTCGATATCTCCGGCCGGATGCTGGCACAGGCGGTCACCGGCACACCGGGCCATATCAACACCATGGCCGAAGCGGTGATGCATCTGCGCGAGCGTTTCCCGGTGCAGAACATGAAGCCCGGCGACATCTACATGACCAATGATCCCTGGCTCGCCTCGGGGCACCTGAACGATTTTCTGCTGATGATGCCTGCGTTCAAGAATGGCGAGGTCGTGGGCTTTACTTCGTGCACCTCGCATCTGGTCGATCTGGGTGGCCTCGGCATGGGGCCAGAGGGTTCGGACATCTATGACGAAGGTCTGCTGATCCCGCCCTGCAAACTGGTCGAAGAAGGCGTGCCGAACGCGCTGCTGCTCGACATCGTCCGCGCCAACAGCCGCGAGCCCATCGCAAACGAGGGCGACATATATGCGCTGATCGCCTGTTGCGAAGCGGGTGTGACCCGGCTGGTCGACATGATGGACGAGTTCGGCATCGACGATCTGGACAAGCTGGGCAACTACATCATCGACACCTCGCGCCGTGGTACGCTTGAGGCGATCGCCGAAGTGCCGGAAGGCGTCTACAGGAACGCGCTGAAGATGGACGGCTATGAGAACGAACTGGAACTGCACGCGACACTGACCGTAAGCAAATCGGGCATGCATGTTGATTTCACCGGCACCTCGGGTTGTTCGCGCAAGGGTATCAACGTGCCGCTCAACTATGCCACCGCCTATACAGTGTTCGCACTGCGTTGCATCGTCGGCTCTGACATCCCCAACAATGCCGGATCGTTGGAACCGTTCACCGTGGACGGACCAAAGGGCTGTATCCTGAATGCACAGCGCCCGGTGCCGGTCGCCATGCGGCATACGCTGGGACAGGTGACGCCGGATCTGGTGCTGGGGTGTCTGCATCAGGCGCTTCCCAATGCAGTGCCGGCCGAAGGTGCCTCGTGCATGTTCGACCTGCCAATGCGTCATGCGCCGGAAGTGGCCCGTGATGGTGGACGCGAGTTCGCCGTTGAACCGGTACATAATGGCGGCACCGGCGCGCGGCCACACGCGGATGGCCTGTCGGCCACTGCTTACCCTTCGGGCGTATTCGGATCACAGGTCGAGATCACTGAAAGCGTGGCACCCGTCACCATCTGGCGGCGCGAACTGCGCCCCGATTCCGGCGGCGCAGGCACGTATCGCGGCGGATTGGGTCAACGGATCGAGATGACCTCGGCCAACGGTGCACCCTTCATCGTATTCCTCTCGGTCGAACGGCTGAAGTTCCCCGCCCTGGGGCGTATGGGCGGACGGCCAGGCGCACCCGGGCGCATCCGTTTCCGCGACGGAGAAGGCGACATTCCCGGCAAGGGCGAGTTGCGGGTCGAAGGCGGCGACTATCTGATTTTCGAAACCCCCGGCGGAGGTGGTTTCGGAGATCCCTCCGAACGCGACGCACAGGCACTTGCGCTGGATCTGAAACGCGGCCTGATCAGCGAGGACGGCGCCAAATCCTACGGCGTTGTGTCATGATCCGCCCGGTTTCCCATGTAGGCGCGATGGCGGCGTATGCGCTGGCCGATCTCGGCGGCGCGGGCACCATCTCGTTGGCCCAGAATGAAAGTGCCTTTCCTGCAAGCCCCGCTGCCATCGCGGCGGGACAGGCTGCAATGAGTGATTTGCCACTCTACCCCGATCCGGAGTGGCCGGAACTGCGCGCCGCTATTGCCGATGTGCATCGGCTGGATCCGGCGCGGGTGTTATGCGGCGCCGGATCGATGGAACTGATTGGCTGCCTGATCCGGGCCTACGCCGGACCTGGCGATCGGATTCTCGGTACGGACTATGGATATGCGTTCGTCTCGTCCGCTGCGGCGCAAGTGCAGGCTGACTATGTCCAGGCCCGCGAAATTGACCTGACAGTATCCGTTGACGACATCCTTGCTGCGATGTCGCGCAAGACGCGGATCGTTTTTGTCTGCAACCCCGGCAACCCGACGGGCACCTTGATTCCGAACCCCGAGATCCTGCGCCTTCGGGACGGGTTGCCCGCAGATGTTCTGCTGGTCGTGGATCAGGCCTATGCCGAGTTCTCTGACGAAACCAATGACCCCGCCGGGATTTTTGCCCTGACTGACAGGGGCGATACCGTGGTCATGCGGACGTTTTCCAAGGCTTATGGTCTTGCGGGTGCTCGGGTGGGCTGGGGGTATTTCCCGCCGGCGATTGCGACTGAGATACGAAAGCTCCTGAATCCCAACAACATCTCGATCACCTCGCAAGCCGCTGCAACTGCCGCGATGCGCGATCAGACGCATATGCGGGACGTGATTGCCCGAACCGCCGACATTCGCGACCACTTCGCCGATCAATGCCGCGCCATGGGCCTGCACGTCCCCGAAAGCCACACCAACTTCGTCCTGCTGCGTTTTGCCTCGACCGAAGAAGCACAACGTGCGGATGCGGCGCTGCGTGCTGAAAATCTGTTGATGCGCGGAATGGGCGGCTATGGGCTGAGCGACTGCCTGCGCGCCACCATATGTGAGGCACCGGTCATGGATCGATGCCTGGCGGTGCTAAAAAAGGTGATATCATGATTTGCGAAACACGAAGACGAGCCAAAATCGGCGTCCTTGTGCCCTTCACCAATACCAATCTGGAACCGGATATGGAATTGATGCGCCCGCCGGACACCACCGTCCATTTCCAGCGCATGGGTGGGTACGACGTGGACGAGATTCCGGGATCGGACCAGATGGCAGGACTTGGCGCATCCGATATCAGTCACGACCTGCGAATGATCGCGGGCGTTCGGCCGGACGCGGTATTATACGGTTGCACTTCTGCCACGCTGACTCATGGCCCGTCATTTGACGCGGATCTTGCGCGGCAGATCAAATCCGGTTCGGGCGCGCTTTCTCTGACCGCCGCAGGGTCACTGATTGCGGCGATTACAGCGCTGGGAGCTGCCAAAGTCGGGTTTTCCTCACCCTACCTGGGGGAAATCAATGCACAGGCGATTGATTTCATGTCTCAAAACGGCATCGAAACCGTTCGTTGCGTTTACATAGGCCGCGAACTGGGGAACTATGGTCAGGGTGAACTGACCCCGGATGAGGTTTTTGATCTGGCCTGTCAGGCCGATCATCCCGACGCGCAGGCAATTGTTCTCAGCTGCACGGACATGCGATCCGTAGAAGCAATTGACCGGATCGAAGAAAAGCTGGGAAAGCCGGTGGTGACGTCAAATCAGGCAATGATGTTTTGCCTTATGCGGGCCCTGAATCTTCCGCGTCACGATGCGTTACCAGGCCAGTTGTTCGAGTGGCTTTGATCTTCGCCCCTATTCAGGTGCGGTTTGCAGTGTCGTAGATCAGTGCGCCAAGGTCCGAGAACTTTGATCCGGTGTGGTTGAGCCCGAGAACCGCGTCCCGAATGGCGACGGCCCGTTCTGTACCCAGCGACGGGCTGGCGAATTCCATGAACTTTCCGACAACCTCGTCCTGATCCATCGGTGCTTCGGGGCCGCCGCGCGCGTGTACGTCACCCGAGTTCAGCACCTGTCCGTCGGTCAGAGTTATGCTGACATCGGCAGTGCGGCTTTGCGGGAAGCGGTCAGAGTGGCGTGCGGTTTCCGCAACCGTGATGCGCTCGACAATGCTGGCCACCAGCGGGTCGGACAGACCTGCGCCGGTGATGTGCTCGACACCGATCCGGCCATGTGCCGCCATTGTGGCGACCGCAAAAGGCAGCGAATATTGCGCCTTGGACGTATCATCCGGCATGCCCCGGAACAGGCAGGCGCTTTCCTTGAAGGTGTTCACGTGGATGGCCGCGATATCCTGATGGCTCAGGTTGTTTTCGCGCATCAATGCGCGGGTTGCGTCAATGGCAGCGTGAGCCCAGCGGCAAATCGGATAGGGTTTCACATACTGATGTTCCATCTGCCAGAAATGGCCCAGGTCCTGCCAATGCGCGGCGACCTCTTTCGCCTCAATGGTGATGGCAGGCGCGCCGGTAAAGCCCTTTTCTGCCAGAACCGCCGAGGAAATACCCACCAACGCCCCCCAGCCCGAGCCGTCGTGCAACATGGTCGGGTTAGCGATCTCGCGCATCATCTGGCTGCGCGGACCGTGATATTCGGCGATGCCCATTGCCTGCCGCATCTGTTCAGCGCTCAAACCGCGAAGACGGGCTGCAACCGCCACCACGCCCAATGCATTCCAGGCGCCCGACGTATGATAGTCGCTGACCGTATCATGCAGAGAAATCCCGGCTCGTCCGGCAACTTCATACCCAATCGTCACGGCGGCCAGCGCTTCAGGCCCCGAGAAATCGGGCACCGTTTCCGCCAGTGCCGCCAGGGCGGGAACCACGACGACCCCGATATGGCCCTTTGTCGGGTTATACCCGTCATGACCGTCCAGATTGTCTGTTTGGGTCGCGGCTGCGTAAGCGGCTCCGGCCACGCTGACCCTGCGGCCATCGAACAACATGCGTGCGCTTGGCCCCTGTTCACCGGCACCGTATAAGGCTGCCGCGCAGTCTCTTGCGATTTGCCCGGCCTTCATGGGGCCAGCGCCGATGGCGATGCCCAAAGTGTCGAGCAGCATCAGAGCCGCCGCATTGAGAGTGGAGTCTGGAATGTCCTGCGGTTGGCGCCCCAGTGTGAAATCGGCAACGGCTTGAAAGGTGTCTGTCACGGTGTCCTGCGGGCGTTTTCTTTTGACTTCCCGAAAATTCTAGCAGGGTTTACGATTGGCAGAACGAAAACTATCGGGGGCATTGGCCCTTGATTTTTTGCGACACTTTCCAATCTTTGCGGGACCAAAAAGAACCGTTCAGGCGTCGCTGACGGACAAGAAGGTGCACAGTATGCGCTTCACTTTGGTTCTGCGTCCCATCTGAGATACCGTTGCCATGATGAATCTGCCCCACCTCACCTTCCTGCGCTCGTTCGAGGCGGCAGCGCGCCATCTGAGCTTTACCAGTGCGGCGCAGGAACTGAACTGCACGCAGTCGGCGGTCAGCAACCACGTGCGCTCGCTTGAGGAATTTTTGCATCGTCCGCTTTTTGTTCGCCATGCCCGGTCATTGACCCTGACAGATGTGGGTGAGGCCTATCTGCCATCCGTGCGCCATGCCCTGAACGAAATCGACGTGGCCACGCAATCCGTCATTCTGAACACGCACAAGCGGCGGGTCGTGGTGTCCTGCCCTGTCAGCCTGGCGGAAAACTGGTTGCCGGATGTAATCCGGGGCTTCAACGCCGTGCATCCGGATATCGATCTGACGGTCCATGGCACCGTCTGGACAGATGTCGGCGCAAATGTTTCTGATATTTCTCTGACGATCAATCATGCTGAAGACGTGGCGGAAGGTGCCAGAGGTCTTTGGGTTGAAAAGCTGGCCGTGGTCTGTGCTCCTGATTTTTTGGTCGATGGAAGACCCCTGACCGACCCCGCCCAATTGCAGGATGCGTCACTGATCCACATTCTGGGTCGCCCCGCCTATTGGGAGCGTATTGCGCAGCATTTCGGATTATCGGATCTGAACCAAAAGGACGGCTTGCGCACCAATATTTCGAACCTGGCAATGGAGATGGCGGTCAAGTCTCTGGGGTGCATAGCACTACCCCGTTCGCTTGCGCGACCCTATGTCGACAGGGGATTTTTGGTTGAACCCTTTAGCTTTGAGCTGGAAAGCCCATGGGCTTATTTCATACAGCTCAAAGAAAAATCGGCCTCGCCTCCGGTCAGGCTATTTCAGGACTGGCTTTTGAAGGCTGCCGCTGAAATGAATACCTGACCGAAGCAAGCTGCACTGTTTGTTATGCGCCAACTTCTTCCACAACCGGGGCCGTGTCGCGTAGGCGGTGCCCTGCGGGATCAAAGGGCGGCTCAGCCAGGATTTTGGCCTTGTGCGGTTTCCCAAGAATGAAGACATCGACCGTATCGCCGGACTTGGCGACCGCGGGGTTGGCATAGCCGATGGCAAGGGATTTGCCGACTGAATAGCCGTAAGCGCCCGAGGTCACGCGACCGACTGGCGTGCCGTCCGGGGTAAAAATTGGCTCGCCCCCCGTCGCATCGGCATCGGTTACGTCGACCTCGAAGATCGACAAAACTTCGCGGGCGGCGTTATCCTTGATGGCCAGATAGGCGTCCTTGTGCAGGAAATCCTTGTCCAGCTTGATCAGGCCCGCCAGCCCGACCTCCTGCGGCCAATATTCCTGTGAATACTCGCGACCCCACGAGCCATAGCCCTTCTCGATCCGCAACGACCCAAGCGCACGGCCGCCCACCGGGCCGCCATTGCAATCCTTCGCCGCCTCAAGCAGCGCAGAGTAGAGCCTGATCTGGTCCTCTTCGGCGCAGTGCAACTCCCACCCCAGGTCACCGGTAAAGCTGACACGGATCGCGAGGCAGGACACGCCTGCCACCTCGATCGTGGCCGATCGCATGAAACGGAAGGACTCGTTCGACAGGTCCGCATTGGTCAACCGCTGCAGAAGGTCACGCGATTTGGGCCCTGCGACGTTGAAACCCGCGATCCGGTCTGTCGCCACCTCGAACGTGGTGCTCTCGGGCAGGTCGATCATGTTGAAGAAGCGCTGATGATAGCGTTCAGCCATGCCCGAGCCGATCATCATGTATTCGTCGTCAACCACCTTGGTGATGGTAAAGTCTCCGGCCACACCGCCACGCACCGAGATCAGTGGTGTCAGGCAGGACCGGCCAACCTGGGTCGGCACCCGGTTGGCGACCAGCTTGTCCAGCCACGCATGGGCGCCTGGTCCCTTGATCACGTAGTTTGCAAAGTTCGAGATGTCGATGACCCCAACGCTCTCGCGCAGCATCTTCACCTCGCGGCCCACCGGTTCCCACCAGTTCTGTCGTGTGAAACCGTTGGTTTCGACCGCCCCGGGCTGATCTGCAAACCAAAGCGGGTGTTCCCAGCCGCAGTTCAGGCCAAAGACACAACCCATGTCCTTTTGCATCTCATAGGCCGGGCGCACGCGGGCCGGTCGCCCGGCACTGCGTTCCTCGTTCGGGAAATGGATGGCGAAGCGGTGGGTATATTGGTCCTCGACCCGCGCCTTGGTGAATTTCTTGTCCGCCCAGTCGCCGAACCGGGCCAGATCCCAGGCAAACATGTCGTATTGCGGCTCTCCCTCGATCATCCACTGAGCCGCAAGCAAGCCCAGACCGCCCGATTGCGAGAAGCCGGGGATAATGCCGGTGCAGCAGAAATAGTTCCGCAGCTCCGGGACCGGCCCCCAGATCGCGTTGCTGTCCGGGGACCAGATCATCGGTCCATTGATCACCCGCTTGACCCCGGCCGTGGCGGCCACCGGCACACGCTCGGTGGCGCGGATCACATTCTCCATGATCCGGTCCAGGTCATCGGGGAACAGGTCATGGGCAAAGTCCAGCGGCGTACCGTTTTCTGCCCAGAACTTCATGTCTTTTTCATAAGCTCCGATCAGCAGGCCGTTGCCTTCCTGGCGGAAGTAGTATTCGCCATCCCGGTCGGCGATCGAGGGCAGACGCCGGCCCAGGCTCGCGACCTCGCTAATCGCCTCGGTCACGAAATACTGGTGTTCGGTCGGCTGCAATGGCAGCTCGATCCCCGCCAACGCCGCGACTTCGCGTCCCCAGAGGCCCCCGGCATTGACCACCCATTGAGTATGGATGTCGCCTTTTTCGGTGCGCACGATCCACGAACCGTCGGGCTGTTGTTCCGTCCCGATGACCGGGCAAAACCGCTCGATCGATGCGCCCATTGCGCGGGCCCCTGCGGCATAGGCGTGGGTCACACCCGAAGGGTCAACATTGCCGCCGTCGGGTTCGTACATGATGCAACGGATGTCATCGAACTGCGCCAGTGGGTGCAACTCCTTGGCCTGCTCGCGGCTGATTTCGTGAAAGTTCAGCCCGTAGAACCGCGCTTTGGCCTCCTGCAGACGCAACTGGTGTTCACGGTTCTCGGTCTGCGCCAGATACAGCGAGCCCGGTTGGAACACGCCGCAACCCTGTCCAGTTTCCTTTTCCAGCTCTTTATACAGGTTCATTGTATAATGCTGGATGCGGGTGACGTTGTTGTTATCGTGCAGCCCGTGAATATTTGCCGCCGCATGCCAGGTCGATCCGCTGGTCAGTTCGTCCCGTTCCAGCAGGACAACGTCCCTCCAGCCCAGCTTGGCCAGGTGATACAGGATCGAGCAACCAACAAGGCCGCCTCCGATCACTACAGCCTGCGCGTGCGTCTTCATCGGTGTTCCTTCTCGAAATCAAAGACGTCAGATATTCTGAGTCATCATGGTTTTGGTCATCCGACCATTTCTCGTTCGTCGGATAACGGCACGATTCGTGACAAAACTAAACGATCACCTGTTGCTCGACCTGCAAAATATTGTGGGGCAAAGCCCCGGAGATTTTCCATGCATACTGATTGAGAATGAACATGCGGGACCAAAGCTATTGGATCATCACAAATTCGATGGGTTGAGGTGTCAAAAAGAAAATGCCCGGCAGATTCAGCAATTGGTATCAATAGGTTCGACATGTCCTGCGTAGGCCGTCATAGTGGCTTTCAAGAGGCAGTCGCTTTGACTCGCCAGTCATCCAGGGGGTTGCAATGACTTTGGTCAGAGGTTTTTTGCCGATCTTCGACACGGCGCATTTTATGCCCCGCGACAACGTTCTAAGATGCCGGACGCTGCAGACGGGATCGTCTGCGTACCGCAATAAGCAAAGGCTTGAACTGTGAACCCGGATTTCAGGATGTCTGCGTCCCCCAGACACGAGTTGCGCAATACCCGCAATCAGGGAACGACGTTCCTGGCACTCGCGTTTCTGTTCAGTGTTTTTGTCAATCTGCTGATGCTGACCGGGCCATTGTTCATGTTGCAGGTCTATGACCGGGTTTTGGGATCGCGCGCGGTCGAGACGCTGACGGCTCTGTTCCTGCTGGTTGCACTGCTTTATGTCCTGATGGCCATGCTGGATTATGCACGCGGCAGGATTGTCGCCCGGTTCGGGGCCCGGTTCCAATCCGCTTTGGACGAACGGGTGTTCGACGCCACGTTGCGGCGATCGCTTGATCCGAAAACGAGATCCGCACCGGCAACGGCATTGCGGGACCTCGAAATTATCCAGAAACTATGCGCGTCTCCCGTTCTGTTGGCGGTGATGGACATCCCCTGGACGCCGGTGTTTCTGGCCGCGATCTTCCTGTTTCACCCATTGCTTGGCTGGCTGGCCGTTGGTGGCGGTTCGCTGCTGATATTCATTGCTCTGCTCAACCAGGTTCTGACCCGGAACAAAGTAGCGGAAGCCCAGCGGGCATCGGCGCAGGCGAACTCGTTTTCCGAACATGCCAGGCAAGCCGCGGAAGTGGTCCGATCGCAAGGAATGCAGAGGGCTGTGACCCAGCGGTGGTTGCGGCAACGGTCGAGTGCATTGTCACAGACCATTTCCGCCAGCGATTGGACTGGAAGCTTTACTTCGCTGACCAAATCGCTGCGGCTGTTTTTACAATCCGCGATGCTGGCGCTTGGGGCTTGGCTAGTGCTGCGCAATGAATTGTCGCCCGGTGCGATGATTGCAGGCTCGATCCTTTTGGGCCGGGCATTGGCGCCCGTGGAACAGGCGGTGGGCCAATGGGGGATGATCCAGCAGGCGCGGACGGCCTGGGTTTCGTTGAACCGGTTTCTGGACACCACCCCGCCCGAGATGCCGCGCACAAAGTTGCCGGTGCCAAAAGCGAAATTGGAGGCCAAGCGCCTGACCGTCATTCCGCCGGGTGCCGATACACCGACACTGCGCAATGTCACGCTGCGCCTGGAACCGGGCAAGGCGTTGGGAGTTATCGGCAAAAGCGGGTCAGGTAAAACGACACTCGCCAAGGCCCTGCTGGGGCTATGGCAACCGGCTGGCGGCGAAATAAGGTTGGGCGGTGCTACGCTGGATCAGTATGATTCGGACGATCTGGGGCAGCATATCGGCTATCTGCCGCAACAGGTTACCCTGTTCAACGGAACGGTGGCCGAGAACATCGCCCGGATGTCCGAAAACCCCGATCCCGAGGCAGTCGTTGACGCTGCGAAGAAAGCCAACGCGCATGACCTGATCCTGACACTGGAAAAAGGGTACGACACCTTTCTGGAAGGCAATGACAGCCAGCTTTCAGGTGGGCAGAAACAACGTATTGCCTTGGCACGTGCCCTATATGGGGATCCGGTCCTGTTGATTCTGGACGAACCGAACTCTGCTCTGGATGCAGACGGAACCGAGGCTTTGAATGCCGCCGTTCGTGGCCTGAAAGCCGAGGGCAAGGGGGCGATCATCATGACACATCGTCCGCAGGCGATCTCGGAATGCGATGATCTGGCCGTGGTCGAACGCGGTCAGGTGGTGAAGTTCGGCAGTCGGGACGAGATTTTGAGCGCGGCTGTGCAAAACGCCGAAGCCATCAAACGAAAATTCAATCAGGTAGGCAGCTGATGGCGGCGAATCTTGAACAACATCCACGTCCGGCGTGGCGCATTACGGTTCCGGCGCTTGTCGGTTTCTCTGCCTTGACCATCCTGGTCGGCGGACTGGGGCTCTGGTCGGTGCAGACAGAATTGGCGGGGGCAATCGTCTCGCAAGGGGTGATCGAAGTCCAAAGCAACCGCCAGGTCGTCGAACACCCCGACGGTGGTGTGGTCGGCGAGATCTTTGTACGGGATGGCGATGTCGTCGCCGAGGGTGATTTGCTCCTGCGGCTGGATGATACGTTTTTGTCCTCGGAAAAAAGCATTGTCGAATCTCAGCTTTTTGAACTTCTGGCGCGGAAATCGCGGCTGGAGGCTGAACGCGACGGAAGCAACGCAGACGGTTTGGCATCCAGTCTAAGCGCCCTTCAGCAACAGGAAAAAATCGATTCAGATTTGATTGATGGCCAACAAAGGCTTTTTGAGGCGCGGATCGATACGATGGCCCAGCAGAAAGAGCAACTGGGCAAACAAATCACCCAGATCGAAAGTGAGATCGAAGGCACGCAGGCTCAGTTGGTGTCGCTGCGCACTCAGGTCGATCTGATCCAGAACGAGTTGGAGGATCAGGAAAACCTGCTAAAGCGTGGTTTGACGCAGGCCAGCCGGGTGTCGGCCCTTCAACGTGAAAATGCCAGCCTGACCGGTGAAATTGGTCGTCTTGAAGCATCGGTGGCCCGCCTGAAAGGTCAGATCGCCGCAACAGAGATTCAGATCGTCGAGCTCACCGCCACCCGGCGGGAGGAGGCGATCACCGCGTTACGTGAAGTACAGGCTCAGGTGTCTGAACTGTCGGAACGCAGGCTGGCCTTGACCGAGCGTTTGTCGCGTCTGGACATCCGTTCGCCGGTCTCGGGGTCAGTCTATGACAGTCAGGTCTTTGCGCTGCAATCGGTGATTCAGCCCGGTGAGCCGATGATGTATGTTGTGCCGCAGAACACGCCACTGCTGGTTGCCGCGCGTGTGGATGCGCTGCATGTTGATCAATTGTATGTCGGGCAAGAAGTCGCCCTGCGCTTCCCGGCGTTCAATCAGCGTGAGACACCTGAGATCGATGGTCATGTGATTAATTTATCTGCCGACACCTTCATGGACGAGAGTACTGGATTTACATTCTACCGGACCGAAGTAGCCCCTGACGACGGCGAAGTTGAACGACTGAACGGGCAAGCTCTGCTTCCCGGTATGCCGGTTGAGGCGATGATCAAAACGGATGAACGTACGCCGCTGTCCTATCTGATCAAGCCGATGGCCGATTATTTCAATCGGGCATTTCGCGAGTAACCAGGCGCATCATCGCGCCGGGTTTCAGGCCGCTTCCAGATTGCCGAGCAGGATCGAGGTCATGTCGACCGAAAATTGTCCATCCACGGCGACAGCGTTCGCGCCCGTTGCATAGTTTCCGTTGGTCGGGGTAATCCCAGAAAGATCCGCAGCGGAGTCCAGAAACACCCATTCCGCAGGATGTGTGGTCGGTAGACCAACAGCGACCTGCAATACCGCCAGCGCATCCAGAGCGTTTACCGTTCCGTCCTGTGTAATGTCGGCCGCGATCAGGTTTTCAGGCGTGGCGGGCCCCCAGGTCGGATCAAGCCCCACGGATAAACGCAGGACCTGCAGCGCATCCAGTGCGGTTATCTGGTCGCTGGCGGTCGAATAGCTTTTTACAACATCGAATTGACCAGGGAACGTGCCGGAAGGCAGGCCCAGATCAAATTGCCCGTTCTCATCGGCAAAAACACTGATCGTGCCACCTCCGTTTGGAGTGAACCTGATTTCTGCGTCCGCCAGCGCAGGATTGGCCGTTTGTGTGTCGACTGTGATGTCCCCCAGCACGCCACCCGAGCCGTCAGGCACGAGCCCGCCAAAATTGCCGAAATTGACCGGGATATGGTCAGGCCCGCCAAACTCCGCCCCAAAGATGTCGGCGCTGGTCAACGGGCCACCAATTGCGGAGTGAACCAGAATGGTTTCATTGACGTAGTCAATCTGCGCGCCTTGCGCTGTCGCGGTGAAAGTCAGTTGCGATGGGGTTCGCATCAGCGGGTAGTCGAACAGATCCAGCCGGTCCAGACCCGGCTGGAAGTCAATAATCGTGGTCGTGTCGCTGCCGTAGTTCATGACAAAGATATCGGCGCCGGAACCTCCGGTCATCGTTGTGGCGCCTGTGCCAGCGATCAGAATGTCGTCTCCCGCCCCACCCAGAAGGGTCGAATTCAGGATACTGCCGGTCAGCATATCATCCAGCGCAGTTCCGTTGACGGTGCCCAGCCCTTCGTCGACCACCCCCAGATCGGCGATCGATACAGTCAATAGGGTCAGGCCGGATTCCTGTTGCGAGGCAGCAAGGATCTGTAACTCGTCCCCGACCTGCGCAACGCTGAACGTTTCGACGTTCTGCAAACCGCTTGCCAGAGTATCTGCGAAACTATCCAGATAGATCAGCTGGCCGTCGGGTGTCAGGGTAAACAGGGTAAGCCTGTCATCGCCACCTCCGGCCACAACAAAGGCCCGCCCGTTTGCTTCAACGACTGCCAGATCCTGAACCGTTTCAAACCGCGTGCCGAAGGAATCAAGAACATGGTCCGTCGGTGTCAAACGTCCGTCACCGCCCAACTTCATGACGCTTAGAGAGTTGCTGCCCGAACCCGCCACCAACACCCAGGATAGCCCGTACGCCTGCACCACTTCGATAGCTGTCGGAGTGGCAATGCCCAGTGTCGACAGCGAGGCGCTGTTATCCACGGTGGTCAAAATACCGGTTGTATCGTCTATTTCGTAGGTGGAGATCACACTGCTGGCCGCATCCGCAGTGATCAAGAAATGTCCGGATCCGGATTTCAGGCTTTGCATCGAGTCGGCCTGTCCGGCGGTGATGCCTGCCAATGACAGCGATCCGTCCGTGCTCACATGATAGGTCGCAATATTGCCGCTGTCCTCGTGGGCAATTGCCAGAAATTCAACTGGCCCGACAGGGTGCCTGTTTCCCGCAAGGTTCCGATGAAGCCGTCAGCCAGCAGATCGTATCCAACCAGACCCGTTGCGGAATCGGCGTCCAGAATCAGCCGGTCCTGCCCCCAAGTGTCACCGGCATCCCGCTGCGCCCGACCTGAAACGTTATCGAACCGCTGAAATATTGCGTGTCCTGAAGTTGAGGAATCGCGCCGTTTGCCAATGTCCAGACAGCAATACCGCCGCCGGGTCCGGTCACGCTGTAAAGACACGTAGTCCCGTTAAACGTTTTTAAAGCCGTATCGCCGATACCTGTATCGAGCGCCGTGCTCGCCGTTTCTACCACGCCTTGGAAATTGAACTTCATATCTGATCACCCCACGCCGATGCCGGCTTTGACAACAGGGTGCTCTGACGCAAAGACCAAAACCAAAGCGCAATTGTGGTGAAAACGAGGAGTTCGGTTTCAGATTAACTCAAATTTTCGGGTCCGACCACGTGAGTCATCAAAAGGAAAGACAGATTAACGGAACCTGGCCCAGGCCAAACGTCTTCCCGACGTAAGCGGCAACTGCTTGTGAGGACAAGATGACGAAGAATTCTGAACTCAACACTCCTGACACGGATCGCAAGAAGCATATTCGCCAATGGATCGATGCGAGGTTGCGCAAATGGGCAGGCCGGGGCGCCGCAGGGGGGCTCGGATCCGTGCTTATGGCGTTACCGGCATTGGGACAGGCCACCGTGGAAGAGCTTTATGCCTTTCAATTTGCGGAGACCATTCCGGGAGTGAAGTCGGCAAAGCTGTTGAAAAACGGCGATGTTTTGCTGAAACTCAACGATGGTCGTACCCTGATCGTGGCTGCCGAAAACGTTCAGGTTCTGGGCAGCGGCGCAATCATGATCGCCGAGGAAGCCGTTGCCGAAATCGCTCAGTTCAGCCTTACGGCAGAGGCCGGTGGCGCAGCCGCAGGTGGAATGGGCAGCGCTGGCGCAATATTGGGCGGGATAGGTCTGGCTGGCGCCGTTGCTGCGGGCGCAGGTGGCGGTGGTGGCGGCGGAGATGACAGCCCCGCAGTCGTGCCCACCCCGACCCCCAGTCCGACACCCAGCTACCCGACCCTCAACCTTGCGGGAGCCCAATCGACGACACTCAGCAGCTTCGGCACCGGAGTTTTGGCCTCGGCAGACGCGGACACTATTGAAGTGACCATCGGTTCGATCACGAAAACCATTGCACCGAATGCAGACGGAAGCTGGGTTATCTCGCTGACCGAAGCCGAAGCGGCCAGTCTGCCGCAAGGGGTAAATTCAGTCACTATTCGAAGCCTCGATGCGTTTGGCGCCGAGTTGTCAACTGAATCGGTTCAGTTCGAAATTGACACCATACCACCGACCCTTGCCATAACCGGGGTGTCTGACGGGGCCGTGATGAACGCCATTGAACAGGCGACCGATCTGATCCTGAGCGTGACCACAGACGCTGAAAACGGCCAGCTTGTAACTGTTTCGTTCAACGGGCAGTCGTATACCGGCATCGTCGCCAACGGGGCGTGGAGCGTAACGGTCCCCGCCTCTGATCTGGCCGCGCTGCAGGGTGGTGCGACAATCATAATACAGGCGGACGTGACCGACCAGGCAGGCAATCCGGCTGTTCCGGCCGCGGACAGTATCGACACGGATTTCACTGCTCCGACCATCACACTTGACCCGGTTTCGGGCGGTTCGATCGAACTGGTCGATCTGAACAGCGATCTGGCTCTGACCGGCTAGACAACGGCAGCCGATGGCCAGAGTGTTTCAACGGCCAAGTTTACACGGGCACAACATCTGGCGGCAGTTGGAGCGTAACGGTCCCCAGCGCCGATCTTGGGGGTCTGACTACCGGCACCCCGGTTTCGGTCAGTGCCACGGTCAGCGACACCTCGGGTAATTTCGCCACTCCGGCAACGGCAACCCTGCCTGTTGATCTGAGCGGGCCGTCCATTTCAATCTCGCCACTGCCCACCGGTTCGGTTCTGAACGCGGCCGAGGCCGGGTCGGATCTGACTGTCAGCGGTACAACGAGCAATGTTCCGGATGGACAGCAGGTAACGGTTAACCTGGGCGGTCAAACCTATCTGGGCGCTGTATCAGGAGATACATGGACAATTACGGTTCCCACGGTAGATTTGCAGGCGCTTGCGGACGGTTCGGGATTTACCATCACCGCTGACGTTTCCGACAATCACGGATTGGACGCGCCACAGGCCAGCAGCTCGGTCTCGACGGATTTCACCGCCCCAACGCTCAGCATCGACAGTTTTTCTTCTGGTGCCGTTCTGAATGCCTCGGAGCAAGCTACGGATCTGACCATAACTGATGCGACGGATGCCGAAGACGGGCAAATGGTGACCGTTTCGATGAACGGGCAGACGTATTCCGGCCAGGTCCAGAGTGGCAGTTGGAGTGTGACTGTACCGTCCTCAGATCTTTCGTTGTTGTCCGACAATGGTACTGTGACGGTTACCGCTGACATCTCGGACGCCGCAGGTAACCCCTCCGTTCAAGCGACGAGCAGCTTTGACACGGACTTTACGGCACCTTCAATCACGATCTCCGCCCTGTCAGACGGCGCGATCATGAATGCCGCCGAACAGAGCACGGATCTAACCGTGTCGGGCACATCAGATGCGCCGGACGGAACAACGGTCACAGTTCAGATCGCACGTGCTGACGGAACCGTTGATGTGAGCGGAACAGCGACTGTAACAGGTGGAGGGTGGAACTATACCGCCGCAAGCTTGGATTTAGCCGGGTTGCAGGACAATGAAAGCTACAGTGTCACCGCTTCGGTTGCGGATGCGGCAGGAAACAGCAGCTCCGCTTCAGACGGCTTCACAACGGACTTTAGCGCACCGTCAATCACGCTTGATCCGGTTCCGACCGGTGCAGTTCTGGATGTGATTGAAAGAAACAGCGATCTAGCAGTGTCGGGAACTACCACAGCTGAGGATGGCCAGACGGTTTCGGTAACGCTCGGCGGGCAGACCTTTACGGCCGTTGTTTCCTCGGGAACTTGGTCCGCTACCGTTCTTTCGGGCGATCTGGCGGCATTGGCGGATGGGACCGCCTTTACGCTGACGGCTATGGTGGATGATGCGGCTGGCAACAGTGCGCCCGCTGCAACGACAACGCTCACGACCGATTTCCGCCCGGTGTTGACCCTGAATGACGTCGGGACAAACGGTGCCGTTTCTCTCAGTGACGCGCAAAACTCGGGCCTGACCATAAGCGGTTCCTCGCACGGTCTAGCTGTCGAAAGCAGTCCTCATCTGGCAAAAAGCGATGCCAGGTTTGCGGCCGCAAATGCCGGTCAGGATGCCGCGAAGGGCGCGTTTCTGCCCCAGGTCTTCTTGGGTCTGAACGCGCGCTCCGAACGAGTTGTTTCGGATGCCGCTGATTTTTCACCGTATCTGCGTGTTTCGCAACTGGTATATGATGGTGGTGCGGCGGCGGGGGATTTGGCTGCGGCACGCGCCCGGATTTTTGAAAGTCAGGGGGACCGTCTGCAAACGGCCTCGGCAACGGCGCTGGCCGCGATTGAAACATATGTGACAGTTTTGGACCGCCGGAAGATTCAAGACCTGACCGCCAGGAATGTCGAGGTACACCAACAGCTTGTCCAGCAGATTTCGCAACGGGCGGCCAGCGGCGCAGGATCGAAGGGGGATGTTCTGACCGCGCGTTCCCGCATGGCTGACGCACAAACACGCTTTGCGGATGCAAAAACGCGCACGGCGCGCGCCGAGGCGCGATTTGTTGAAATCTACGGAACAGCGCCCGGAGTGTTGGCCCCGGCCATCCCCGCTCCGCTGCTGTCACGGAGTGACGCACAGATCGTGGAGGCAAGCCCTCAGATCCGCCGCGTAGATGCTGCTGTTGTGGCCGCGAAGGCAGAACTTTCTGCCGCTCTGGCCTGTCGCCAACCGGATGAAAGACTGGCCGCTTTTGCCAACAGGGACGATAGCCGAGATGCGAATTACGGTGTCGATCTGGCAGTTAACTACGAAATCGACAGTACGGGGACGCGCCGGGCGGCGATTGCGGTTGCGGAAGCGCAGGTCCGAGATGTCGAGTTTTCCCGGGAAAGCCTGAGCCGCGAAATATCCCGGGAATTGGGGTTCATTCGTTCGGATCAGAAAGCTGGCGCCGAACGCCTGCAGGCAGCGCGCCAGGCCGCCCAGGCAAACGCCGACAGCATCAAGGCAGCACAAGCACAGTTTTTAATCGGGCGACGCACTCTGATCGAGATTCTGGATGCACAAAGGGATTATGTGAACGCGCAAGAACGACTGATCCTGGCAGAGCAGAACTACTTTCTGACAAATTATGCGGCGCTCAGCCTAACCGGGGATATTCTTGATCTTCTTGGTGTCACTCTGAACAACAGGATTGGGCAACCATGATGCAGGCGCAATCGGTTACACGCCCCCACTCTTTGACGGCAATGGAGGTCTGCCTCCTGCACGTCGCCGCGCATCTCGACCGCCCACTGACATTGGCAGCGGTCCAGGCGACACAATCCAGCGAAGGTGAACTGACAATCCGGGATGTCATTACAGCCCTGAACAGAGCGGACATGCAGGCCGCGTATGGCAAACGGAAACTGGCTGCTTTCAACAATCATCTGGTACCGGCGATCCTTCTCTTGGGAAATGAGCGTGCAGTGGTCTTGCACGGGCGAGCATCCAACGGCGATTTACTGATCTTTGATCCGGAACTGGGCCGCGAAATCGGAGAGATACCAGAAGCCAGCCTTTCTGAAACATACACCGGATATGCAATTCTGGTGCGCGGTATCCATCAAGAGGAAATTGGTTCGATCAGCAACGATTGGAAAGGTCATTGGTTCTGGTCCGCCCTTGCCGCCAACCGCTGGTCATATATTCAGGTGGCGCTGGCAGCCGCCCTTGCCAATCTGCTTGGGCTGTCGACATCCGTGTTCATCATGGTCGTTTACGACCGGGTTCTGCCCAACGAGGCGACGGAGTCCCTGATCGCCTTGACCGCAGGCGTTTGCCTAGCTCTGATTTTCGACTTTTTGCTCAAACTGCTACGAGCCGGGTTTATTGATGCGGCGGGAAAGCAGGCTGATCTGTTCATGGGGCGGCGTGTATTTGACCACTTTCTGAACATTCGTATGAAGTCCCGGACCGGGTCATCTGGCGCCATGGCCAGCACCGTCCGGGAATTCGAAACACTGCGCGAATTCTTTACAACGGCAACGCTGGTCGCAGTGGTGGATTTGCCATTTATTGGGCTGTTTGTTTTCGTCATTTACATGGTTGGTGGCCAATTGGCCCTGATCCCTGCACTTGCTGTGCCTGTCGTTCTACTGACCGGGTTGATCGTTCAGCCTGTTTTGTCCCGTCTGGCGGAAAACAGTTTTGCCGATGGGCAATCCAAACAGTCGGTTCTGGTCGAAGCTCTTTCCGGCCTTGAAACCATAAAGACAACCGGAGCGGCGCGGCAAATGCGGTCCCGTTGGGAACAGGCGATGGATCGCTAATCCGCGCACGGTATGCGCAGTCGTTCCGTCACGCAACTTGCACTGAACCTGACCGGGGTTCGTCCAACAAGCCGCTCAGGTGTTGATTGTCTTCTATGGCGTCTTTCTGATCGCGGGCGGTGAGGCAAGTATGGGGGCACTGGTTGCTGCGGTAATGCTGACATGACGTGCGCTGGCTCCTCTGGGGCAGTTGGCACAAACACTGACGCGGATCAATCAGGCGCGCAGCGCATATCGCAATCTCGATTCTCTTATGCAGGCGGAAAGTGAGAGACCGCATGGACTAAGTTGGATCAGTCGCAAAGGGTTCGAAGGTCGCATTTCCTTCAACAACGTGCATTTTGCCTATCCTGACCAGACAAACGACTCTTTGGACGGCATTTCTTTTTCGGTTGCTCCGGGCGAGAAAGTAGCACTCCTTGGCCCGATCGGATCGGGCAAGAGTACAATTACACGTCTTTTGCTGGGGTTATACGAACCCAAGACTGGTTCGGTTTCGTTGGATGGAGCGGATATTCGACAAATTGACCCCGGTGATCTGCGCCGAAACATTGGGTCTGTTCTGCAGGATGTTTGGTTGTTTTCCGGTACCGTTCGCGAAAATATCGCCAGTGGGGCGATCCGCCCCAACGATGAAGATCTGCTGAAGGCCGGACGGGTTGCGGGTGTCGAAGATTTTGTGGCGCGCCATCCCGGCGGCTATGAACTTAAACTAGCAGAACGCGGCGAAGGTTTGTCCGGCGGACAACGGCAGGCGATTGCACTGGCGAGGGCCTTGGTCGGTCGCCCGCCAGTCCTGCTGTTGGACGAGCCAACCAGCGCCATGGATGTCCGGACGGAAGCGGACGTCATCCGGCGGCTAAAGCACGCAACAAGTGACAGCACAGTCATTGTCATCACGCATCGCACAAGCTTGCTGAACCTAGTTGACAGGGTGATCGTTCTCGAAGGCGGCAAGATTGTGGCTGATGGTTCGAAAGGCCTACTGACTCAATATGCAAACCGCAAGGTGAGGCATCTGAATGTCGCGGCATCCTGATCTTGCGAACTGGCCCGTGAGATGCAGGGGAGTTCCCCGCTGCGGGGGTCTGTCTTGCTGCTTCTAATTTTGTCCTTTTTGGTCGCGGCAAGTTTCTGGGCGCATATGACCGAGCTTGACGATGTAACCCGCGTGGACGGTCGCATTGTCCCATCTGGTGATCTGCAGGTGATCGAGGCTACTGAACCGGGTGTTCTGCGGTCCCTGAATGTTCAGGAAGGTCAGCTGGTAGACGAGGGAACTCTTCTGATGGAATTCGATACCACTCAGATAGCGAGTCAATTGGGTCAGGAACAGCAGCGTGCCTTTGGTTTGATGGCGCGGACGCAGCGGCTGCCGGCGGAAATCGACGGCACCGAATTAGAGTTCAAGCCTGTGTTGTTGAAAGACGCGCCAGCGGTCATTCAATCTGAAACGGCGCTGTTTCAGGGGCGACAGTCTGAGTTGCAGGCGGAGATCGCCATCCTTGAACGCCAACGCCAGCAACGCCGTCGCGAATACGAGGAAGGACTGGTGGATCAGTTTACGGCCGAGGAAACGCTCAAGGTGCTGGCCGAGGAACGGTTGATTATGGAACCATTGGTCGAGCAACAGATGGAGCCGGCGACGACGCTGCTTTCCTTGCGTCGCAGTGAGGCGGAATGGAACGGGCGCAAGGTCAGGGCCAAAGCGGTGACCAACAGGTTGAAATCCGGTCTCGACGAAATTGATGATCGCATCCGGGCGACACACAGTCGGTTTCGCAGCAGTGCCCTTACCGATCTGGCGCTTGCGACAGCAGAGCTTGCCGTGCTGCAACCTGCCTTGCCTGCGTTGCGTGACCGCGCGGCACGGGCGCAGATCCGAGCCCCCGTGCGTGGTATTGTCAACCGGATACACCGGTCAACCGTTGGCGGGTTGGCCCGAAGCGGCGAGGAGTTGATCGAACTTGTCCCGCTGGACGACTCCTTGCTGGTCGAGGCCTATGTCCGCCCTGAAGACATTGCTTTTTTGCACGCCGGACAAAAAGTGAAAGTCAAGATAACGGCCTATGACTTTGCCCGCTACGGCGGACTGGACGGCGAAATCTTCCGCATTGGTGCGGATACGATCAATCGTTCCGACCGAAACGACGAAGAAGTATTTGTGGTCGAGATTAGAACCGGCAGCTCTATGCTGGACGGCAACGGTGCAGAAATAGAGATCATCCCCGGCATGGTTGCCGAAGTGGATATTCTCGCCGGTCGAAAGTCAGTCCTCGACTATCTCGTCCAGCCTGTGGTCAAAATCAAGGACAGGGCATTGCGGGAATAGCACCTACCGGCGCTTCCCGTTATTAGCCGCGCCAGATAACGCATGCTATAACCCGAACCCTAACTCCAAATCCCGGAGGCTTGACCTAAGTGGATCAGGAGGCAGGCTGCTTGAACTGCTGATCAAACAAACGCCGGAATGCCCCGTTACGCTGCATCAGGTTGTCGAGATTACCCTGTTCGATCACCTCTCCATCCTGAACAACCATAATCTTGTCGGCCTCCAACACAGTCGATAACCGATGCGCGATCACGATCGTGGTGACATTTCTGGTCAGTTTGTCGAGCGCTTCTTTCACATAAGATTCTGATTCCGCATCCAATGCGCTGGTTGCCTCGTCAAGCAACAGAATTTCTGCCTGGCGCAGGATTGCACGCGCAATTGCCAGGCGTTGCTTCTGCCCACCGGACAGAAACGCGCCATTTTCACCTACTTGCGTATCATATCCGTTTGGCAATTCGGTAATAAAGTCATGGGCATGTGCCGCGCGAGCAGCTTCCATGACTTCTTCAACCGTTGCGTCTGGACGTGCGTATCGAAGGTTGTCCATTACGCTGGCGGAAAACAGGAACGTGTCTTGCCCGACGTAAGAGATTTTGCGCCGCAACGAAGCGAAGCTCACGTCCATGACATCTTGTCCGTCGATTTCGATGCGCCCCTGATCCGGATCATAAAAACGCATGATCAGGCCAAAGATGGTGGACTTGCCACCGCCAGACTGCCCAACCAGCGCAGTGGTTTTTCCCGCTTCAAAAGTAAGGTCCATATTCTTGAGAATAGGCAAGGAGCCCTGATAGCCAAAAGTGACGTCATGCAACCGAACCTCGCCGGGCCCCGGACGCAGCTGCACGGGTTCGATGCTTTCGCGCATCGGATCTTCCTGGTCCAACAACTCGAACATCATGCCGATTGGCACCAATGTCGTCTCGATGACCACGCGCATCTTGGAAAGTCGTTTGGCCGGTTCATAAGCCATCAGCAAAGCGGTGATGAAAGACATCAGTTGCCCCGGTGTGGTCGGCTCACTTCCTGCGATACCAATCGTGCTGATGATCAGAATGGCCGCGATCGCTATACCTGCCAGAAATTCCATCAATGGGCTGGCGATAGATTGCAACCGCGAAATGGAGTTGGCGCGGTTTTCGACGGCCCTGATCGCGCGGTTCATGCGATCGGCCATGTGGTCTTCCAGCGCAAAAACCTTGATGATCTTGATGCCCCCCGAGGTTTCCTGAAGGACTTTCATGATCTCTGCCAGAGATTTCATTTCAGAACGCATGATCGAACGCACGCTCTTGAGCAGAACTCTGACGCCCAGCAGGGCGATTGGTCCGACAACGAAGAACAGCACGGACAACACCGGTTGTTGATAGACCATCACAAATACCAGACCAACAAGGGTCAGCGCATCGCGAACAAAACTCGTGACCACGACATCAACCAGGCGCCTTGCAGCCAGAGCACCCTGTGTCACGATCATCAAAAGATCAGAGGATTCCGTGTCGGCAAAGAATCCAACACCTCGTTTCAGCAGTTTCGCATATAGCTGTTCCTGCTGAACGGCGATGATCCGGTTGCCCGCGCGGGCCAGAAAAACAGACTGAATGTAGGATGCAGCTGCTTTGGCGAAAAACAGCCCCAAAATCGCCAGCGCGACGAGATAGACCTTTGAGCGCGCTTCCGGCGTCGTCATGGCGTTGACGATGTTTTCCATCATCCAGGCGGTGCCCGCAGTTGTCCCCGCAACAACAACCATGGCGGCCATGGCGATGCCGTAAAGCCAACCCTGGCTGCGCAAACTGCTGCCAACCAATCGGCCTATGTGGCCGGATCGCCATTTTTCCCAGAAATCTCTGACCATTCTACTCTCCAGGCCCTCAATTGCCTTCGACACCTGCTGCCGACGCGATACTTCGATAGGTCGGAAACGATCTCGTCGCCTGTCTTTTCAGGAAAGACGGGTTGGTGTTAGTTAAGCGGGACGGTTGCAAGAATCCATAGCTGGCCCAAAGATAATATTGGACATCCTCCAACTATCTGAAAAAGAGATGAAATTCGAAAATCTCAAGCAGACGCAGTTGGGAAGATCGTGTGCCGAACAAATCATTGCCAATCAACTTCCCCCAAAAAAATGTACCCGGCACCGTAAATTGTTTTGATAAGGCGCGGATTTTTTGGGTCTTCGCCCAGTTTGGTGCGCAAACGCGAAATTCGCACATCCATCGCCCTGTCGAAACTCTCACCCGCGGCACCGCCTAAAGTTTCCTGCATCTGCCCACGACTGATCAACCGTTTCGGGCTTTCCAGAAACAGGCGCAGAACCTCGCCTTCGGCATGGCTGAACGGAGTTTCCGAGCCGGTTCCGTCCACAAGAACATAGCGATCGAAATATGCGGTCCAGCCATTGAAATATGCCACTTCCGACTGCGGGGACTGGGTTCTTGGTGCGCGCAATCTTGCGCGGATTCGGGCGACAACTTCGGCAGGATCGAAAGGTTTGGTGATATAGTCGTCAGCCCCAAGTTCCAGCCCGGTGACGCGATCCTGTACCTGCACCCTGCCCGAAATGATAATTACGGCGGCCCCCTGTTCCAACGCCAGTCGGTGTACCAACGCCAGCCCGTCTGTATCCGGAAGCGACAGATCAACAAGGCAAACATCCGGAGTCACCCGTTTCAGTGAGGCTTCGAATTCGCGGGCGCGTGAAAAGCTTTGTGTGCGGAACCCGGCCTCTTCCAACGCATCCGTCAATATGCGCCGTATCTCGGGCTCGTCATCAAGGATGGTCACCAATGGTTGGTTCATCAGGCGGCCTCGGTTCGGATCAGTGCAGACAATTGTGCCCGGGAGAACGGTTTACGCAACACCGGCGCCAAAGCAAGCGCTTGTCGATGCCGAGGGTCGGAATAGGGCAAGGATGTCATCAGAATACAGGGAAGGCCAGGTTTCAGCCGCTCAAGCAGATCAATCCCGGTGGCCGGTCCATCAAGCCGGATATCGGACAGAACCAGCGCAATATCGTCAATATCCAAGATCAAACCGAGCGCTTCATCAACTGACGTGGCCTCGATCACAGAATAGCCGAGGTCAACAAGCAGATCGCGGAACTGGCAACGTAATTCGTCGTTATCCTCGACAAGTAGAACAAGACCGCCGCGGCCTGATGGTGCGGGCCTGTAGGGCAATCGCATGACAACGGATGCACCTGATTGCGTGTTGCGCAAATTCAGGTCTCCGCCAGCCAGTTTGACGGTATCGTAAACCATGGGAAGGCCTAACCCCGACCCGTCGCTGCCTTTGGTCGTGAAAAACGGGTTAAGAGCCTTTTCCAAAGCTTCGGGTGAAAACCCGGGTCCGGTGTCGGATACGGTGATTTCGGCCCATATTCTTCCGATCGCATGGGCGCTGATGGTGATCTGACCGGAATTGCCGCATGCGTCACGCGCGTTCAGGACAAGATTGAGCATTGCATCCTGAACCATACCCGGGTCGAGCATCAGCGCCTCGTCCGGCAATGTATTGACCACCGACAGCCCCACTCCCCGCGGCAACGATGGCGACGCAAGAATGCGAAGGTCTTCCAGCAGCCCTCGCATGTCGGTCGCCTTGGGTTGAGGTGTCCGGTTTCCCGTCATATCCGCGATCCGGTTCAGCAATTGCCCTCCACGGCGGGCTGTTTGTTGAGTGGCCGAAACAAGTTCCTGCGCCTCTTCGGGCAGGCCCATTTTGTTCAGCCGCGCCTGCATCCCCAGAATGATCGTCAGCAGGTTTGAAAAATCATGTGCCATGCCGCTGGTCATCTGCGCCGCCATTGCGCGGCGGCTCGCCTGTTGCAAGGCGACCCTGGCTTGCGTTTCTTCGGTCACGTCGACGGACATTATGTAGACGCCCCCTGCCCCGTCCGGGGTGAAAGAAACCCGTATCCGGCGAGAATCCTGATCCTCGGTAAACTCAAAAACTGAAGTTTCGCCGCCATAGGCGCGTTCCAGATAGGGTTCGACCCGTTCAAACGCTGAAGGACCTAGCGCCTCGGAGATGTGCAGACCTGCAATCTCAGACGGTCGGCCCGGCATGACGGAACTCAGGCGGCGGTTTGAATAGTCGTAGATACCGTCCTGTCTCAGATGAGCGATATGGGCCGGCATCATCTCCGTCGTCAAACGGGTGCGGGCCTCAATCTCGGTCAGTTGGCGCTTTGCCTCTTCCAGTGCCGAGTTGGTTGCGGCCAGCTTTCGGTTCGCGGCTGACAATTCCTCGGCATGGCTCAGCAACTGTCCGGACAGTTCCTCGGACCGTGCGCGCAACAGGTTCTCAGCCCGTTTTGTGCTGGTGATATCTGTATACACTGCGACCCAGCCGCCTTGTGGCAACGGTGCCCCCTCGATCGAGATAACCTGTCCGTTTGGTCGCGCCCGTTCCATGTAATGCGGTTCGAAATTCAGCGCCTGCTCGACGCGGGCCTTCACCATTTCGTCCACATTTCCGTCGTCGCCATATTCCCCTCGGCTGGCGAGGAACTGAATGGTGTCGTGAAACAGGGCGCCGGGGCGGACCAAGGTGTCGGGCAGATCGAACATTTCCTGAAAGCGGCGGTTGCTGACAACCAGCCGCAATTGGCTGTCGTAAATCGAAAGGGCCTGGCCGATCAGATTCAGACCGGCCATAGTCATTGCTTTCATATGCTGTTCGGTGGTGTCCAAGACAGTTCTCCCCACGGAACAGGCGTAACATCAGAACCCCCGCAGGTGTAGGGGGCAGAGATGCGACAAAAACAGGCCGGGCCTGCCTTGGGCTCATGGTCACGCTGCACTGCCCTAGTCTGGATAGCGCTCTTTCGATTTGGCACCCTCTGGGGTCAGAGAATAGAGGGAAAGCGTGTGGTCCGCATTGCGCATGCGGTGCCGTAGCATCTGACGCCCAAGCCGGCCCAGATCCGACGCGAATTCCGGATCGTTCGCGACATTCTCAAGCTCACCCTTGCCGGCATGGTCAAAAAGGATCGGAGGTAGATCGGCGGCGAACTCAACCAGCGTGAACCGGTCCTCCCGAAGAATGCTCAGATTCGATTCGCTGTTGCCGGTTCCCAATTGCTGCTGCCACAGAGTTGGCTTTTCAGGTTCTGAAAAATCAAGCTCACTGAACGAATACCTGCGCCAGTCGTCGGGAACATCACCCTTCAGCAGCGGCACAAGCGAGCGTCCGTCCATCGAGTTCGGAACTGATTTGCCCACCCAGTCGAGAATGGTTGGGGTGACGTCCACAGATTCCGTCGGCACATCGACAACCGAACCCGCGCGGGCTGAATTCCCCGGCATCCTGATAATCAGGGGCGTATGATAGGCGGCATCAAACACCGTCATTTTGCCCCAGGTATGCCGATCGCCCAGCATCTCGCCATGGTCGGCGGTGATCACCAGCAAAGTGTTCTCATATTGCCCGCTTTCCTTCAGGTACTGGATTACACGGCCGACGTGATGATCGACCTCGGTCGCAAGACCCAGATAGACGGAACGCAGGGTTTGAACGTTTTCCTGTGTCGGTTCAATTTCCCCCATGCCCTTTACAAAGCCGGTGGCCGTTTGGGATTGCATCGAAGGGGCAAAAAACGGGTGCAGCGCCGCTTCGGCCTGCTGGTCCGGGAACCCGGCAGGAAAAGGCAACTCGGCAGGATCGTACATGTCATTATACGGCGCAGGTGCAACAAGCGGCGGGTGCGGCCGGATATAGGTCAGATGGGCGAACCAGCTCTGTTTGTGGTACGCGGCGATACCATTCAGAAAAGCGTCCGTCAGAAAGGCCGTGTCACTGTCTTCGGCCCGGTACAACGCGGGGTCGTTCAGTTTCGGCGTGCTGCCAGTTGGTGATACGGGCTTGTAGACATCCCAGTAATCGTCGAATGAATAGCCCTTTTGCATCAGATGAGATTGCCAGGGAAAAGATTCCTCGAGCCGCATTTCGACCACCTCGTGAAACCCCTGCATCGGGTACTCATAAGACTTGAGCGACGGGTCGTTGGAATCAAACACGCGCGGATCTGCTGACGTGTCGGTGTAGCCGAACAACATGGGCAGATATCCGGCCTTGCGCATCTCGGTCGCGACATTGGGAATGTCGTGGCGCAGTGGCGTTCCGTTGCGGACAGAGCGGTGGTTCATCGCGTACTGACCGGTCAGTATCGAAGCCCGGGACGGGCCACACGGGTTGGTCACCGAGAAGTGGCGCGTAAAGGTGACCGCATCGCTCATGAACGCGCGCAAATTGGGCAGATCCACATGGTTCGCCAATGCGCCGGTTAGGCAATCTGCACGCAGTTGGTCGATGATTATGAATAAGACGTTTCCTGCCTGTGACATGTCCGCAATCCTGTTTAGCCACGCTTCTGTCTGGCGCGGACTTTGTCTTGGTTCCGACGCTCGTGCAACACGTTGACAGATTTTTTCAGAGCGAAGCCCGTCAAAAACGAAGCCGAGAGAAAAAGGCCGCTTTTCAAGGGGCAGAGCGGACGCTATGGCTCAGACATGACGGATTTGATTTCGCTTTACGAGGCCCGCATTGCCGATGGCAGCCTGATCAGGGATGACGCGCAGGAGGCCGTTCTGCCACAGTTCGAGCGTATTCGCGCCACCCTAGCCGAACCTGTCAAACGCGGTTTCTTCCGAAAAGCCCCCCCCGCCCCCAAAGGCCTTTACCTGTGGGGTGGCGTCGGGCGCGGCAAGTCCATGCTGATGGACATGTTTGTGGATGCGCTGGAGGATATTCCTGCACGGCGCGTGCACTTCCATGCTTTTATGCAGGAAATTCACGCGGGTATGCACAAGGCTCGAAAGGAAGGGGTCGAGGACGCGCTGGCACCCGTTGCCGAGGCAGTGGTCAAATCAGTCCGATTGCTGGCCTTTGACGAAATGCAGATCACGGACATAACGGACGCGATGATCGTGGGCCGCCTGTTCGATCTTTTGCATGCAGGCGGGGTGGTCGTGATCACTACGTCGAACAGGCACCCGGATGAGCTGTACAAGAACGGGCTGAACCGACAGCTGTTTTTGCCATTCATCGCGCAAATCAAGGAACAGCTTGAAGTCTGGGAGCTGATCTCGCCCACCGACTATCGACAAAACCGACTGGCGGGTGAGCCTGTGTATTTTACGCCGATCGGGCCCGAGGCCCGGCAGAATATCCGGGCGGTTTGGAATGACCTGTCGGGAGGCGCAGCGGAGCCGCTGGTGTTGAAAGTGAACGGCCGGGCCGTTGAACTTCCGGCCTTTCGCAATGGCGTAGCGAGGGCCAGCTTCTATGATTTGTGCGGACGTATGCTGGGCCCGGCAGACTATCTGGCCATTGCGGAAGCGGTGAAAGTGCTGGTTCTGGAAGACGTTCCGCGCCTGTCCCGCAACAACTTCAACGAAGCCAAGCGGTTTGTCACTTTGATTGACGCCCTTTACGAGGCCCGGGTCCGGCTGATCTGCTCGGCGGCGGCCGAGCCCGAGATGTTGTATGTCGAAGGTGAAGGAACGTTTGAATTCGAGCGCACCGCTTCGCGCCTGCGGGAAATGCAGGATCAGGACTGGGGGAAATAGGAGGCTCTGCCCCCTCGCCCCAGCGCGCTCCGAGGTTTTCCAAACAGAAAAACAACTAGCCGTTTTCGCGCAGGATGTTGCCCGCCAGATAGAGCGAGCCACAGATCAGAACACGCGCTTGTGGATCTTTGTCCGTGATTGCTGTCAGGGCTGCCGCGACGTTTTCCGCTGTTGAAGCTGGCAGGCCGACCCTTGCGGCTGCAGCCGCAGTGTCGTCAGCGCTGAGCGTGTTGGCCTCGCCGGGAATGGATACGGCGGTCAGGCTTTCGGCCTGATCGGCAAGCGGCGCCAGATAACCAGTGACGTCCTTGGTGTTCAGCATGCCGCAGATCATGTGTGTCGGGCGTTTGGGCAGTTTCGCCAGAACGTCGGCCAACGCCACGCCAGCAGCAGCGTTGTGGCCCCCGTCGAGCCACAGTTCAGCGAGCGGAGCCTGTTCTGTCAGTGGCCCTGTTTTCAGGCGCTGCATGCGTGCTGGCCATTCGGCTTTGGTCGCGGCGGCCTCATAGGCGTCATCGCCCATTTGCAGATGGCGCAGAACCGCCAGCGCTGCGCCCGCGTTTTGAATTTGGTGCGCGCCCAGCAGATTGGGAAGCGGCAGATCGCGCAATCCTGTTTCGTCCTGATAGATCAGGCGTCCGTTTTCTTCGTTTACGTGCCAGTGTTGGCCATTAACAAGCAGTGGCGCACCCAGTCGCGCGGCGGTGTATTCAATGACCTCGAGCGCCTCGTCTTCTTGCGGGCCCACGATACAGGTCACTCCGGGCTTGATGATGCCGGCCTTTTCGGCTGCAATTTTGCCCAATGTGTCGCCAAGGAACTGTTCGTGGTCAATCGAAACCGGCGTGATGACTGTAACCGCAGGCTGTTCCACGACGTTGGTTGCATCCAGGCGGCCACCCAGCCCGACTTCAAGGAGCGTATAGTCAGCTTGCGTGCGGGCGAAAGCCAGCAGGGCCGCACAGGTGGTGATTTCGAAATAGGTGATATTCTCACCATTGTTTGCGGCGTAACACTCGTCCAGAACCGCCGTAAGGTCAGGCTCCGAGATCAGCTCTCCCGCCAGTCGGATTCGCTCGTGAAAGCGGGCCAGGTGGGGGGATGTGTATGCGTGAGCTGTCAGCCCGGCCCCTTCGATCCCTGCGCGGATCATGGCTTGCGTCGAACCTTTGCCGTTGGTTCCGGCAATATGGATGACCGGCGGCAATCGGTTTTGCGGGTGGTCCAGAGCTGCCAGCAAGCGCCACACACGATCCAGAGTCAGATCGATGATCTTGGGATGCAGCGCCATCATCCGATCAAGGATGACGTCGGATGTCGGGGTCGTCATTTCTCGCCTGCGCCCTCGGTCGAAGCTTCGACCGGTGCTTCTTCCGGCTCTGGTGCGGGAAGGTCACCTTTGACAGCTGGCGGCAGGCCCATCAGCATTCGGGTGATGGTGATCAGTTCATCGCGCATTTCGGTGCGTTTTGTCACACGGTCAAGCATCCCGTGATCCAGCAGATATTCAGCGCGTTGGAATCCTTCGGGCAGTTTCTCGCGGATGGTCTGTTCGATCACGCGCGGTCCGGCAAAGCAGATCAGCGCGTTCGGCTCCGAGATATGCACATCACCCAGCATCGCATAAGACGCGGTGACGCCGCCGGTGGTCGGGTGGGTCAGCACCACGATATAGGGCAGGTTCGCCTCTTTCAGCATTTCCACCGCGACCGTGGTACGGGGCATCTGCATGAGGCTCAGGATGCCTTCCTGCATTCGCGCGCCACCGGCAGCCGAAAACAGGATAAGCGGGCGTTTGAGTTTCACGGCCTCCTGCGCGGCTGCGATGATGGCGTTGCCGACATACATGCCCATCGATCCGCCCATGAACGAAAAATCCTGCGCCGCAGCTACAACTGGCGTGCGGCCGATTTCACCGCTCACGACAAGCATCGCCTCTTTCTCGCCGGTCTTCTTCTGGGCCGCTTTCATGCGGTCGGGATATTTCTTTTGATCCCGGAAATGCAGTGGATCGTCCTTCGGCGCGGGGACTTCGACCTCGGTGAAAATACCGCCATCAAACAGATGCTTAAACCGCTCTCGCGGCGTGATTGCCATGTGGTGATCGCATTGCGTGCAGACATTCTGGTTGTCGGCCAGTTCGCGGTGAAACAGCATGGTTCCGCACTCATCGCATTTGTGCCACAGATTTTCGGGCACTTCCCTGCGCGAGAAGATCGAGTTAATCCGGGGGCGGACGTAGTTTGTGATCCAGTTCATGTCGGAACCTTGCTGATGCGGTTTTGACGTCAAATAAGGCGCTACGTCAGGAAATGCAATCAGCGCCTAAGCGCAAGTCGTGCGGTTAGCCAGCAAACAACCATCATCACGAAATCCACATACAGCCAGTGTCGTATCGCGTCTGTTTGGGACATGTCATAGGGCAGAAGGAACAAGGCAAGACCGCTGAGGTTGTCAGGTATCGAGAAAAACAGCAACGCCACAACGTTGTTGAAAAAGTGCAGCGCAATAGCAGGACCAAGGGTACCCGACCGCGCGGTGAGATCGGCATTGATCAGGCCAAAAGCGCCGGCCCAGATTGCGATCAGAAGGGCGTTCTCTCCGGATGTGGCCGGTGCGTAGTGACCGGCCGCGAACAACAAGGCAGGCAGACCCATCCAAATCAGGCGTGACCGAAACCGCGCAGCCAGTGATTGCTGAATGTAGCCGCGAAACAGGATTTCCTCGGCGCTGGTTTGTATCAAAACCGCAGTCAGAGACAGCGGCAACAGCAGCAGCCACGTTTCGAAAGCCAAATTGGGTTTGAACGGTGCGCCCAGATTGTATGGCGGCAGGATGAAGATCAACGCGGCCAGCAGCCCCAATGCCAGAAGTACGCGCCAGAACTGGCGAACGCCCAGACGGCGGGGACCCAGGATGGCGTGCAACGGGCGGTTTTGCATCGCCCCGGCAGCCAGTTTGACGCCCAATGTGATGAACCCGAAACTCGACAACAGAATCAACAAAGCAGACGGTGTTGCCCCCGCCTGAAAGCCGGAAACCCACCGCGCGGTGCCAAGACTGAAAATCACAGAAGACAGGGTGAGGTTCAGGAAAATTGCAACACCACCAACAATCACCAGCCCGACCGTCAGCCGCCACAGTTCCGGTCTGTCACGTGCGTCGCGGACAAGCATCTCATGGGCTGCGTATGCCGTATGTGTCGTGATTTTAGGTCCCACTGGAACTGCCGGTATCGGTGAATATGTCCTCTGGGGTTTGCGCGGCGGCAACACGATCGGACACTGTCATCAGGTAACCGGCAACGGTTTCAAGAAGTTGTACGGCGACATTAACGTCGCTTTCCACGACGGCGCGCAGCTCACCGGCGCCGATCCTGAGAAAGGTACAATCCTGCGTTGCAACCAGATCGAATTGTCTGGCGTCCTTGGTGATAATCGACAGGTCTCCGATCAATCGTCCCGGCTCGATGACCGAGATTACCCGCTTGAGACCCTTGCTGTCGTTCCATTCCAAATTGGCCTGACCGGAAATACAAAGGTAGGCCGCGTCAGGTGCCTCGCCGCGGGCAAAGATGGTCTGCCCGGCTGCGGCCTTGTACCATTGTGCGGAAAACGCCAGCAAACGTTGGTTTCTGCCATCCAACTTGGAGAACAACTCGGTCGAGGAGATGATCTTGAGCTTCCGGCTCAGGTCCGCCGTAGCGCCTTCTTCCGCTTCTGTTTGTGTTCTTGAAACACCGTCAATACGACCGTCCTTGATTTCGACGAACAGGTCATACGCTTCGGGATGGGCAAAATGATCTTCCATGAAGATCATGATTGAATCAGGCAGCAGCTCACGCAGTTTCAGGCGGGTGCGCAGTCGGCTTTCCGAATCGTGGCTGGCCAGCACCTTGTCCAGCACCAGAATGTCGGGGCGTTTGATGCCCGCCCGCGAAAACGCGGCACGCTCCTGAAAAACGGTCGGCAGGTTGTTTCCCCCCAGTCCGGACGGCAGATCGTAAATGATCGCGGCGGCGCGGCGGCGCAGCCCGGCTTCGTTCATAACTTCGGCAACTACATCTTCGATCTCGTCTTTTTTAGCCCCGGCCATGATCGAAATGCGTCCGTAAAGCGCATTCTCGATCACGGTCAGACGCGGAATGTAGAGATCCGGCGACACTGGCAGGAACATCCCCTGCATCGATTCCCGGATTCTTTCTGCCTGCGTCTTTCGAATCGTCAAAATTCTGTTCTTGTACTCGTCCGGAAAATTCGGACCAATCTGCTCGGCCGTAAGAAGGAAGGGCACGGTCATCAGCAGGGCTTTTTCTTTCTGACTGATCGCGGCATCACCCTTGGCTTTGCGACGGTCTTCGATGTCCAGCAGGCTGTGGAACATGTCGCGGGACAGGCCAAGGCGCAAAAACAGAGGGTGATCCGTGCCATCCCGACCAAATGCCTGAGTCAGCGTTTCCAGCACGGCACTGGAAATGCTCATGGCGTCATCGTCCAGGGCGTTCGCGCTGAGCATTGCCTGGAATCGATCATCTTCGGCAAGCGTTTCCGGAGAGATATCCTGCGACGGAGACGCAAACAGCAGGTTGCCGCCCAAGGGAACGGCGGGGTTGAACTGTTCCGGGTCGAATCTGAAGACATATCGGTCCAACCCGCGATCGCGCAGACGCTCGGCGACGATCCCGCGCAGATCAACAACGTCTTTTGCCAAAGCCGGATGCTGTTCCGGGTCGAACCGGGAGCGTAAAGTACGGCGGAACATGAACTCGTCGATCCCCATAGCTTCGACAAGCTGGAACCACCAGTCGCGGATGTCGTCAGCACTATCCAGCCCAGCCAGGCTGGGGTCGACCCATTCATCCGACAGGGAATCGGGGGGGTTTCCGGCCCGTACGGCCTCGATCTGCCGACGCGAAGGGGCCTTTATCGCGTCCGACTGATGTTGCGGGCGGATCCGCAGGGGCATCAGCAGATTGTCCCCCAGTGTTCCATCGAACAGGTAGGGGCGTGAATAGGCATACCCAATTCGGGCGGCAATCACTGTTTGATGCAGCGAATTGAGATTGTGACCCGCCATAATCACGTCGCCTTGTACCGGCAGCAGCTCTCTTGTCAGCAGTTGAGCCAGCGCACCACGCTCGGCCGCTTGTGGCGACTGTATCGCCACCCGGGCACCCTTTGGGATTGTCAGGTCGATATCTTCAAGAATGGTCTTGCCGTCATCATCGCGGACCGTCACGTTCCGCAACTCGATGTCACCGGTCAGGTGCGGGATGGTTTCGGGTTCTCCGGAAAACAGTTCCTCGGGGATCATGTTGGCTGGGGCAAAACGCTCTATCACGATTTCCCAACGCAGCGACATGTCCTGCACCTGATTGTAGTAGGTCAGCAGATCCTTCCAAGGGCCACTCAGATCCTTGTAGGCCCCAAGTGCGGCGACCAGTGCGCCCACTGTCACCTCTCCCGTGATCGCAAGATAACCGCCGACAGAGTAGAACAGAAACGGCGTCATCTGTGTGATCAGGTTGTTGATAAACTTCATGAAAAATTTCTTGTTGTAGATCTTGAAGCGGATCTCGAACAAGATACCCAGCCGATGGCTGAACTGCGCCAGCCGATAACGCCAGCCGCCATTGGTGCGCAGATCACTGATGCCCGCCGCACTCTCACCGATTTCCGAGCTTAGATGTCGAACCTGTTGAATTCTGTCCTTGTTCAGCAGGTTGATCTGGCGTTGCAGTTTCGGGATCAGCCAGGCCTGCAATGGGATCAGCGCGACACTGGCCAATCCGAACCAGACGCTTTGCATGAACAGAAATGTGACGATTGTCATCATCTGCCCGAATTGAAACACCGGTTGGGCAATCGCGTCGCCCATCAGCCCGCCCATCGGTTCGGCCTCGGAGGTGATCATCGAAACCAATTCGCCCTGGCTGGTGGTGGCGAAATAGGACTTCGGGAACCGCATCGTTCGCTGGATCAGAGAAAAGCGAAGGCGGCGCAGCATACGCTCGGCCAGCACGCCCTTCATCGTGTTGATGCGCATCTTCATCAACCCGCTGGCAATCACCGTTGCCAGAAATGCAAAGCACAGGATCCAAAGGTATTGGATCTGCGTCACGGTATGTCCCCAGATCGTCACCGTGTCGGTGGGCGCCCCAATTGCATCGTTTATGATCTGTTTGGGCAACTCGAGCGAGGCATAGAGAAAGGGAAACGACAATACGGTCAGCAGCAACAATACAAGCTGCTGTTTCTTCGAGTATTTCCAGATAAACGAAAACAGAGTGGGTTCCATGACCGCCCTTGTCCTGAGAAATTCGGATGTGCGCTGTTTGACGGATGTTCCACTGCGATCCGGTATCAGACGGTAAGCACTGCCCCGGTCTATTGCAAGAACGGGCGCGGCTTTGGCAGAAAGGTGCGGTTCTGTCCAGCCCGCCGCAGATCACATTTCCGGAAAATTAAGCGCTGAAATGCTGTAATTCGGGTTTAACCGCCACTTGGTCTTTGACTAAACAGGTACAACTTTGGACGATAGGATCATGGGCAGTTTTCTGGATCGCTATATGCATCGCAAGTCTCTGGGGCATTGGCGCCAAGCCGCAAAGGCTGCGACCGAAACGCCTGAGCCATTGCTGCGCAGGCAACGGGATGAGGCGCGCAGATTGCGGACACATCTTGACCTGTTGATCCAACAGGCCGACGGGCGGCTGGCCCGGCCACTGATTGGTTCGGTGCAGTTTCCCAAACCGCTTGGCACGGACTGGTCCTGGCGTCCGGATCTGTGGCGCGGGCCGCTGTCCAGGCACGGTATCGCGTCGGCCCCGCGAAAAGCGCCGATGGACCGGCAGGTAACCCTGTTTCATGATTGCGAGCAGTCCGAAATCGGAATGCGCCAAATACGCAATCGCCGTGACAAGGACCTCGCCCCATTCAGCCTTGCGATCGAGGTGTTCGGGTTCATGGGTTCTTTCCTGTCCCTGTCGGTCGAGCTGCCACCAGATGCGGCGCTAGACTTGACGCGCCAACACCTGATGCGTGTCGATACGCTGATCGAATGCGAGCGGAACGGAGAAATTTTCGCACGTCTCAACATTCAGCACGGCCCAAATACGGAACAGGTGTTGCGCAAACTTGACGAAAGCCGAACTTCGAACGCAATGGACTTTGACCTTGCGCATCTGTCTTTCAACGAGAAACGCATAGAAAAGATCTGGCTGGATCTGATCTTTGACGATCCTGGGATGAATCGGATCGTTTTGCGCGATTTGACGTTCTGCCGCCATTTCCGGGCTGACTTGTAAGGTGCTTGCCACATGACCCTTCCCTCCCTCACATGCACACGGTTCGAAGACGGGCTTTGGCAAGGCCATCTGCAAGCCGAAACAGAACCCAATATCGAAGTGCGCTATCTCGGTGAACCGCTGGAAAAGTTCAGCGTTTCACGCGCGGATGGCGGTTGGGATCTGAGTATTCAGTTGCCCATCTCTGCCCTTTCCGAAGGGGTGCACTGTTTTGTGATCGTCGACACCGCAACGACGAACAAGCTGGGCGACATCACGGTGATCGCGGGCACTCCCGCTGCGGATGACCTGAGGGCTGAGGTGGAGCTTTTGCGCGCCGAACTGGACATGCTGAAACGTGCATTCCGGCGGATCTGCAGCAGCGCGGAATAGGCCAGGCGTTCAGCCTGTCATACCGGCTGAACCGTTAAACTGCTGTTTTCCTATCTTTTTTGACCGGCTTGATGCATTATCGGGACATCCGGAGCAACCTGGGTTTCTCAATGGACCGCAGTAGTATCATCAAGGTCATCGCCCTTATGGTGACCGCATTTGGGATCGGGATTGATTTTACCGGCGCGCTGATGCTGATCCCGGCCATCGAAAACAGCTTTGATGCCGACATCACAAGCACCCAGTGGGTGCTCAATATCTACGCTCTGTTTTTCGCCATGACCATGGTCGCCGGCGGGCGGCTCGGCGACATGTACGGGCACCGAAAGATCATGATCATCGGTCTTTCAATCTTTCTGTTTTCTTCCATCCTATGCTTTGTCGCCCCCGGTCTGGACTACCTGATCGGAGCACGGGCCCTGCAAGGCATCGGAGCCGGATGTATCTGGCCCTGCACGCTGGCCTTCGGCGCCACCAAAGTGTCAAAGCCCGAACATCGGGCCCTGGTTATGGGGCTGATCCTTGCAGGTGTAACCAGCGGCAATGTCTTCGGCCCAATGATCAGCGGCTTTGCCGTCAACCTTGGTGACTGGCGATTGTTCTTTCTGGCCAACGTCGTGTTTTCTTGCATTTCGATGGCGACAGCCCTGTTCTTGATGGAACGTGAGACCAAACACAAACAAGGCGAACACATCGATTTTGCCGGGATGGGCATCCTGTCGTTCGCGGTCTTGCTGCTGCTGTACGCCCTGGATGTCGGTGCGGATTGGGGCTGGACTTCGGTTCCGCTGCTTCTTCTGTTCTTTGTCAGCGCAGTCCTGTTCCTGTTGTTCCCACGTGTCGAAAAACGCGTAAAGGAACCTTTGCTGCTGCCTCAGTTGATGCAGAATCGAGAGTTTTTGATCACGCTGGGCCTGAATATGTTCAATGTGTCTGCGGCCTTTGTGGGTTTGCTGTATTTCCCGCAATACATGCAGAAAGTTCTGGGCTGGAGCGTGTTTCAATCGGCGCTCGGGCTGGCGCCTCTGACTGTGTTGCTTGCCGTCGGATCCATTGTTTCGGGAACGCTGTACAACGATTTCGGACCAAAACGGCTGATGTTCTGGGGCTACCTGATCGCGACAATTGGCACAGTAACTGTTGTCGTCTTGCCGCAGGGTCTTGGCTATTTCCAAATTCTGCCAGGCATGGCCTTCATCGGATTGGGGGCGACGCTGACTGTCGGGCCGTCGGGAACGGCGGCAGTCTGCGCGGTAAAGCCCGAACGGGCGGGTCTCGTCGGCGGGCTGAGCTTCATGACCCACCTGGTCTACGGGGCCATTGCCGTCGCCTGCGCCACGGCAATCATGTATGTCACAAGCCTTGCCAGCCTGCGCGACAAACTGACAGCGGCCGGTGTCACACTGTCTGATGCTGAACTTCAGGCAATCAATGGCGGAACGCTGACCACCAAATCCGCACAGGCAGTCATGCAGAAGCTCGGCGAAAGTGAAGTTGCGACGGTCAAAACCGCAATAGCCGGAGCATTCGATACCGGCATGAACATGGCGTTTGTCTTTGCGGCGATTTCCGTGTCCGTCGGGATCGTACTTGCGCTGATGCTGGATGAAAGCAAGCTGCACAAAATCGAAAGCTGATCGCGACCGATCAAAGATATGTTCCCGAAATTGGGGCAGCCGCAATCGGCGGCCCGATTTGTATGTTACTGCGAAGGCCCGTTGGGGTTGAAGGCCGACAGGCCTTTCAGGATATCGATGGCATAGGCCAACTGATAGTCCTTTTCCCGCAACTCGGCAGTCCCTTCGGCACGGGCCCGGTCTTCTTCAATCTGGCGAATTTCATCCTCGCTCAGACTGTCGTTGTTCAGGCTGCCACGCAGGTCGGCCTCGGAGCGAGTGCGTGCATTGCCCTCTTCCTCTTCAGGTTCTGGGGCTGGGCGCGGTTGCTCGACGATAATGTCGGGGCTGACGCCAAGCGCCTGAATCGAGCGGCCCGAAGGCGTATAATAGCGTGAAGTGGTCAGACGCATTGCACCGTCGCCGCGCAATGGCATGACCGTCTGGACCGAACCTTTGCCAAAGCTTTTGGTACCAACAATGATCGCACGGCGATGATCCTGAAGCGCCCCTGCCACAATTTCCGAAGCCGAGGCTGACCCGCCGTTGATCAGAACCACGATCGGCTTGCCTTCGGTCAGATCGCCAGCAGTTGCATTGAACCTTTCGCCTTCGCCCGGATCGCGGCCGCGGGTCGAAACGATTTCCCCTTCATTCAAAAAGGCGTCCGACACCTTGATCGCCTGTGTCAGCAAGCCGCCCGGATTGTTCCGCAAATCCAGCACTACGCCATTGACCTTATCGATCCCGCCGGCTTCTTCGATCTGCTCTTTCAAACCGGCTTCCAGATTGGGGTAGGTCTGATCATTGAATGTGGTCACACGCAGAACGACGCTGGTGCCTTCAGTCCGTGCACGTACGGCGGTCAACTTGATGGTGTCGCGGATAATGGTGACGTCAAACGGTTCCTGCTCGCCTTCGCGCACCACCGTGATCACGATTTCCGAGCCGACCGGCCCGCGCATCAGATCCACCGCTTTGTCCAGCGTCAGGCCCAGAATGCTTTCACCATCAACGTGGGTGATGAAATCACCGGCTTCGATCCCCGCCTCGTCTGCGGGGGTATCATCAATGGGTGAGACGACTTTGACGAAGCCTTCTTCTTGTGTGACCTCAATCCCCAGCCCGCCGAATTCACCGCGTGTCTGCACGCGCATCTGTTCGGCGTCGTCAGGCGACAGGTAGCTGGAATGCGGATCCAGTGAGGTCAGCATTCCGTCAATGGCTGCCTCGATCAGCTCCTCCGGCTCGACTTCTTCGACATATTGGGCGCGGATACGTTCGAAAATGTCCCCGAACAGATCCAGTTGCTCATACACGCTGGCCTTGCTTTCGGCCTCTTGCGCCAGCAAAGGTCCGGCAATCTGAGTGGTTGCGATAATGCCTGCCACAGTTCCGGCCAGACCGGCCATCACAAATCTCTTCATGTTTGTTTATCCATCCTTTTGGGTCCGAAACCACGATTCCGGGTCCACCGGGCTATTATCCTGTCTTACCTCTATATAGAGCGTTTCTGACCGGTCAGTTCCAGTGCCATCACTTGTAGTTGACAAAATAGCGCCGATTTCCGGCGTTTCACCAGGCATTAACCCAACCGGCGTTCCTTCGGTGATCACTTCTCCGGGTGTACCGAAGACCTCTTGCAACCCGGAAAAGACAAAAAGCAATCCGGGCTGGGGTTCCAGGATCATCAGGTTGCCAAGGTCCAGCAGCGGCCCGCGATACCGGATCGTCGCTGCGGTGGGTGTCGTGACCAGCGCGCGCGGGCGGGTGCCCAGCACGATACCGGGTCGTTTCACCCCGGCGGCGTCCGTTTCCCCTGAACTGTGCAGCAGAACACCCTGAACGGGCAAAGCAAGGTTTCCTTTTCTGTTCGAAATATCGGCGTCGGTTTCGGCAATACCGCCTTCTGATATTTCGGCCAGACCGCTGGCAAACCCATCCAGTGTTTCCGTCGAGGAGATCAGGATCGCCGTGCTGATAGGGTCTTCCACAAACCGGCGCGGCAGGTCCGTTCGATCGGCAATGGCCTCGCTAAGCTTGGTGCGCGCATTCTGTACTCCGGTCAGACCCTTGGTCAGGGTTTCGGCGGCGTTTTGCTGCAGCTGGCGTAGTGTCCGGACCTCGTGCAAGTCCTGAGCAAGCGCCTGTGCACGTGCATTCAGGCCGGGCGTGACTTCGGCCAGCATCATGCCGGTACGGGCGGCCCCCAAAGGACCGGACGGATGCAGGATCAGAACGGGCGGCGTCGTCGTTTCGATGGTTTGCAACACGCCTAGCAACTGCGCGATTTCTTTTTCCCGCGCGCGCAGTTCTTCTGTCAGCTGCACCTCTCGGGTGGCGGCCTTTCGCAAGCCGTCGCGCATGGCGCTTAGCCCGGCTTCATAAGCCTGCACCGTTTCGGTCAGGGCGCGCACCCGATCCCGGGCGCTGTCGGCTTCGGCCAGCGCAATCGAGGCCTCTTCCAGCATTTGCGCTGCCTCCAGCGCAGCTGCCGACGGGTCCGTCTGGGCGCAAACAGGCGAGGCCAGCAAGACCGAAAGAAGCGCGGCCCGCACTGTCATGACAGAAGGCTCTGGCCGGTCATTTCCGCAGGTTGATCCAGCCCCATCAGCGCTAAAAGCGTTGGCGCCAGGTCCGACAACCGGCCATCGCGCATTTTGGCACCTGCGGGTCCACCGACCAGCGCTACAGGCACCCGGTTCAATGTATGAGCGGTATGCGGTCCACCGGTTTCAGGGTCGACCATGACTTCGCAATTCCCGTGATCGGCTGTCACGATCATGGCTCCGCCTGCTTTGTCCAGCGCGGCAACCACCTGCGCCAGACCTTGATCAACGGCTTCGCAGGCCTTGATCGCGGCGTTCAGATCGCCTGTGTGCCCGACCATATCCGGGTTGGCGTAATTGGTGACGATCAGATCGTACCCGGCTTCGATGGCCTCGACGAATTTGGCCGTGACCTCGGCTGACGACATCTCGGGCTGAAGATCATAGGTTGCCACCTTGGGCGATTTCGGCATGAAACGGTCTTCGCCAACCTCGGGCGTTTCCTTGCCGCCGTTCAGAAAGAACGTAACATGAGGATATTTTTCGGTTTCCGCCAAGCGGAACTGCCGCAACCCCTGTTTGGCAACCCATTCCCCAAGCGTGTTGACGATGGCGCGTTTCGGGAAAACGGTGGTCATGTAGGCGTTGTGCCCGTCGGAGTATTCAACCATTCCCAGCAAAGCTGACAGGGCCGGGCGCGGTCCGGTGTCGAAATCGTCGAATCCCGGCTCGCCAATGGCGCGCAGTATTTCCCGCGCACGGTCGGCGCGGAAATTCAGACAGAAAATACCATCGCCATCGTGGACACCTGTGTAGCCTCTAAGAACCGTGGGTGTGATGAATTCATCCGTTTCGGATTGATTATACGCATGGTCCACAGCGCCATGCGCCGTGGCTGCAGTGCGCCCCTGCCCCTTGACTATCGCCTCATAGGCTTCTGCAACGCGTTCCCAGCGATTGTCGCGGTCCATGGCATAATACCGTCCGCTGACAGTCACGATCCGTGCGCCATCTGGCAGGCGCTCCTGCAGTTCGGCCAAGAACCCAAATGCGGATTTTGGTGCAACGTCCCGTCCGTCTGTGATGGCGTGCAAGGCGACAGGTACACCTACGTCTGTCACGGCCTTGGCCGCGGCAACGATATGATCAACATGGCCATGTACCCCGCCATCCGAAGCGATACCCATCAAGTGCGCCGTTCCGCCCGAGGCCTTTACCTTACCGATGAAGGCCTGAAGGGCATTGTTTTCAAAAAAACTGCCGTCTTCGATCGACAGATCAATCTGCCCCAGATCCATGGCAACCACTCGCCCGGCCCCAATGTTCGTGTGCCCGACCTCAGAATTTCCCATCTGCCCGCTGGGCAGACCCACATCCGGCCCATGTGTAATCAACGTCGCATGGGGACCGCGTTCCATGATCGCGTCAAAGGTCGGCGTTTTCGCCAGATAAGGCGCGTTGGCCTGCGTGTCTTCGGACAATCCCCAGCCATCTAGGATGCACAGGACAACGGGTTTGGGGGCGGCCATGAAGTTTCTCCGGAAAACTGCTTTGACAGTCTTCTACCCGCTGCCCATCCTGGCGTGAACCGTCTTTGCGGTGTGTGAAGCAGAATTAATCGGTCCCCTCGTCACTTTGGCGCGAAACCCGCGTTTTCAGTCCTTCAGATAATCCTGGTAAGGATGTGCCTTGCGGTTGCGGTATTTGACCGTCAGTTCCAGCGGAGTGTCGTTTTCGTCGTAAATACCGATCATGATCCCTGTGCCCCCGCTTCGGCTGCGCATTCCGATCAACTGCTCTTCAGACCGGGTTGTGCGCTGTGACGGGCGACGCGCCCAGGCAAACAGGTGATCATACATCTGGGCGATGACGTCCGTGTGGTCCGCACTGTCACCCAAGTCGTCCAGTTCGTCGGGATCGTTTTCAAGATCGAACAGGATCGGCCTGTGCCCGCCTTCGCAATGGACAAGTTTCCATTTCTCGTTGGCGACCATGAACATCACGGCATCGCGTACAGACGCATTCAGTTTTTGCGCAATGGGAGAAGCGGAGTAGTCGTATTCGCAGACTGCGACACTGCGGGGCGTTTTGTCGGCTTGCCCGCGAAGGATAGGCAGCAGGGAATGCCCTTCCAGGATATGCCCAGCCTTTTCGCCGCCCGCCACCTCAAGAAAGGTCGGGGCCAGATCAATCGCCTCGACCAGCGCGTCGCATGTGGTGCCTCGCGTGGCGTCCGCCTGAGAGGAAGGGTCGTAGATGATCAGGGGCATCTTTGTCGAGGCGTCATGGAAGAAGGTCTTTTCCCCCATCCAGTGATCGCCCAGAAAATCCCCATGGTCCGAGGTCAGCACGATCATCGTGTCGTCCATCCGCCCGGTTTCCTCCATCCAGTCGAACAACCGTCCCATCTGGTCATCCGCCTGTTTGATCAGCCCCATATAGGCCGGGATCACGGCATCGCGGACCTCCTGACGCGAGAAGGCCTGCCCGACTTTCGTGTCCATAAAGGCCCGGAGCACTGGATGCGCATTTTCGCGCTCGGCCTCGGACCGGACCACAGGCAGCACATGTTCGGGTCCATACATCGAGGCATAAGGCTCCGGCACTACGTAAGGCCAGTGCGGCTTGATGTAGCTGAGGTGACAGCACCACGGCCCGTCATGACTTTCCATGAACTCAATGCCACGGGTGGTCAGGTATGGCGTTTCACTGTCTTCTTCCGCGATATTTGCCGGCTCGGATGAGTTTTTAAGGAACCAACCTGACAATACGTTGCCGTCGGCATCCAGGCCGGAATTGGCAAAGTCATGCCAGGGATTGTCGCTGTCGTATCCTTTGTCCCGGAGATATTGATTGTATTTCTTTGCCCCGTCCGGATCATAGAACCCGTCCGGTCCTTCAGCGCGCAACCCGTCATCGCGTTCGAAGACGTCAAATCCGCATTCCGCGACGCGAGCGCCAATGACGCTGTCGGGTTCCAGTCCCAGGCGCGCCATCCCTTCGGCATCGGCAGCCATATGTGTCTTGCCGACCAGCCAGCACCCCATCCCCGCTTTGCGCAGGTGATCGCCCAATGTGATTTCACCAACTTTCAGGGGAATGTTGTTCCATGAGGCACCATGGGAATGCACATAGCGCCCGGTATAGGTCGACATGCGCGAACTTCCGCAGATCGGGGACTGAATATAGGCGCGATCAAACCGGACACCGCGTGCGGCCAGTTTGTCGATATTCGGGGTATGCAGGTGTGGATGTCCGTAACAGCTGAGGTAATCCCAGCGCAGCTGATCGAACATGATGAACAAGATATTTTTGGCTTCGGCCAATGCAATGCCCCCCTTTGATCCGGGACCTGCTTAGCTATTTCCTGCCCAAGAGCGAAGTCCAAACTTCAATCAGGCTTGCCGTTCCATCTGTTCGAGCATTTTTTTGGCGCGTTTGCACTGCAACTGGTCCCGCAGCGGGCTGTTGGGGTCGACGTCTTTTTTGCACACAACGCATTTGTCCGCGCCCGAGATTGCATTCAGGCCGCCGCAGCTGCCTTTGATCGTCTTGCCCATCAGCATGACGCCAAGCGACATCCCGACCATGATGATCAACAGTAATACGAAGGCCAGAATAAATGTGCTCATCTCAGGTCCTGCCTGTCAGTTGGTGCCCAAAGCGTCTTTGAACGCGGTACTGTGAACAGTAATAAAGGCATCTTCGCCGCCTGTCACATCCCGAGAGATGAAGAACACGGCAAGTTTATGCTTTTCGGCCAGTTCCAGCCCCTTCTCCTGCCCCAGCGCCAGCATTGCCGTCGCCCACGCATCCGCCATCATCGCATTTTCGGCCAGTACGGTGACCGAGGTGGTGCGATGTGTGATCGGTCGTCCGGTCGTGGGATCGATGATATGGGAATATCGCACACCGTCCTGTTCGAAGAAGTTCTTGTAATCGCCCGAGGTCGCCATGCCCAGATCGTTCAGTGATACGATCAGTTGCAGGTTTTGCCCGCCCGCTTCGGGTTTTTCGACCCCGATGCGCCAGACCTCACCCTTGTCATTTTCGCCTTTGGTTACAAGATCGCCACCGATCTCGACCATGTAGTTCTCGATCCCCGCTTCGCTTAGGGTTTCGGCCACCGCGTCGATCCCATAGCCTTTGGCGATAGCCGACAGGTTGATGCCCACTGCCGGATCGGATTTGGCCAGCGTTCCGGCGTCACGGTCCAAGGTCAGCAGCCGGGATTGCCCGACACCTTCCAGAGCGGCTTGAATCTCAGCATCCGACGGCACCGGGTCCTCGGGCTTGCGCGGGCCAAACCCCCACAATTCGATCAGCGGGCCCAGAGTCACGTCAAATGTTCCGCCGGATCTTTCATGCACATCGTCAGCGGCGGTCAAAACCAGAGCGAACTCGTCCGAGACCGGAACGGGCGAAGTGTCGGTCGAAGCTGAAAATGTCGAAACCTCTGAGTTGGGATCCCAGTTGGACATCTTGGCGTTCACTGCGGCCAGTGTTTCCTGCACGGCTGCGGCCAGTGCTTCCTCATCCACATCTTCGCCAATGGCGGTGATGTTGAATGTTGTTCCCATGGTTTCGCCCGACAGACGGACCACTTCGGGTTCCTTGTCAAACAAACAGCCGGAAACAAACAGAACTAAAGCCAGAACAGGCAGATGGCGCATCGGGGAACTCCCTGGAAAACCTAGCCGGGCATATGCCAGCGCCCCATTACAGAGTCAAATCGACATCAAAGTTTCATCGGCAGAAAACCCAGCACCAGCAATCCGACCCCGGCAGGTACACCAAACAGCCAGGCCCGTTTCTGCCACCCCACCTGCTGCTGTTTCCATGTCATTCGAAAATTGTGACCACACACCACGACGGCGAAAAAGATCAGCGCAGCCAGCGGCGGTGTCAGATAAAGGTCTGTCAACGGATCGGGATTCCTTGTTTGTCAGCAATTTTCCGGGATCAGGGCATTTGCACCCTATACAGGTCGGTTCGCTGCGGTAAGGTGAAAAGACAGCCATCTCGGATAAAAGAGGAGATTGCCCATGGCCCCAAGCTCTTATCAGCCCCCCACACGCGGCGACAAATCTGGTTCTGCGACCTATAGCCAGTCAGCAGATTCGAACCTGTCGCATACGCAAACGACCGTGGCCAAGCTGCTTGAGGGTAAAGGTGATGCGGTGTTTGCGGTGCGTCCCGCCGATACGATTCATTCGGTAGTGGAACTGCTGAAGGAAAAAAGAATCGGCGCGGTGGTCGTGACCGATCAGAACGGAACCCTGCAAGGCATTCTGTCAGAACGCGATATCGTACGGCGCATGGCGGATACCCCCGGTCAGACTCTGCCGCAGTCGGTCGAAGATCTAATGACCAAGAACGTCAAGACCTGTTCGCCCGAAGACCTGCTGAACGATGTTCTGAAGACAATGACCGATGGACGTTTCCGCCACATGCCGGTTCTGAGTGATGGCCACCTGCGCGGTGTCATCACGATTGGCGACGTTGTTCACTTCCGTCTCAAGGAACTGGAATACGAAGCGCTGCGCATGAAGCAGATGATCGTCGGTTGACCAAGTGACTTTCCGGGTTGCGGGCCGCATTTTCACTGGCCCGCGTCCCGAGTTGCGCAGATCAGGTCGAAACAAAGCGAACGCCGCCTCTGTAAATTTCAGCTGCTGTCAGGCGGTTCGTTGCAAATGCCCCGGTATCGACCGAGACAACGCCATTGTTGACCCTTGGGCGGTCTATGATTGTGTGTCCGTGCACAACCCATTGGCCATCTGCCCTGCGTCGTCTTGGAAACATCGGGTGCCCCCACAAACAGACCTGTCGCTGCTGGTCATCCACCGTTAGGTCGGGATCCAGCGCGGCATGGACGACAGTTACGTTTCCGCTTGACCAGATTAGTGGTCTGTCCCGTAGCCATGACAGCAGGCCCGCGCCCATGACCTGCTTCAACTTGCCAGCAACCGCTTCGGCAATTTCATTTGTTGGGTGAAGGTCAAATTCGGTAATCCCGAATGAAGCCAGTGTCTGGAATCCGCCATTCCGGAACCAATGATGTGCATAGCGTCCGGGCTCGTCCAGAAATCGCAGCAGCATGTCTTCATGATTGCCCATGAGGCACACGACTGGCCTGTTTGCTGCTGTGTCGAAGTGCTGCAGATGTCGCAGGACCTGTGCACTGTAGTCACCCCGGTCAATGTAGTCCCCGACAAAGATCAAAGGGCAGTCGTCCTCAACCCTCATCAGCAGGGCCTGAAGCAGGTCCAGCCGACCATGAATGTCGCCAATTACGACAAACCGTTCATCGGGAGCGATTCCGGGAACGGATGTTTCCCGATCGGGCCGTGCCCGGCCAATAAACCCTTTGATCCAGCTCGTAACCATGTTCTACGTTCCCTAACCCGACCCGTTGGCAACGACAATCCCGGGCCGCCCGCTCAGTACTTGACCGTCGGTGCCGGGCGTTTGATATGACAAGCTAAAGTTAGATCTGGGCCTGGCAGGTTCAAAGACGATCTTATCGCAGGCGGCCATGTAGTTTGAAAGGTTTTTGGGGATTTAATGAAACGAGTTTTGGTAACGGGAACTGCCGGGTTTATCGGATTTCATCTGGCAAAACTCCTCTTGGCCGAAGGGTTCCAAGTGCATGGCTATGACGGCATGACCGACTATTATGACGTGGCGCTTAAACAGCGTCGCCATCAGATGTTGCTGCAAACGCCGGGCTTTTCGGTCACCGAAGACATGCTGGAAAACCACGAGCGACTGATGCAGGTCGCAGACGACTTCAAACCCGAGGTCATCATCCACCTGGCTGGCCAGGCCGGCGTGCGCTACAGCCTTGAAGCGCCACGCAGCTATGTTGAATCCAACATCGTCGGGACATTCAATGTGATGGAGGTTGCCCGGATCCATCAGGTAGAGCACCTTCTAATGGCTTCGACGTCTTCAGTCTACGGAGCGAATGAAGACATGCCGTTCCGGGAAACCGACAAGGCCGACGGGCAACTGACCATCTATTCCGCGACCAAGAAGGCCAATGAATCGATGGGTCATTCCTATGCCCATCTGTGGGGCCTGCCGACCACGATGTTCCGGTTCTTTACAGTTTACGGCACGTGGGGCCGCCCTGATCTGGCTTACTTCAAGTTCACCGATGCCATTCTGAACGACCGTCCCATCGACATTTACAACAACGGCGACATGTATCGCGACTTCACCTATGTCGAGGATCTGGTACGGGGCATTCGCCTGCTGATAGATGCCGCCCCTGTGCGGCCTGACAGCAAAGATGAGATCGCCGAGGGAGACAGCCTGTCACCGGTTGCGCCCTTCCGTGTCGTCAACATCGGCAACTCGGACAAAGTCCGTCTGATGGATTTCATCGAAGCTATCGAGGACGCGTTGGGTAAGAAAGCGATCCGGAACTACATGCCGATGCAAATGGGAGATGTTCCGGCGACCTGGGCCGACACCAGTTTGTTGCAAAACCTGACCGGTTACAAACCCCAGACCGATATTCGTACCGGTCTGGCCAAATTCGTTGAATGGTATCGGCAGTACTATAAAATTCCCGCCGACTGAAAATGCGGGACAAAAAAACCGGCGCTAATTGCGCCGGTTTCTTCTTAACCGCCGAAGTCGTCCAGCATGATGTCTTCGCGGTCAACTCCGAGATCCAGCAGCATGTTGATGACGGACTGGTTCATGATTGGCGGACCGCACATGTAGAACTCGCAGTCTTCCGGTGCCGGGTGGTTCTTGAGGTATTCCTCGAACAGGACGTTGTGGATGAAGCCGGTGTAGCCTTTCCAATCGTCCTCGGGCTGCGCATCCGAAAGGGCCACATGCCATTCGAAATTGTCGAACTCCTCGGCCAATTGGTCGAAATCCTCGACAAAGAACATCTCTTTCTTGGAACGCGCACCGTACCAGAAGGTGATCTTGCGGTTGCGATTCTCAAGGCGCTTGAGCTGATCGAAGATATGGCTGCGCATAGGCGCCATACCAGCGCCACCGCCGATGAAGACCATCTCTTTCTCGGTTTCGCGGGCGAAGAATTCACCAAACGGACCCGAGATCGTGACCTTGTCACCCGGCTTCAGGTTGAAGATGTAAGACGACATCTGACCCGGTGGGATACCGTCGGACCCCGGAGGCGGTGAAGCGACACGGACGTTCAGCATGATCATGCCTTTTTCGTCCGGATAGTTGGCCATAGAATAGGCGCGCTCGATCGGTTCGTTCACGACGGATTTGTACTGCCACAGATTGAACTTGTCCCAATCTTCGCGGTACTCGTCCTGCACGTCGAAATCGGTATAGGCCAGTTGGTGCGCGGGGGCCTCGATCTGGATGTAGCCGCCAGCACGGAAATTGACGTCCTCGCCTTCCGGCAGATCCAGTGTCAGCGCTTTGATAAAGGTGGCGACGTTGTCATTCGAACGAACGGTGCATTCCCACTTCTTGACGCCAAAGACCTCTTCCGGAACTTCGATGTCCATGTCCTGCTTGACCGCGACCTGACAGGACAGCCGGTCACCACAAGCAGCTTCACGCTTGGTGATATGGCTTTCTTCAGTCGGCAGGATCGAACCACCACCCGAATGCACCCGCACACGGCATTGCGCGCAGGTTCCGCCACCACCACAGGCGGAAGGAACGAACAATTTCTCGGCCGCAAGCGTCTGCAGCAGTTTGCCGCCCGCCGGAACCGAGATGGTTTTCTCGCCATTGATGGTGATGTTGACGTTGCCGGTGGACACCAACCGCGAGCGTGCCGCCATAATGATGGCGACAAGCGCCAGAACGATCATCGTGAAAAGGATTACGCCTAGGCTAAAAGTTTCCATTGCGCCCTCCTTACAGTTTCACGCCAGAGAAGGACATGAAGGCCATCGCCATCAGTCCCGCGGTGATGAAGGTGATGCCCAACCCCTGCAGACCGTCCGGAATATCCGAATATTTGAGCTTTTCACGAACGCCTGCCATCGCTGTGATCGCCAGCGCCCAACCAAAGCCGGAAGACAGACCATAGGTGGCGGCCTCAGCAAAGTTATAGTCACGCTCGACCATGAACAGCGAGCCACCGAGGATGGCGCAGTTCACTGTAATCAGCGGCAGGAAGATCCCCAGCGCGTTGTAAAGCGGTGGGAAGTACTTATCCAGGATCATCTCGAGGATCTGAACCATCGCCGCAATCACGCCGATGTACGAGATCAGCCCAAGGAAGGTCAGGTCTACATCCGGGAACCCGGCCCAGGCCAAGGCGCCCGGCTTCAACAGATAGCTGAGCAACAGATTGTTTGTCGGCACGGTGATCGCCTGAACGACCATCACCGAAATACCCAGACCCAGCGCGGTCGAAATCTTCTTGGAAACGGCTATGAAAGTACACATGCCGAGAAAGAAGCTGAGCGCGAGGTTTTCAACAAAGATGGCCTTTACGGCCAGAGAGATAAGCCCTTCCATCAGTGCGCCTCTACCTGCTGGATTTTGTATTCACGTTCTTCGACCTGGTTCGGCTTCCACGTGCGGAAGGCCCAGATGATCAGACCGATGATAAAGAACGCGGACGGCGGCAGCAGCAGCATGCCGTTGGGCACATACCAGCCGCCATTGTTGACGGTCTCCAGAATGGTGACTCCGAAGAGCGACCCGTTCCCGAACAGTTCGCGGATGAAACCAACCAGCAGCAGGATCAGACCATAGCCCATTCCGTTGCCCATGCCGTCGATGAAGGACGCGACAGGCGGGTTTTTCATAGCGAACGCCTCGGCGCGGCCCATCACGATACAGTTGGTGATGATCAGACCGACGAAGACCGAAAGCGTTTTTGAAATCTCGAAGGCATAGGCCTTGAGAACCTGATCCACCAGGATCACCAGCGAGGCGATGATCACCATCTGGACGATGATCCGGATCGAGCCCGGGATCTGGTTACGCAGGCACGAGATAAAGAAGGACGAGAACGAGGTCACGAACGTCACCGCCAGCGCCATCACGAAGGATACCTGCAGCGAAGAGGTCACCGCCAGCGCCGAACAGATGCCAAGCACCTGCAGGGTAATCGGGTTGTTGTCGACAAGCGGGTCGACCAGCATCTCTTTCTTGGTCTGAGACATCAGAACTCTCCTGCTTGCAGTTTGGCCAGGAACGGAGCGTAACCCGCATCGCCCATCCAGAATCTTACCAGGTTATCGACGCCAACAGAGGTCAGCGTGGCACCGGCCAGCGCGTCGACATAAAAGTCCGGCCCGGCGGCAGGCTGAGATTTGGCGACTGTGATTTGCAGATCGCCCGCGTCATCGCGAAGTTTCTTGCCATTCCACAGCGCTTTCCAACGCGGGTTGTCCACTTCGGCACCAAGGCCCGGAGTTTCGCCGTGCTGATAGAACTGCAGGCCGAAAATATCGTTGCCGTTGTTTTCCAGCGCGATAAAGCCATAGAGCGTGGACCACAGGCCATAGCCGTGCAGCGGCAGGATGACCTTATCCAGTTCACCAGCATCATCCCGCAGCAGGTAGATCACTCGGTACTTGGACTTGCGGCCAATTCCCGCTGGGTCATCATCAAGTGCGACACTCAGTTCGGGATCGCTGGCAGCAGCGATGTCGTCAAAGGTCGCTGGGTCAAACTGGTCATCGACGAATTCGCCGGTGGCCAGTTCCAGAACGTGCGGCTCAAACGCAGCGAAGGCCTCGGTCACGTTGATGCCGGGTTCGTAAACACCTGCCACCTGAAGAACGTTGACCTGCTTGTCCTTCAGTTTGTTCGCTTCCTGTGCCGGACGCAGACTGACGGCTGCAGCGGAAACGACCATCGAAGCTACCAGACAAACGGCGACGGCAACAAAGATCGTCTTGCCAACCGAGTCCGGCGAGGCCGCCAGGAACCGGGCAATTGCCCCCTTGGGTTCTTGGGGTTGCGTATCAGACATGGCGACGCGCCCTCCGTTTGATGTTGGCCTGAACGACGAAGTGATCGATCAGCGGTGCAAAGACGTTACCGAACAGGATGGCCAGCATCATGCCTTCCGGGAAAGCGGGGTTCACTACACGGATCAAAACAACCATGACACCGATCAGCGCACCGTAGATATAGCGGCCCAGATTGGTGTGGCTTGCCGAAACGGGTTCGGTCACCATGAACGCCAGGCCAAACGCGTATCCGCCCAGCACAACATGCCAGTACCAAGGCATCGCGAACATCGGGTTGGTGTCAGAACCGATCAAGTTCAACAGCCATGTAAACGCAATCGTCCCGGCCAAACAGCCCACGATCAGGCGATAATTGGCTATTTTGGTCATCAGCAGGAAGGCGAGGCCGATGATACAGGCCAACGTCGATGTTTCGCCAAAGCTGCCCTGGATGGTTCCGAAAAACGCGCTGGACCAGGTGATGCCCTCAGCCGCAAGGGCCTGAACGCCCTCAGCCGCTGTTACCCCCAACGCTGTTGCGCCCGAAAAGCCGTCGACCGGCGTCCACACTGCATCGCCCGACATCTGCGCCGGATAGGCGAAGTACAGGAAAGCACGGCCCACAAGCGCAGGGTTGAGGAAGTTCTTGCCAGTGCCGCCAAAAACCTCTTTGCCGATAACGACACCGAAGATGATGCCCAAAGCCACCTGCCACAGGGGCGTAGTTGCCGGCATGATCAACGTGTAAAGCATTGAAGTGACAAGAAAACCTTCGTTCACCTCGTGGCCGCGCACTGTGGCAAAGATGACCTCGAAGATACCGCCTGCGACAAGTGTGACGATGTAGATCGGCAGGAAGTAAAGCAATCCGTGCATCACGTTGGCAAACAGGCTGGACGGGTCCAGTGAAATGCCAAACATCTGCAACAGGGCGATCCGCCAGCCCGTGGCTGAGTCCGGCCCAAGGGCCGCAATCGCGGAATTGGCCTGATAGCCCGTATTCCACATGCCCCACAGGATACAGGGGATCGTCGCGATCACGACATAAGTCATGATCCGCTTCATATCCACATAAGACCGCGCGTGGGGGGCGACGGAGGTGACTGTTTTCGGAGTGTAGATGAAGCTTTCGACCATCTCGTAGATGGGGAAAAGCTTCTCGTACTTGCCGCCCTTGGTAAAGTTCGGCTCGATCCGGTCAAAGAAGTTGCGCAAACCCATTCGGATCAGCCCTCCTTTTCAATCTTGGTCAGGCAGTCGCGCAGCGCCAGCCCATATTCATATTTCGCCGGACAGGCAAAGCCGACAAGGCCAAGGTCCTCTTCGTCCAGCTCCAGCGCACCCAGCGCCTGTGCGGTGTCAGTATCCATCACCAGCAAAGCACGCAACAATTGGGTTGGCAGGTAATCCTGCGGCATCAACTCTTCGAACGTGCCGGTAGGAACCATGGCCCGGCGACCGCCGTTCAGGTTCGACGTCAGCGCGTACAGCTTTTTGGCAAAGGCCGAGCCCAACACAGGCTGAACCGCGAATTTCGAGGGCATCGGTCGGATCCAGCCCATCGGGATCTGGTCCGCGTCTTCGCGAATGATTGTAATCTGACGCGCAAAGCGGCCCAGATAGGCGGTCGGACCCTCGGCGTGCTGACCGGACAGGATCGACCCGGAAATGATCCGGGCGCTGCCGTCAACATTGACCTCGTCACGGGTCAGATCATCGGTCGATGCGCCCATGACCGTGCGGATCAGGCGCGGTTGACGTGCCCCGGGACCTGACAGCGCAATTACAATATTCGGGTCCAAATGGCCGGTCTGCATCAGACGGCCAATGGCGATCACATCCTGATAGCCGATCGTCCAGACACGCTTGTCCCCTGCCAGCGGCTCGAGGAAATGGATATGCGTTCCGGCCAGGCCTGCGGGGTGCGGTCCGGAAAAACCCGCCGCTTCAACCCCGGGCAATTCGGTGCCGGGCAAGGTGTCACCATCCTTGTGGCACAGATAGGTTTTGCCGTCCGTCAGGTGTGAAATCGCGCCGAGCCCGGCGGCAAAGGCATCACCGGCATCGGCGATGATCAGTGCTGCATCCGCTGCCAGCGGATCACTGTCCATTGCGGTTACGAAAATCGCTGCGGGTCTGGTGCCCGGTTCAGGCATCTTCGAATACGGGCGGGTTCGGAATGCGGTCCAAAGACCTGCGGCGCAAAGCTTTGCCGCAACACCTTCGGCGCTGTCCGTGTTACCCGTGCCCGAGAAATCGATGCCGGTGTCGTTGACATCCGAAACCTCAATCACGACGCTTTGGAGCACGCGCCGGGCGCCGCGATTGATGGCAATGACCTTACCGCTGAGCGGTGCGACCATCATCGCATCAGGCGCATCCTTATGGCAAAACAGCGGCGCGCCGCGCTGTACTACTTCACCTTCCTGAACCAGCATCTTGGGCTTCAGCCCCACAAAGTCCCTGCCCAGAACGGCAACCGTCGAAAACTCGGGCCCCGGCTGAATCTTCTGTTCGGGCGCTCCCGCTATCGGCAGATCCAACCCTTTTTTAAGTTTGAAAGTTTGCATGTTGCTACGTTCTTCCAAGCCTCTTATTTGCGCCCGCTATCACCGACCTTAATCAGGTTGGCACAGGATAGCGCGGATATTCATACGATTATTGTCGCAAAAGCGCCAGAAACCGGTTGAATTCCGTAAGCATAACTTCGGTCCCGGTCCCTTTACGCGGGGAATACCACAAACGCAAACCTGTTACCGCCTAAATTAAAGTTCTCAGGTCACAATACCGAAACAAACCTGTGTTTTTTCGGAACAAGTCCAAAAAATAGGATATCGCCCTGCCCGTTCTTCCGGTGTAAGCAGCCGATATGAACACTTCCGACGATCTGGACATCTTTCTGGTTGCCACTCCGGGCCTTGAAGCGCCGCTTTGCGCCGAGGCGCTGGAACAGGGATTCACAGACGCGCGCAAAGTGCCGGGCGGCGTCAGCTGCCGGGGCAACTGGGCCGAGGTATGGCGCGCCAATCTTGTCCTTCGAGGCGCCAATAAAGTTCTGGTGCGGATCGGCAGCTTCCCGGCCATCCACCTGGCGCAGCTCGACAAACGGGCCCGCAAATTTCCCTGGGCTGACGTCCTGCTGCCCGATCTCCCCGTCCGGGTTGAAGCTACCAGCCGAAAGTCACGCATTTATCATGCCGGAGCGGCCCGACAGCGCATCGAAAGAGCGATCTCGGAAACTCTTGGGGCTCCGATCTCCTCGGACGCGGACATACGTGTGTTACTGCGGATCGAAAGGGACATTTGCACAATCTCGATCGACAGTTCAGGCGATCCGCTGCACAAGCGCGGCCACAAACCAGCGATTGCAAAGGCCCCCATGCGGGAAACCATGGCGGCCATGTTCCTGCGGGAATGCGGATTTGACGGGACGGAGCCCGTTTTGGACCCGATGTGCGGCTCAGGCACTTTTGTCATCGAAGCGGCCGAAGTAGCCTTAGGTCTGGCACCGGGGCGGTCGCGGCACTTTGCCTTTGAAAAGCTTGCAACTTTCCGCACCGACGAATGGGAAAAACTGCGCCAGCCCGCTCCTCCTCACGATTCCGTTCCGACGTTCCACGGATCTGATCGAAACGCTGGGGCGGTAGAGGCTGCATCCACCAACGCATCACGCGCTGGCGTCGCGCAGATTACGCGGTTTCAGCACCGCGCAATCAGCGACATCAAAGCACATGAAGGACCGTCGGGATTGGTCATAGTCAATCCGCCCTATGGCGGCAGGATCGGCGATGAAAAGCGGTTGCGGTCCCTTTATGGCAGCATGGGAAAAGTGCTGATGTCACGATTTGCCGGCTGGAGAGTCGGCATTGCAACCAGCAGCCAGTCGCTGGCCCGCGCAACCCGGCTGCCGCTGTTGCCACCGGGACCCATAGTGGACCATGGCGGAACAAAGATTCGCCTGTATCGCACGGATCCACTGACCTGATGCTATCTGTCCGACAGGTGAATTGTTCAGACGAAGTTTTTTACCGGTTTTTTCGAGTATTTTTCCGAACGACCACCTTAGAATCCCTCTTGCGCATCCAGTTCACCGGGTATAGATCACCCGCCACGGTCGGAGTGTAGCTCAGCCTGGTAGAGCACTGTCTTCGGGAGGCAGGGGTCGGAGGTTCGAATCCTCTCACTCCGACCAATAAATCCAGGTACTTAGTCGGTTTTGTCATTACCCTTGTTAAGGCTCGGTCCGGATTTGATCCGGATTATGCGGCTTTTGAGGCGGGTTTCGGTGAGTCCAGCCCCCTCAGAAATCGAAAGGCCGCTGACTGGGCTGGCACCCGCGTCAACGGCCAAATCGAAAAGTTTGCACAGAATGGATACCAGATCGCGGGCGTGATCGCAATCGCGGGAGGGGCCGATGTCTGAGCTTCTGCCCTTCTGCAAGATCAAGCTGCAATACTTGCTGGAGATGGTCACCGACCACGAACTGGACGACAACGCCCTGCGCGTGGCGCTCTATCTGGCACTGGCACATGCCAATCATGAGACCGGCGAGAGCCGCCCGTCTTTCGAGACCATCGGCGCGGCAATCGGCAAGCACGCCAAGTCGGTCAAGCGAGCGCTGAACAAAGTCGAGGCGGCGGGTTACATGACCATCGAGCGCGGGACCAACAAGGGGAACGCGTCCCGTTATCGCCCGACCGACGCGGCTCTGAAACGAGCCACGGATCGCCGCCGGGAGCGGGACAAGGTTGTCCCGCTTAGCCGCACCAAAGGGGGACAATCCTGTCCACAAAGCGGGACAGACCTGTCCGGGAAAGGGGGACAGGATCGCCCCCCGAACAGAGAACAAGAACTTAGAATAGAACGAGGGCACGCGTCCGCGCCGGATTTGCTCGATGAAGGGCAATCCGGCGGAACACGCTCAAAACGAGCCCCGGATGGCCAGCACCTGGTCTTCGTCTCGAGGGGCATCTGCTTTGTCCGGGACTGGAACGACAGGCTGGCCAGGGAGGGTATGACCACGCTGGAACGCAGCCTTCCCCTGTCCCCGCATGAACATCACCTGGGATTCTGGCTTCCAGCGAGAACACCGGCCCCGTTGGGCAGCGCTGAGTGGCAGGACCAGCTCCAATTGCTCAGAGATTTGATCCGCGAGACGTCAGAAAACGCGGAGCACCGCCATGCGGTCTGAGCAAACAGCAATGCGACCCATGTCATACGCTGGCGCGGATGACATGGGACCTTGCGAGGGGCGGCAAGCCTCCCCTTCGAACCCCACCGGCGCGGGCAAGCCCCGCGCGAAGGAGCCGCTGACAGAGACCTTCGTCTTCCGTTGCACGGCGACCGAGAAGGCCGAGCTGCGCGCCAGAGCCGAGGCCGCTGGCCTGCCCGCCGCGACGCTCCTGCGGGAGGCACTTGGCCTGACCGAGGCCCGCCGTCGCAAGCCCGTGCCGCGCGTCGATCCGGCGCTGGTGCTGGCCGTGGGGTGTATCGGCGGCAACCTCAACCAGATCGCGCGTTGGCTGAACCGGGCGATGCTGGTGGGTCGCACCGACCTCGACAGCCTGGCGGTTGCTCGCCGCCTGTTGGTGATCGAACGCCAGCTTGCCCAGCTCCTCGACGAGGCGCGGCGGTGCTGATCAAGTTCTTTCCCAACGGCAAGGGCGCGGGCGCCGGGCCGGTCGGCTACCTCGTGGCTGAGCGCGTGCTGGCCTACGATGGCAACCGTGACCTGATCCGCGATGCAGACGGCCAGCCGCTGACGGTGACGCGCGATCCCTTGCCCGAGGTGCTGCGTGGCGATCCCAGCCGCACCGAGGCCCTGATCGATGCGAGCCGTCACCAGTGGACCTATCGTGCAGGCGTGATCAGCTTTGCCGCCGAGGATGCTCCCAGCGAGGCGCGGCAGGCCGAGGTAATGGACGCCTTTGAGCAACTAGCCTTCGCCGGGCTGGACGGCGAGCAGTATGACATGCTCTGGGTCCGTCACAGCCACGAAGACCGCGTCGAGCTGCATTTCTGCACCCCGCGTCTGGAGCTGACCACCGGGCGCAGCCTTAACATCGCGCCACCGGGCTACCAGGACGCCTATGACAGCCTGCGCGACCTGATGAACCAGCGCCACGGCTGGGCCGATCCAATGGAACTGGAGCGCACCCAAGAAGTGCGTGACACCATCGAAGCTCCGAACCGCGCCCAAGGCCGCGACGAACTGCATGCGTGGATCCTCGATCAGATTTCCATGGGTCTGATCGAGGATCGTGCAAGCATGATCGAGGCGCTTACCGACGCGGGCTTCGACCTACCTCGTGCGGGCAAATCCTATCTGACCGCCCAAGACCCCGCGTCCGGCGAACGCTGGCGCCTTAAAGGAGAGATTTTTCATGAAGACTGGCAAGCCGACGCGGCTGAGCGAGAAACTGAACGCGGAGCTGGACACGATACGCCAAGACTACGCCGCCTCGATGGCATCCCAGCTGGAGAGCTTCAGAACCGATTTGACAGCCATTGTGAGCGACGCGCGGCGTACCATCGAGAGCGATACGCGTCACTTCCTGAACGAGAGCAGGAGCTTGTTCGAGACACGGACCGAGCAGATCAGGCGCTGGCTGACGATCTCTCCTTGGGTGATCTCAGGGCTGATCGTGACGGGGATCGCCTCGATGATGGCCGCGAGCTGGTTTTGGATGGTTCTGCTGACACGTTCGGAGCTGGCGGAACTGGGCCTGACGCGGATCGACCAAGGGGAACAGACCTGGCTGACGCTGGACCCCGACCAGACCGAGCTGAAGACCTGCACGATGGCTGGGAGGCCGGTCATTTGCATCAAGATCGAGGAGAGATGAATGACAACGCCCCTGACAGCCTTGGAACGCGACTTGCTCGCCTGCGTCGAGCGGTTGGTGACGGCCTGCGAAACCTCAGCCAAAGAATTGAGCGGATTAGAGGCACGCTCAACGAAGAGGCTGCAAGCCCAATTGGATGGTATCGCGGCCTGCACGACGTTGCTCATACGCTCGCAGATCGCGTCAATGAGGGCGTTGCGTGGCTTGCTGAACGAAGAGGCCACTTACAACGCGCTGGACACGAAGTTGAACGAGAGCTTGAGCTTAGTGAAGGCCGCCGAAGAGAAGCTGAAGCAGAGCTGAACGAATTGCAGATCGAACGAGGCCGCAGCCATGGTCTGGAACTTTAGCGAAGAAGGGAAACCAATGAGTTTTGCACACGACCACTTCACCATGAGCTATCATCAAGCCCGCGAATACGGCATCGACTATCGCGGTTTTGAAAAGGTGGCTTGCCTTCCAGAAGGGGTTCCGCTTATTGCCGTAGCGGGTGTCTGGGGCGACTACCAGAACATCCGCTGCTTGTTTGTGGACGTTGCTGGAAATGGCTACATGCGAAATATTCGTTGGTGGGGCGATAAAGGCTATCCGATCAAGGAGTTGGGTATCAATGCGAAGGAAATTGCCGTTGGACAGCAATTTCTCCTCGCGGAAACTTAGTGATTTCTGCTCGGCCTTCCCAGCACATCAATGAGTTTGAGTGTTTCCGATTACGAAAACTTTTGGTAATTCTGCAATGCTATGGCATGGCAAAATCAAATTACTTGGCATATTGTAGTATTGCAAATCGTGTTAGAATGACATACTAAAGTATTACAATAGACGTAAATATGCAAAACCATAGGTTGGCAGATGTCCGTATCAAGCGCAAAACAGCGGCAAGCCGAAGGCAAGATAAACCAGGCTAGTCAAGTGGCTCAGGCCTTCGCCAAGCCACTTGGAGGTTGGATCGCAACCTTCCAGGAAGCCATTGGCATGAGCGCACCAACGCTAGCCGAACGGCTAAGCGTATCCAGGAACAGCGTTTACAGCTCTATCCAAAAGGAAAAAGCTGGAACAATCTCCCTTAACCAGCTGGACAAGATGGCTGAGGCGATGGGCGGTAAACTGGTCTACGCGATCATTCCGCGCAAAGGAGCGGTCGAGGAGATCGTCATGGCGCAGGCTCGCAAGAAGGCCAAACGCATCATACAACGCACCCGCGCGCACATGGCCTTGGAAGAGCAGATCGAAGGCTTGCGCAGCCAGGAAGAGATGATTGAAGAGCTTGCGAAGGAAATCGCACGTGAGAAGCCGCGGGATTTCTGGAAGTGACCTTGGAACTGCACGAACCCACCGGCGCAACACCACTGACACCGGACGAGTTGCTTGGCCTTAAGGCCAAGCACATCACCACGCGCGGCGAGCTGAATGAGCTGGAGGGTGAAAACATTATCGAAGGGCTTACCTGGCTAGATCGGCGGCCCAAGTCATTTGAAGTTATGACCGACGATGCAGCACGAGAGGTCCACAAGCGATTGTTCGGCCAAGTCTGGGATTGGGCAGGCGTCTACCGCTTGACCGAGAAGAACATCGGCGTGCCGGTCTGGCACATCTCGACCGAGATGCGCACCTGCCTCGACGACGCCCGATACTGGTGCGACAACGGCACCTACGAGCCGCTGGAAGCCACCGCGCGCTTCCACCACAAACTGGTATGGGTTCACCCCTTCGCCAACGGTAACGGACGCTGGGCTCGGATCATGGCGGATGCCTACCTAACCACGATTGATCCGGACATATTCCTCGACTGGTCAGGCAGTGGGACACTGACTGCGGACGGTGACCACCGCACACGTTACATCGCGGCACTACGGGCTGCTGATGGGTTTGATTTTGAGCCATTGATTGAGTTTGTGGGGTCGCTTAAGGCTGGGGGCGATATAGTACGCTAGCGCCGGAACGGCCATTCATGGTGTGCGCAGAGAAGGTCAGTTGCGAGCCCAACCTGTACCCTGGATTTTATTGCTGCATGCGCTTGTAGCAGTAACAACATTGCAACTGCCGAATATCTTGTGCGGCCAAGCAGCGGAAAGAACTGTCATTCATGCAAATAGCAGCGATGCTCGCGGCGGCAGTTCACAGTTTGCTCAACAAAGCCGTCCTTCACTTCATCCGCAACAGCTATCGCCTAGCTGAATTGGTGGACACGGGACCGTGGCATATGAACAGTAAACACAACAGTCGCCTTCCAACGGCTTCAAAACTGTTTTGCACGACTTGCATTCATAGAACCACTGGCAAGCATCCGTTGGCATTTGCTCGGTTTCGCTGTGGCCGCACTTCGGGCAAATCAGGGTGCTTTCTAGGACTACAGTTTGTTTTGTCATAGTCTCACATCTGCATGATCAGGTAATCGTTAATCCGTGCCTCGTTAAACACAACGACCCAAGCCACGCCGGTGATTAGAGTTGTTCCTGCAAGCCGCCATTTTAACGTCGGTAAGGAACCGCGCCGATAAGATACCAGCCACGATATCGCGACGAGCGCCGTTGAAATCGTCAGCACATAGTAACTCGCTGCCGCAACCTTCCCAAAGATTGCCAACCAACTGCCGCCCAGCCCCAGTAACATCATCATCATGGGCAAAACGCAGCAAGTCGCGACGCCAAGCGCTGATAGCGATCCCAAATAGCTGAGGCTAAGGTACTTCTGCATTCTGTTTCCCTGATGGACTACGTCGCGCGGAGTTGTAGAGACAACAACCTCTCGTATAACTTCTGTAGCCACTACAGGATCAAGACAGGAAATCTCACATGTTTGCGATTGGGGAGGCATCCCGGCAAAGCGGTGTCGGAATTGAAACTATCCGCTACTACGAACGCGAAGGGATCGTGCCGAAACCAGAAAGGGCATCGAATAATCGACGCATGTACTCTGCGCACGATGTGGGACGGCTTTGTTTTCTAAGGAAGTGCCGAGACTTGGGTTTTGCGCTTGCCGATGCAAAGGTGCTTCTCAACCTGTCCGAAGGTGATAGCGAGGATTGCCAATCCGTTAAGGAACTGGCCGAGCTTCATATCTCCAATGTGCGTATGAAGATAATCGAACTTAAGCGATTGGAGGCCGCCCTGAATGAACTTACGGCCAACTGTAACATCGGTAACGTTTCTTGCCCGATGCTTACGCAGATACGGACCTACTAATGGCACTTTGAGGCTCGCAGTCGCCCTATGCCAACGCAGCATGACCCAAGATTCGGGCCGCGCAGAATCTACCGTTCGTTAGAGAGGTCAACTCGTTGATTTAGTAATGTTTCAATCAATCAATGAACATTTGTGCCTGGCCGCGGTGTTCTTGAAGCACGCGGCGATTTCGGACAGTGAGCCCTACCTGCCGTGCCTGAGCAATCAATTTGCTGCATACGCATTCGGCAGGTTTTATCAGAAGCCGACCTCTGATTTCCGAAACGCAGAGCAATGCGTTCTGCCTATCTTTGTCCCAAATTGGGCTAGGCAGACTCAGATCTTCTGTTGCTTTCCATTGTATCAAGGCTTGTATCGTGTGTACTCGAAGTCCATATACACACGGCTTACGTTTTTCTTTTTCGACCTGCTGTCTCCCAAACTCGGCGTTCAGTCTTTCGATTCAGACCGACCACGCCGAGTCGCCGCAATGATGCGGGCGGCAAGTATTAGGAGACTTCCACCATGGCAAATGGCACAGTAAAATGGTTCAACTCGACCAAAGGTTTTGGCTTTATCGAGCCTGAAGATGGTAAGCGCGATGTGTTCGTGCATATCTCAGCACTTGAACGTTCCGGCATCAGCGAATTGAAAGACGGCCAGAAGGTCACTTTTGACGTCGAAGCTGGCCGTGACGGACGCGACAGCGCCGCCAATCTGGCACTGGCCTGACCTTTTACGGGCACCCTTATGGGGTGCTCGTTTGCACAACGGGCTGCTAAAAGCCCTTGGAGAACAAGTCAGTTGCAACAGCAGGAATTGACCCGGGCGCTCGCGCAATACCGTGTGCCCGATACGAAGCGTAGCGTTTTTGAACTGACAATCACTGTCATCCCCTTTTTCGCGCTATGGGGCGCAGCGTGGTTTGCGCTATCCCTTAGTATCTGGGTCACTGTTCTACTGGCCATCCTGAACGCCGCATTTCTGGTGCGTATCTTCATCATCATGCATGATTGTGGTCACGGATCTTTCTTTAGAAGCCGCAATGTTTGCAATTGGACTGGCCGGGTTCTGGGTGTTCTCGCCCTGACACCCTATGACGTCTGGCGGCAAAGCCATGCGATTCACCATGCCTCAACCGGTAACCTTGATCGGCGTGGTATGGGTGACATTCCTACATTGACCATTGAGGAATACCTGAAACGGAATTGGTTCGGGCGTGCCGCTTACAGGTTAATCCGGAACCCCTTCATCCTGTTCTGTATCGTACCGGTCTACACGTTCGTTTTTCAAAATCGCTTGCCCTTTGGTTTCATGCGGTCAGGCTGGCTGTATTGGGCAAGTGCAATGGGAACAAACGCCGCGATTGCGGTGGTCCTGGCTCTGATTTTTTGGACCGGAGGCCTGGATGTACTGGTTTTTGTATTCCTTCCAACCATGATCGTCGCCGCGTCGATTGGTATTTGGCTATTCTATATTCAACACCAGTTTGAACACACGACCTGGGAACGGGAAGAAGTGTGGAATCTTCAGAACGCCGCATTCTATGGAAGTTCTCACTATGCCCTGCCAGGCATCCTGCGGTGGTTCTCTGCCAATATCGGTGTGCACCATGTTCACCACCTTGCCAGCCGCATACCGTTTTATCGGCTAAACGAGGTATTGCGTGACCATTCCGAGTTGGAAAATTGCCAGCGTATTACTCTATATGAGAGCCTTCATTGCGCACGATTGCATCTTTGGGATGAAGAATGTCAGCGCCTGCTGACGTTTTCTCAGGCTTTGTCGAACGCCAATCCCAACAAGAGTTTAGTGTAATCTGGCGCGGACCAAATAGGCATCGACCGTATCGCCGCCCAAGGCGCGAATGGCCTCTAATCGGTGAAGGCCTTCAATCAGCACGAACCTCTTGTTGTCCGAGCGTATCTGGATCGGGGTCTTCTGGCCGTTCTTCAGGATATCTTCGGCCAGCGTCAGAACTTTTTGTTGATCAAGCGTTTTCGCCCGTTTCACAGGTACATAGATCAGGTCGAGCGGATATGGTCTTTTCTCCAACATAAGCTACGTGAGCAACCTTTCGTGCAATTGTTCCGGTTCAGAGTTCGTTGCAAAAGCGGGGGCTGGAACGTGCGTCATAGAACCGAACGAACAGCGTCGCGCAGTTCCTGATGCATGATCCAAGTGGCTGGCTCATCGTCACTTTCGATGTGAGAAAACGCCAGGACCTGAGCGGCGCCATCATTCTGTACCGATCCGGCTTCGGGAAGTTCGAGCTCCAGATATTCTGCGATCAATAGTCCGATTTTCTTGAAGACCTTTATGGATGCCTCGCGCGATTTGTAACCGGCTGCCTGAGACAAGTGACCAATGGTCAGACCGTCCTTGCCTGCGATTGTAAGTGCTTTGAGCATTGTGACTTGCGCAGGGGTGAGCCTGATCTGGCGCAATGCCTCGGCATATTCTCTTTCACTGGGAACGAGGGTGCCGGAGTTTCCCTCCAAACGGCGTTGACCGCTACGCTTCCTGTCTCGTTCTTCGAGAACTTCTTTTAAGGCTTCAATGGCTAATGCCGGCGTTTCGCCAACTGCATCGGCAATCATTGCCTGTGTTTTAGCTGGTGGCTTGGGGAATGCGCGCGCAACGCTGTTACCACTCAGGATGCCGGCCTTAATCAAGTACTTTCCAAATTCTTCTTCAATCACTCCTGCTACGTCAGCGTTCCGCGACTCACGAACACTGCGATCCTGAAATGCTCTTTGTTCCAGACCACGAGCTGACATCTTTGAACCGTGAAGGGTTACTTGAGGGGCATTTTTGCGCATCAGAGAAACACCACCACAATTATGGTCGCAACAAACACCAATAACGCGATAAACATCTTTACTCTGTAGGACCAGCGATGTGCCCTTTCGGCCTTGAGCATTTTGCCAAGGTTTTCGTCAATCGAGTTATGGTTCACGGCTTGGTCCTTCCGGATTTGTCAGGCGATATTGATTTCCAGCAACCTATTTTCGCGGCATGTTTTCGGTGCACGTATCGTTCTGTCGTGTGAACGGCCGATTGCATTCCCAACCATCACCTCTTCGATTTAAGTGAGCATTTGAAGGGACGAGGATCGCAACGCACCTGTCCCGGTTTGCGCGAAAACCACGTTCGCATTTCCATCCGGAATAAGTTTCAGGCGCAAGGTATGCATGCTGTGGAACTGCCACGGGCTCACAGCCGCTATCCGCTGCCCTGTAACCTCTGATGCACACCCAACCATCCGAGCTTCTTTTGTCGCTCAGACGACCGTTTTTTGGGACAACTATTGCAACACACTCCTGGCTTTCCTTACGAAATCCCCAGTTGCAGTGTACTTCTTGCGCACCAAACCGCGTTTCGACGTACCCATTTTGAGGTGCAATCAGTTCTTCGCATTCTTCTCCAACACGCCGGAACAGCCGATTGCATTTCCACTGATCTCCGGTTGATACAAGAAAGGCATTTTCAGGAACTCTTATTTCCTCACAGAGTTCTCCGACATTCTGAAAACCGTGATTGCATTCCCAGCCGCTGCCATAGGAGCTACCAGTTAAATATGCGTTTTCTGGTAAGTCTATTCTTTGGCACGATCCGTTCTTGTTTTCGAAACCTTCGTCACAAACCGATCCATCGGCATTGCCTGCGACTTGGGCAGGAAGCTGCGTTCCTGAGAGCAACACCAAAAGTGTCGGGATCAAACAAAGAATGCAGCGCGTAAACACGATGAATGACAGATTGATACGGAGCGTCAGACTTGATCTATCTGGCATCAAGTACGCAATTTATGAGCCATGTGCTGTTCATACGGCGCCTTCTTTCATGGGTCACGCGATGACTGGGGCTTGTCAGGTGACGGTTGCGAATGCTTGCGAGGAACGAGCTCATAGCGAAGACCCCAGCGAAACCCGTTCCTATGCTGGGGCACATGCTACAGTTAGTCTGAAGGCCATTGGATTATCGTAACCGGCAGCATCGCGGCGGCGAGTAATTTTCACCAATGCGCTTTTGTGGTCCTTACCCAGAATAGAGTCAAGGAAGTTTCCCTCATCGCAATGGGAGCACCGCTACGGCTAGTAGTATTTGAAACTGCCGGTGACCAAGGTTCCTGGTGAACTACCGAAAGAAATTGTCTGGTATTAGTTTTTCGTTGTGTCGAATTGGGGCCAGGCTATCAGCGGGTGGCAGTTTAAGTCCGCGTTTCAGTTGCCGGGCCTGAGTGCGGCGAGAGAGGAGTATGTGATCAAGGCTTCCTCGTAACTAGGAATGACTGGCCGGACGACATTGGCTGTCAGGCGGGGATGTTCGCGCCGCTTCTGCACAAGTACCCGCGGTGCGATCAAATGGCCGCTCGGTCCGGTACCCTGTAAATTGCGCCTGTGCCGAGAAATCTGTGCTGCGAGCGCATGCAACAAGATTTTGACACTTCCGCTCAGGGCTCGCTACGTCCCCCCCCTGCGTAAAAGAACTAGAACCGCTATGGATTGGCGACCGACAGTGCCGAACGCCAAACTGTCTCAGATGTCTATGCGCTCTGCAATGCTTAGCGCGTCTTCCAATTCAACGCCCAAGTATCGCACGGTGCTATCGACTTTTGTGTGCCCGAGCAGAAGTTGGACCGCGCGGAGATTTCCTTTCTTGCGGTAGATCTCAGCTACTTTGGTTCGGCGAAGCGAATGCGTGCCATATCCGCTCGGTTCCAATCCGATTGCGGTTACGCTTCGTCTTCAGCGCCGATTACCGACCTGGTTCCACACTAAAACGGCCCGGATTAGCGGGCTGGGTCAGCACCAATGAGGTAAAATGAGATATGATCAGAAAAGCTGGTAAGACCGGCGTCAGGTTATCAGCGACGCCGAGCTAACCCGGGGCTTACCGATACGCCATTTCGCCACGCGCTCAACCCCTTGCAGCGTCGACAAATCCGCTCTCCGAACCCTTCGCTCCAGAATGGCGTTCTGCAACGTAGGCACGGGCGTTCTTGCGGCACATCATTGTGGGCGCGAGCCACGATCGGATCTGCTTCGTTGTCGAAGTCTTCCATCAGTTCTTGGCCTCGATTTCTGTTTTGGTTTATACAGCGACTGGAAAAGAAAGTTCCGAGCCCTAAGCCTTGAGATTGAAGGAGCTGCCTGGTTCAGACTGTCCGATGGGACGGCCTGTAATCCGAGGGGTTTTATTAGGACGAACTGGCATTCCTTCGTTCTCAGCAGCTTGGACAGCGAAAGTATACCGAGAACCGTTTCCGCATCCTCGCGGTAGGGCTCGTTGATCTGATGATATGTCGTCTGCCTCAGAGATGATCGACTCCGAGTAGAGGTGCCGAAGTTGAGTCTCTGAAACGCCATCCGCTTCCATAATCAATTGCACCATGGGATCGGCCAAAAGCTGGTCGAGCAGGAATTGCGACAACTCCTTCGCAGACAATTTATCCCTTGCGCGGGCTCTCTCCAAATCAGCAAGAGAAACGGTCAAGGTTCGCGCCAGACCGGGGTGAGATTTCCGTGGATGCAGAAAGATTAGCACTGATGCTTTCCAGGCTTCTGGATCCAAATAATCTGGTGGTGCGGAAAGCTCAGTTTCTATGTCGTATTCGCCCGCCGGGAGTAATTCGTCAAAGCCAGGGAAAGTAAACGGCCTGGAAAAGACTGCGATTGTCTTGCTGATTAGTTGGTTCATTTGGGTAGTTCTCCTTTGCTGATACCGCTCGCTCGGAGATGCAGACAAGAACAAGCCACCCACTCCCGGCAGGGTATTATCAGTTTTGGGGTTTAGGCTTTGGTTTTTCGGGGACGGTGTCCTGCCCTTTCGACGTCACTTCTTTTTTTGACGCGTCCGCATCGTTTTCCTTCAGTGCGGCAGCCGCTCTGGTCGTCAGGTCTTTGAAAGACATCATTTTGATCCTTTGATTGTCCGCACCACCCACAAGCCCAGATGGGGTGTGAAAAGTGAATGCGGCTACATCCAATATAGGGATTGGGTGCCTCATTTACTACGTAAAGCCGTAGAATAAGACGGGTGGCTGAAGCAGAGCCGAGGCGGCGGCAACCCTGGCGCGCTACTTTCGCTTCGAATATGGGCGATCAGTGTTCGCTGCGGTGCAGTCAACCAATGCGCCATCACCATGGAAGACTTTTGCTACATCGGGTGCAGCCATGCCGCGCGAGAGCGCGCTATAGTTCAATTTCAGTTTCATCTCGCCACCAGCGCGAAGCAGGCAATTGGTGGTTTCAACAACGATATGATCACTGGTGGCTCCGACGAACGTGACGCCAGTAGGGAAAATTAGACCCGCCGCATCGGTGTCCTGGTGTCCAATGGCAAGGATCGACCGAGTGTTCGAAGGACTGTCTAAAGTCACACACCGCATTGAAGGCATAGGATAAGTCATTTGCACGGGATTTGAATTTGCTTTGGTCTTCGTTTCGATCACTTCCGCCCAAAGCGTGAAAACATCTGTGTATAGCCCGTCGATCGTGTACCCCGAAATGGGGTCAGTACCCAGCAGGATGGCCTCACCCAGACGCAGGTTGTTGATCTTTCCGGTCGCCCCCTTGCCAAGCGCCCATGGCAAACTGGCTGAGCCGCCGCCTGACACTGTTTCCAGAGCGGGTCCATTTGCAAGTTCGGTGCCGACGGCAAGCGACGAAAGCAATTCCATTGCTCCTGCAGAGGGTGCCACATGACCCAGACAGGCAAAATTTGCACCAATCCCCTTCAGAGAAATCCCTTCCATTCTAAGAATTTGAGACACAGTGCTTTCAATGTGTTCAGGCAAGATGCCTTCCCGCATATCCCCCATTTCCACCATCAGGATAATATTGTGAGTAATGTTCTTTCCCAGCGCACTCACGGCCAGGCTTGCGATAATGTCCATCTCTGTGTTGAAGCTGACATTGCAGTTATCAACAACTTGCGCGACCTGGCTCAGCATGGGCGTTCGGATCAAGGATATGGAGCACGAGATCCCAGCATCGCGCATACGCATGATATTGCTGATCCGCGCGTCCGCCAGCCCTGTCGCGCCACCTTCAAGCATAGCATTCGCAATCTCAGGATGACCGCAAACGGCTTTTGTCACACCTGTCACCGTAATTCCGCGGGGTCTAAGGTGGTCGACCAGGAACCGTGTGTTGTACCGAATTTTGTCCAGATCAACGTCAATACGCAGCTTGCTCATTCAATCGTCGTAGCACGTACGGGTTGCAAGCGCGGAAAGGCAGATAGAACCATATTCACCAAGTTTTTTGGAGGACGGTTCAATGCGTCAGTGACCGGGAGATACAATTTGCAGTTGTAGTCTGTGATGGCCTTTGAAATCTCAACATCATTCATTCCTTCATGGTTGATCGTCATGCCAATTACCTCTGTGTTCGCAAAAGCCTCGATCAGGGTGATTTCATCGCAAGGGTCGGGCATAGTCATGTTGGGGAAATCACATCGACGTTTTCGTTTAGGCGCGTGTTGAAGAATAACTGCATGTGGCTGACTGCCTCGCAGAATGAAGGCTGATGTGCAAAAAGCCGGATGGCTTAGCGCGCCCTGGCCCTCGATCACTATTACATCCGGGTGCTCACCCTCGGATGCCGCAACGACAGCGCGCTCAAGTTCGCCACAACAAAATTGCGGCGGCACCGAATCCATCGCGACACCATACTTGGCGCCCTGCATCAAACCAGTTTGGCCGGTGCCGACCAAAACTGTTTTGATCCCATGCGCGTTAAGTGCGCCTGTCAGGATTGTCGCGGTTGTACGCTTTCCAATTGCACAATCGGTGCCGAACACTGCGATGCGGATCGCCTGGACGTCTCCAATACTGCCATCTAACAGGCGCAGGTCGGGATTTGGCCGCGGCTTGCGAATGTCGCGTATCGTGACATCGTGAATTTTGGCAAATCCGGCGAGCTCCTTGTCATCGCTAAGAAATTCATGCAGCCCACTGACGATGTTCATTCCGAGCGTTATCGCATCCACAACAACTTCGCGATCCTCAAGGGACATTCTGCCGCTGGCCGGCGCCATTCCGTAAATAAAAGTGTCGGGGATCGTAGCTTCATTAGCGACGGCGGCATCAAGATCATCGAAGATGGGAACCTGATTTGCGATATTATCAAGCACTTTGCCACTGTCACAACCGCCATACGTGCTGTCGATCACCGAAAGAACGCGATAGGCCTGTGAATGTCGAACGAGACCATTAGCCGTCTTGCCATCGATCTTTGCGAAGTTTCCTTCGCAATACACAATTGCAGTCGGTGTATCTGTCACGAGTGTCTTGCGGTGAAGCTCTGGAAAAACTGCTTGTTCAGGCGCCAGCTTTTGCGCATCGCTGGCAATGAACTGCTTGGCATCCGACGCAATGGGTACGGGTTTCATATTTGTTCCTTTTTTGGAGTGTGAAACGCGCGTCCTTGGTAAGGACGGGCAAAAATTGTGAAGTTTGGGAAAGTGGGCTTTCTGTCTGAATTCTCACTGGTTCAGAACACACAGCCCTTCTGATCGATGATAGTTTTTGTGGCATTGCCACCCATTGCCGGATCGGTCGATATGGGCATTTGCCGGTAGCTCGATTGCATTGCAGCGATCACCGGACGCCTCGTAGCCACGTTCGCATTTCCATCCAACTCCATGGATCGCGTCATCGTAGAAAGCATTTTCAGGCACAAACACGGCATCGCACCGTCCGTCGCGCTCAAAATACCCACGCTCGCACGTCCAGGGACGCCCGCTGGTTGATGCGTTCAGAAAAGCGTTTTCCGGCACCGCTACTGCCACGCATGCTTCTCCGTCTTTTTCGTAGCCACGGTTGCAACGCCATGCAGATCCATAAGTGCTATTCGTCAGGTAAGCATTATCCGGCACCACGATTTTCTGGCAGCTATCGTCTACTCTTGTGTATCCACGCAGGCACCGCCACCTCTCACCTGATGGATCGAGATATCCACCCTCAGGCACAATCACTTCGGTGCATGAGGTGCCGCCAACTTCAACAAAGCCATGCATACATGCCCACCCTGAGCCATAGGTTCTGTTTGTGGGGTAGGCATTTCCCGGCACGACAATGGCCACGCATTCTTCGCCTTTCAACCGATAGGACAAATCGCATTCCCAACCGTCGCCATACTTTTTGGGATGCGCGTTATCCGGGATCGAATTTGTTTCGGCCGATGCGGGACTTGATGAGATAAAGGAGCCCGCCAAACTGCTGAAGACGACAACAAACAACGCAGCCATTAAGTGAGCGCAAAACCGGTACTGATTTTTTCGATTTGCCCTGATGCAAACGGCGTTGTCCGAATGTTGAGTGATTGTGTTACGATCCATCCAGGTTCAGCCCCTCGATACAGGCCTGCGCCAGGTCTTTGTTAGGAGTTTGGGATCCCGGCACCGTTGCCCAGCCAGCCGCCATGACGGCATCCTTCTGCTTGAAAGAAGAAGCCTCTTTGATCGTCGTTATTTTTTCGGCGCGTTGGGCGTCAGTTCTCGCCATGTCGACGCAGACCGGAACCAACGCAGCGATTACATTGTCGCGGGACATGGCGTTGGCCATCTTGTCCGCGCTACCGCCGGTCATCCATCCACCCCATGAAAATCCAACGACGCCTACGAAAACCCCGCCGATCAGAGCACCGTAGATTCCGGGTTTAAGCCATTCGGGCGTGTTCATAATCTATTCCTCCTGCGGGGAAAGCGCCGCATCGCTGTCATTGTTAGATGTGGCCAAGGTCTGGTCGTGCTTAAGCGCCAGTTCAAAATCTTCTGGGTCAATTGGGCGCATTTCCGTGCGGCCTGGCTTGCTGCCTTTGCCCCGAACTGTCAGGTAGGTTCCGGTTCTGCGATATGCTTCGAAACTCAGGCCCTGCAGTAGCTCTTCTTCGACAACTACTTCATACTCGCCTGCAGGAAGTACATCCGGGTAGCCGGACAAAGAGAACGGATTTGAAAACGTCACCAAAGAACTGGACGATCTTGTGCTCACCTTTGTCCTCCATTTAGTTTGTTGGATCTTCCCCGCGCAGTCTGCCGCGGTACACGCTCGTAAGCGCCGCGGTAGTACTGGCGTTGTAATTTAGAATAATGTGCAAATGGCAGACGCGCGCTGATCGATGTTAGTCTGCGGCCAATGACCTGAATTTTATTGGAATCTCAAATGCACTTGGTGCCCGAGGATCAGGTAGTGCCAAAAATTGACTAACTTGCGTCAGTGCAACGATGTTTGGATTCCGGCAACGTGATGTGTGTTGGCGGGATATTTGCTGGCGTGTTCTTAACGAGTATTTGAGAAGCGCAGGAAATCCAGTACCGCAATCGGACTGTATTTATCTTGCGCTTCTTTTTCAGTGAAATCCCAAATCTGCCGAAGCGAATGGCGTCTCTAACCAGGCAACTATCATCAAAATCCCGGCATCGCTGAAGGGGTGAACTTATTGCTTCAACAGTGGCCCGGCCTGATCCAGATAAGTGGGGTCAAAACCGGCCAACGTCACCAGTCCGTCATAATCATCAAATACCACTTGTCCGGATTGAAAAGTAACCAGCCCCTTTTCCCGCAGTTGCCGTAGGACACGATTAACATGTACGGCACTCAGTCCGAGCGTATCGGCAAGGTGGTATTGTGTCAGAGGGCAGGCGTATCCCATCTTGCTTGCCATCCCGACCTGAGTCAGCCTCACACCAAGTTCCAATAGAAAATGCGCCATGCGCTCACCCGCATCTCGCCGTCCTATGTTGACCAGGTGCTCAACCACCATCGCTTCATCTCGAGATACCGCCCAAAGAATTGCTGTCGCCAGCCGGGGCGTTTGCGCAAATGCTTCCAGGAGATCATCCACTACTACTTCAATGGCTTGGATTTCCATGATTGGTTCTATGCTGTGATCCGAGGTGTGCAACAGAACGCTTCGCAAGCCCAGAAAGTCACCCGGTATTTGGAAATCGACGATCTGACGCGACCCGTCAGTCTGGGTTTTGTAGGAACAAACCCAGCCCGAGGCCAGAATGTAGGCCGCCTGCTCTGATTGCCCTTGATGCACAAGGTCACGTCCGGCTTCAAAGGTTCTGCGACGCTTGTGCAGGCGTGCCAATACCGCAAGTTCAACCTCAGTCAGAGCGACGAAGTTTGAAAGCTTTCGGGTGAGTGGACTATTTTTGATAGTGCGCAAGTGTTCTTCCTTCATCGATGAGCAGCCCGCGAAACTATCCGACGCCAAGACTGCTTTCGATCAGTTAAGTATACAGCAATCTATGCCAGTATGGTGCAATTCATCGTGGCGCTTCCATGCTTGGACGCCTGTTAGAAAAGGACGTCTACCATGGCTGACCGGCAAGACCATTCAGGAATGGCCGCACTCTCAATTTGTGAAGCGCTTTTGCTTGCAATTAAAGATCGTGAGCTTCTGCCCGAACATGAAATTGTGGGAGTTCTGCATGACGCAGCTGCTGTCCACGAAACAGCGGTCGGCAATAACGATGAAAAGGACATGCACCAGGCCGCCGCTGTTCTGATAAACAAGATCATTGCTTCCGGCTATCGCGTTCGGCAGTAACGTTAATTTCCTGTCAGAAAAACAAGATTACGCTCGTCAAAAAAGCATAACAACAAATAGAAGCACTATTGGTGCTTCGTTCCCGATCAATTCAAACACGAAGCAAGAACCAAAGATCCAATCTCTGCAATATCTCAACTTAATGAAAAATTCCACGACCGCGAATTACCCCCTCTTCCCCGCCACCTGCATGAGCCACAACGAGAATTTGCTTACTGGCTGAAGGCCCGCATGGCCTGTCCTGCTGCACTGCCTGCGACAACGCAAACGTTGGCTTTGTTCGGCGTCTAAGTTGCTGATCCTATGTGCCTCGAAACTACAGTTTGATAGTATCGCATCATCATAGCTTTGAATGACCGGTCTGGCGACAACAGCTGCAACGCAGCGATGAATGTGCTGCGACAGCAAATCAATGCTGCGTCAGCAATTGCCGCAATCGCACAAGTCCGGTTTGTCCTGTGTGGATGGCGTCTGCTTTGCAAGGACAAAATGCTCTGATTGCGCGGCTGGTCAGTACAGTCCTGTGTCCG